>NZ_AJTZ01000004.1 GCF_000286075.1 Streptococcus ratti FA-1 = DSM 20564 | reverse complement strand
CATATTTGGAGAATTACTCAAGAGGCTGAAGAGGACGGTTTGCTAAATCGTTAGGTCGGGAAACTGGCGCGGGGGTTCGAATCCCCCATTCTCCGTAGTTAAACGAGATTATCTGTTGATATCTCGTTTTATTTATAGCTTGTGTGCGGGTGGTTAAAATGAAAAAAATGAGATTATCACGTTTTATTGTTTTTGTTGTTACGGCATTGCTGGCAATTGCAATAGGACTTTTTTTTATTTTTCAAGATTCCATTGTTATAAAATCAGTGTCTAAGCCAGTTAATACCGCGGTTTCCAGTGTTGATGAAATTTTGAATTTACCATTTCAATTGATTGATGGCACCAAACAGTTGTTTAAGACAAATTCGGAAAATAAATCATTAAAGCGCAAAGTGGAACAATTCGAAGGGCAGCAAAGCGAAATAGAAAAACTAAAAGAAGAAAATACAGCTCTTCGGAAAACTCTAAAAATTAAGGAATCTTTTCCTGATCAAACAGTTTTGTCTTCCAAAGTTATCGTTCGCTCACCTGTCTCTTGGCTCGATGTTCTAACTATAGATTTAGGAGAAAAAGATGGGGTTACTAAAAATATGCTGGTTCTTTCCAATGGCAGTTTAGTCGGAAAAGTTGCTCAAACAACCGCCGGTTCAAGTTCTGTAAAGTTACTTTCTAATACTAAAAATATGGATGAAATTCCTGTTAAAATTACCGCTAAAAAGGGTGATGTTTTTGGTATTTTAACGCATTATGATATTGAATCCAGAACTTTTGAAATTACACAGCTGACCTCCTCTCTCAAAGTTCAAAAGGGTGATGCTGTTACAACCAGCGGTTTGGACGGTCAGAGTACGGAAGGAATTTCTGTTGGTAAAGTTGTCTCTGAAGAAGATAATTCTAACAATCTTTCGCGAAAAATCATTGTCAAACCAGCGATTGATTTGTCAGATATTTCTCATGTAACCTTGGTAGGTGATTAACATGTCTGTCTTTAAAAATAAACCTTTTGCTGTTTTGTTAGCTTTCCTTCTCTTGCTTTTGGACGGGCATTTGTCGCTATTGTTGCGGATTCTCTTCCACAATCAGTTTATTGTTTCCAGTCATCTTTTAATTCTTCTTTTCTTATTTTACACAATTATTTTTAATCCTTATTTTGTTTTTATCTTGGCTTTTCTTTTAGGGATTATCTATGATTTTTACTATTTGGGAATCTATAATTTTGGCATCATGACACTGCTGTTTCCGCTGATAGCGGTCGTCATGATTAAAATCTGGAAGCATGTCAGCAGCGAACGGCCCCTTTCACGTTTCCTGGTTTTCTTTATCTTGCTTTTCTTTCTTGATTTTACTAGTATTGCCATAGCCTATTTTTATCAGTTAACAGCCTATCCTTTAAATGATTTTATCACTTATAATTTAGCACCGTCATTGATTTTCAATACGCTTGCCTTTCTTTTACTGCAAAAATTATTAGAGAAGATCTATCTTGAAAGGCGTCGTTAAAGCTTTTTAAATAAAAATGTAATAATGCCGTAATATATAAAACGGCTTTTTTTGATATAATGATAAAGTCTTATCGAAAAAGGAGTTATATTTGTAATGAAAAAAAGAATTTTATCTGCAGTTTTAGTTAGTGGTGTAACACTTAGTTCTGCGACAGTACTGTCATCTGTGAGTGCTGATGATTTTGATTCACAAATCGCGTCGCAAGATGCTAAAATTAATAATTTGACTGCTCAACAGCAGGCAGCTCAGACACAAGTTAATACTATTCAGGGACAAGTCAGTGCTTTGCAGACACAGCAGGCACAACTGCAAGCTGAAAACCAAAAACTTGAAGCTCAATCTGTTGTTTTAGGGAAAGAAATTCAAACCCTTTCAAATAAGATTGTTGCTCGCAATGAATCTTTGAAAAAACAAGCTCGCAGCGCCCAAAAGAGTAATGCAGCTGCAAGCTATATCAACGCTATTGTTAATTCAAAATCAGTTTCTGATGCTATTAACCGCGTTTCAGCTATCCGTGAAGTTGTTTCAGCAAATAAAAAAATGCTTAAACAGCAAGAGCAAGATAAAGCAGCTGTTGAACAAAAACAACAGGAAAATCAAGCAGCGATTAACACTGTTGCAGCTAACCAAGCAACAATTACTCAAAATACAAATGCTTTAACAACACAAAAAGCACAATTGGAAGCAGCACAATTAAACTTGCAAGCTGAATTATCAACTGCACAAAATCAAAAAGCTACCTTGGTTGCTCAAAAAGCAGCAGCTGAAGAGGCAGCTCGTCAGGCAGCAGCAGCACAAGCAGCAGCCGAAGCTAAAGCAGCGGCTGAAGCTAAAGCTTTACAAGAACAGGCTGCGCAAGCACAGCAGCAAGCAGCGACTAATCAACAAAACCAAGAAGCACAGCCAGCTGCTGATGCCAATTCTCAAACCAACAATCAAGAACAAGCTGTTAATCAAGAACAATCTTCACAAGCACAGCAAACACAAGAGCAAACTGCTCCAGCAGCACAAGCAAGTGAATCTACTACACAAGCAGCAGCTACTAATAATAATGCAGGACAGCAAAGTGCAGCGCAGACACAGCAGTCAACTGCAAGTACGGCAGCAGCATCCACAACAACAGCGTCATCCAATACTTCTTCTGCAAATACATATCCAGTTGGTCAATGTACTTGGGGTGTTAAATCATTAGCTCCTTGGGTTGGCAACTACTGGGGTAATGGCGGCCAATGGGCAGCCAGTGCAGCAGCAGCCGGATACAGAGTTGGTTCTACACCTACAGCTGGTGCTGTAGCAGTATGGAACGATGGCGGCTATGGACACGTGGCTTATGTTACAGGTGTTCAAGGCGGTCAAATTCAAGTTCAAGAAGCTAATTATAATGGTAACCAATCTATCGGTAACTACCGTGGATGGTTCAATCCAGGAAGTGTAAGCTACATCTATCCAAACTAAAAAGTTGTGTAAAAAAGATAAGATACGTCTTATCTTTTTATTTTTTCTAAAAATATCCTCGTAAATCTAATTGAAAAATTACCCTAAAAACGATAAAATGGTAAGGGATTAAAACTTTGGAGGAATTATGTCGTATTCTAATTTAAAATTGTTTGCTCTGTCTTCAAACAAAGAATTAGCAGAAAAAGTAGCCAAAACTATCGGAATCAGTCTTGGGAAATCAACGGTCCGTCAATTTTCTGATGGAGAAATTCAGGTTAATATCGAAGAATCCATTCGTGGGAAACATGTTTTTATTTTGCAGTCAACCAGCTCACCGGTCAATTATCATTTAATGGAAATTTTAATTATGGTTGATGCTCTTAAACGTGCCAGTGCTGAAACAATCAGTGTTGTCATGCCTTACTATGGCTATGCCCGCCAAGACCGAAAAGCACGTGCCCGTGAACCAATTACCTCCAAATTAGTTGCCAATATGCTTGCAGTAGCAGGTGTTGACCGTCTTTTGACTGTAGACTTGCATGCAGCACAAATCCAAGGATTCTTTGATATACCTGTTGACCACTTGATGGGAGCGCCTTTGATTGCTGATTATTTTGTCCGCCGCGGCATGTGCGGCAGTGACTATGTTGTCGTCAGTCCTGACCATGGCGGTGTTACGCGAGCCCGCAAACTGGCTCAGTTCCTCCAAACGCCGATTGCTATTATTGATAAGCGGCGAAATGTCAATAAAATGAATACCAGTGAAGTTATGAATATTATTGGGCATGTTTCCGGGAAAACCTGTATTTTAATTGATGATATGATTGATACAGCAGGAACGATTGCCCATGCTGCCGATGCTCTTGCTGCAGCCGGTGCAACAGCTGTTTATGCTTCCTGCACCCATCCTGTGCTGTCAGGTCCTGCTTTGGATAATATTCAGAATTCTGCCATTGAAAAACTGGTTGTTTTGGATACTATTGATTTACCGCAAGAACGTTTGATCGATAAGATTGAGCAAATTTCGATTGCTGATTTAATTTCAGAAGCCATTATTCGTGTGCACGAAAAACGACCGCTCTCGCCTTTATTTGAGTTTACTTTTCCACAATAAAAGAAAATCGCTGTTCAGCGATTTTTTTATGGGGTGAAAAAGCAGATTTTTTGGTGTATAATAATGATAATATAGTTGTAAGAGGTGTTTTATGGATTTGAGTAAACGTTTTAATAAGAATTTAGACCGAATCGAAGTCTCTATGATTCGCCAGTTTGATCAATCAATTTCAGATATTCCGGGAATTTTAAAATTAACTTTGGGAGAACCGGATTTTGCAACACCAGAACATATCAAGGAAGCTGCCAAAAAGGCGATTGATGCTGATAAAAGTCATTACACCGGTATGGCTGGACTCTTGGAGCTGAGGCAGGCAGCCAGTGCTTTTGTCAGTGAAAAATATCATCTAAACTACAATCCAGATAATGAAATTTTAGTTACCATCGGTGCCACTGAAGCTCTCTCAGCCACCTTAACGGCTATTATAGAACCTGGGGATAAAGTTCTTTTGCCAGCCCCTGCTTATCCTGGCTATGAGCCTATTGTTAATTTGGTCGGAGGAGATATCGTTGAAATTGATACGAGAGCCAACGACTTTGTGCTGACCCCTGAAATGCTTGAAAAGGCCATCGTAGATGAAGGAGCAGCGCTAAAAGCAGTTATTCTTAACTATCCTACTAATCCGACAGGCGTTACGTATTCGCGCCAGCAAATAAAGGATTTGGCTGCTGTTCTTAAAAAATACGATATTTTTGTCATCAGTGATGAGGTTTATGCGGAATTAACCTATACTGAAGAAAGTCATGTTTCGATTGCAGAATACCTGCCGGAACAGACGATCCTTATATCTGGTTTGTCAAAGTCACATGCTATGACGGGCTGGCGCTTAGGCTTGCTTTTTGCCCCCGCTCTTTTAACGGCGCAATTGATTAAGAGCCATCAGTATTTGGTAACTGCGGCAACTACCAATGTGCAATATGCAGCCATTGAAGCTTTGGTAAATGGTAAAGATGATGCTTTGCCAATGAAGGCAGAATACATCAAGCGCAGGGATTATATCATTGAAAAAATGGAAGATATGGGCTTTAAAATTATTAAACCGGACGGAGCTTTTTATATTTTCGCTAAAATCCCTGCTGAAAAGAATCAGGATTCCTTTAAATTTTTGCAGGATTTTGCTAGAGAAAAGGCTGTAGCCTTCATTCCAGGTGTTGCTTTTGGTAAATACGGAGAAGGCTATATTAGAATTTCTTATGCAGCAAGTATGGAAACGATTAAGGAAGCAATGGAACGCTTGAAAGAATTTATGGAGCAGTATGCAGACTAAGGAAACCAGAGGTTTAGTGCTTTACAACCGCCCTTTCCGTGAGGACGATAAACTAGTCAAAATTTTTACGGAAAGTTCAGGCAAGCATATGTTTTTTGTGCGCCATGCCGGCAATTCAAAGCTGTCCTCGGTTATTCAGCCGCTGACTGTGGCTGATTTCATCTTAAAGATTAACGATACAGGACTTTCTTATATAGAGGATTATAAGGAAGTTTCTCTTTTTAAGGAAATTAATGCCGATATTTATAAATTGGCCTATGCTAGCTACCTTGTGGCTTTGACAGATGCTGCCCTTCCAGATGCCAGCTTTGATGCCAGTCTTTTTGCCTTTCTGGTTAAAACATTGGAGTTAATGGATGAGGGTCTTGATTATGAAATCCTGACGAATATCTTTGAAATTCAGATTTTGGAACGTTTTGGCGTTCAGCTCAATTTTCATGAATGCTGTATTTGCCACCGTGTGGGTTTGGCTTTTGACTTTTCTCACCGTTATTCTGGATTGCTGTGTCCGGAACATTATGAAAAAGATGAGCATCGCAGTCACTTGGATCCTAATGTGCCTTATTTATTGGATCGTTTTCAGTCTCTTCGTTTCGAGGATTTAAAGACTATTTCTGTAAAATCAGAAATGAAGAGAAAGCTTCGAACCTTCATTGATGCGCTTTATGAAGATTATGTGGGCCTTCATCTAAAAAGTAAAAAATTCATTGATGACCTGGACAAATGGGGTAGTGTCATGAAAAAGGATTAGGGAATGAATATGTTATGTTCTAATCTGCAGCTTGTGTAACTTAGGTCTATTTGTTATTTTTTTGTAACGTTTAAAGACCTTTTGTTCGTGGTATAATTAAGGATAATTGTAAAAAAGGAAAGAAAAATGAAAAAAATTGCAGTTGATGCTATGGGGGGAGACAACGCACCTCAGGCTATTATTGAAGGGGTTAATCAGGCTTTGGCAGAGTTTCCTGATATTGAAATTCAGCTCTATGGAGATGAAGCTAAGATTAGGCCCTATCTTCAGGCAAATGAACGGGTTACGATTGTTCATACCGATGAAAAAATTAATTCAGATGATGAGCCAGCCAAGGCTGTCCGCAAGAAAAAGCAGGCTTCTATGATTTTAGGAGCGCAGGCGGTTAAAGATGGTAAAGCCGACGCTGTGCTTTCTGCGGGAAATACAGGAGCTCTGCTGGCAGCCGGTCTTTTTGTTGTCGGCCGCATTAAAAATATTGACCGTCCGGGGTTGATGTCAACTCTGCCGACGGTTAACGGTCAGGGATTTGACATGCTTGATTTGGGAGCTAATGCTGAAAATACGGCCCGCCATCTGTATCAGTATGCTATTTTGGGTTCTTTTTATGCTCAAAATGTCCGCGGTATTGCTCAACCGCGTATTGGTCTGCTCAATAATGGAACTGAATCAACCAAGGGAGACTCGCTGCGTAAGGAAGCTTTTGAACTCTTATCAGCTGATCAGTCTCTTCATTTTATCGGCAATGTTGAAGCGCGTGATTTGATGAATGGTGTTGCCGATGTGGTTGTCGCTGATGGTTTCACGGGAAACGCAGTCTTGAAGGCTATCGAAGGAACGGCACTTGGTATTATGGGACAGTTGAAAACTTCCATTAAAAAGGGAGGAGTCAGAGCAAAATTGGGAGCCCTTTTACTAAAAAACAGTCTTTATGATTTGAAAGATAATTTAGATTATTCAGGTGCCGGCGGCGCAGTGCTTTTTGGGCTTAAAGCACCAGTTGTTAAGTGTCATGGATCGAGTGATGCCAAGTCTGTTTATTACACGATAAAGCAAATACGTACGATGCTTGAGACTGATGTTGTCGGTCAATTAGTAGGAGAATTTTCTAAAAAGGGGGATTAGCATGACTAATGGTGAGATTTTTGCAAGGCTTTCTGCTTTGATTAAGCAACAGCTGCACGATGAAAGATTAAAGGTAGGCAAAGAAACCGTTTTTCATGACGACCTAGGGATGGATTCGATTGCTCTCGTGGAGTTTATCATTACTTTAGAAGATGAATTTAATCTTGATATTTCTGATGAAGATGTGGAAGATATCCAGACTGTGGGAGAATTGACAGATTATCTGGAACAAAGGCTTTAAAATAAAATCGTTCGCAAATAACGAACGATTTTATTTTTGTTCTGTAACAAAGTTTGTTAAATCTTGAATTATAGAAATCTGTGTGTTAAAATTTAAAGTAGAATATATGAAAGGCGAACAATTTAATGACCAGAGAACTTATTTATTCGGGTAAGGCTAAGGATATTTTTGCAACAGAAGACGAAAATGTGATTATTGCACAGTACAAGGATCAAGCGACTGCTTTTAACGGCGTTAAAAAGGAGCAGATCGCGGGCAAGGGGCAGTTAAATAATCAGATTTCGTCTTTAATTTTTGAAAAATTAAATGCGGCAGGAATTGCAACACACTTTATTGAGAAAATTTCAGATACAAAACAGCTAAATAAAAAAGTTGCTATTATTCCGCTTGAAGTGGTACTTCGTAACTATACAGCGGGCTCTTTTTCCAAACGCTTTGGTGTTGAGGAAGGGCTTAAATTAGATACGCCAATCGTTGAATTTTACTACAAAAATGATGATTTGGATGATCCGTTTATCAATGATGAACACGTAAAATTCCTTGGTATTGCAAATGATGAAGATATTGCCTATATCAAAGCAGAAACACGTCGTATTAATGAACTTTTGAAAGATTGGTTCAGCCAAATTGGTCTTAAATTGATTGATTTTAAATTGGAATTTGGTAAGGACAAGGATGGCAAAATTATCTTGGCAGATGAGTTTTCGCCAGATAACTGCCGTCTTTGGGATGCACAAGGACATCATATGGATAAAGATGTCTTCCGCCGCGGGCTGGGTGAGCTGACAGATGTCTATACGGTCGTTTTAGAGAGATTGAAGGGAATCAAGTAGGAAAAAAGTATGGATAAACGTATTTTTGTTGAGAAAAAAGCAGCATTTCGCGTTAAATCAGAATCTTTGGCCAAGGAGCTGAGCCATAATTTGCAGCTAAAAACACTGTCAGATTTGCGGATTGTACAGGTTTACGATGTTTTTAATTTATCTGAGGAGCTCTTTGACAGAGCTGAGAAGCACCTTTTTTCAGAACAGGTGACTGATGATATTTTAACTGAGGAGCAAGTGGCTGTAGCTCTGGATACTTCTGCTTTCTTTGCTATTGAATCACTTCCAGGTCAATTTGACCAGCGTGCAGCGTCCTCACAAGAAGCTTTGCTTCTTCTTGGTAGCAGTAATGATGTAACAGTTAATACGGCTCAACTTTATCTTGTTAACAAGGATATTGATACTGCTGAACTTGATGCGGTTAAGAATTATCTTCTTAATCCAGTAGATTCTCGTTTTAAAGATATTACGACAGGCATTGCGCCACAAGCATTCTCAGAATCAGATAAAACGATTCCAAATCTTGATTTCTTCAAGACTTATACAGCGGCTGAATTTGCTGATTATAAAGCTGAGCAAGGTTTGGCCATGGAAGTTGATGACCTTGTCTTTATCCAAGAGTACTTCAAATCAATTGGGCGCGTGCCAACGGAAACAGAATTGAAAGTTTTGGATACTTATTGGTCAGACCACTGCCGCCACACAACTTTCGAAACAGAGCTTAAACATATTGATTTCTCAGCGTCTAAATTCCAAAAACAATTACAGGCAACTTATGATAAATATATTGCTATGCGTGATGAACTTGGACGTTCTGAAAAGCCACAAACATTGATGGACATGGCGACAATCTTTGGTCGTTATGAACGTGCGAATGGTCGCTTGGACGATATGGAAGTGTCAGACGAAATTAACGCATGTTCTGTTGAAATTGAAGTTGATGTGAACGGTGTTAAAGAACCATGGCTTTTGATGTTCAAGAATGAAACACACAATCACCCGACGGAAATTGAACCCTTTGGTGGTGCCGCAACCTGTATCGGAGGCGCAATCCGCGACCCATTGTCAGGACGTTCTTATGTTTACCAAGCCATGCGTATTTCAGGTGCTGGTGATATTACAAGACCAATTTCAGCAACACGTCTTGGTAAATTGCCACAACAAGTGATTTCTAAAACAGCGGCACATGGTTATTCTTCATATGGTAACCAAATTGGTCTTGCCACAACTTATGTTAAAGAATATTTCCACCCAGGATTCGTCGCTAAACGTATGGAACTCGGTGCCGTTGTCGGTGCAGCTCCTAAGGGAAATGTTGTTCGTGAGAAACCAGAAGCTGGTGATGTGGTTATTCTTCTCGGTGGTAAAACTGGTCGTGACGGTGTCGGTGGTGCAACTGGTTCATCTAAAGTTCAAACGGTTGAATCTGTTGAAACAGCTGGTGCAGAAGTACAAAAAGGGAATGCCATTGAAGAACGTAAAATTCAACGTCTTTTCCGCAATGGTAATGTGACTCGTCTCATCAAAAAATCCAATGACTTTGGTGCTGGTGGTGTCTGTGTGGCAATCGGTGAATTAGCTGACGGTCTTGAAATTGACCTTAACAAAGTGCCTTTGAAATACCAAGGACTTAACGGAACTGAAATTGCTATTTCTGAATCACAAGAACGGATGTCAGTTGTGGTTCGTCCGAAAGATGTGGATAGCTTTATTGCAGAATGTCATAAAGAAAATATTGACGCGGTAGTGGTTGCCACAGTTACTGAAAAACCAAATCTTGTTATGACTTGGAATGGTCAAACAATCGTTGATATTGAACGTCGTTTCCTTGATACAAACGGTGTGCGCGTGGTGGTTGATGCTAATGTTGTTGACAGTCAAGTTGACATGCCAGAACAACGTACAACTTCAGCTGCGACACTTGAATCTGATACTGTAAATGTTCTTTCTGACCTTAACCATGCCAGTCAAAAAGGTTTACAAACGATTTTTGATAGCTCTGTTGGTCGTTCAACGGTTAACCATCCGATTGGTGGTCGTTATCAAATCACGCCAACAGAAAGTTCTGTTCAAAAACTTCCTGTTCAAAACGGTGTAACAACAACAGCGTCAGTTATGGCACAAGGGTTCAACCCTTATATTGCTGAATGGTCACCATATCATGGTGCAGCTTACGCTGTTATCGAAGCAACAGCTCGTTTGGTGGCAATAGGTGCGAATTGGTCTAAAGCACGCTTCTCTTATCAAGAATATTTCCAACGTATGGATAAACAAGCTGAACGCTTTGGACAACCAGTGTCAGCCCTTCTTGGGTCAATCGAAGCGCAATTACAACTTGGTTTGCCATCAATCGGTGGTAAAGACTCAATGTCTGGTACATTTGAAGAATTGACAGTACCGCCAACCTTGGTTGCTTTTGGTGTGACAACAGCAGATAGTTGTAAAGTTCTTTCGCCAGAATTTAAAACAGCTGGTGAATACATTTACTACATTCCAGGGCAAGCTATTTCACAAGACATTGATTTTGATTTGATTAAAGCTAACTTTGCTAAATTTGAAGCGATTCAAAAGACACACCATATCACATCAGCTTCAGCTGTTAAATATGGTGGTCTTATCGAAAGTCTTGCTCTTATGAGCTTCGGCAATCGTATCGGTGCTGATGTGAGAATAGCTGATCTTGACAGAAGCTTGACAGCACAACTTGGTGGATTTGTCTTTACATCTAACGAAGACCTTGCTGGCGCACTTAAAATAGGTCAGACAGTAGCGGACTTTACACTTGCTGTCAACGGTGTCAACCTTTCAGGAAATAAACTTTTATCAGCCTTTGAAGGCAAACTCGAAGATGTTTACCCAACTGAATTTGAACAAAGCACTAAACTTGAAGATGTTCCAGCAGTTGCTTCAGATGCAGTGATTAAAGCAAGTGAAAAAGTTGCTGAACCATTGGTTTACATTCCGGTTTTCCCTGGTACAAACTCAGAGTACGATTCAGCCAAAGCCTTTGAACAGGCTGGAGCAAAAGTTAACTTGGTACCATTTGTGACACTTGATGAAGCGGCTATTGAAGCATCTGTTGACACAATGGTTGACAATATCAGTAAAGCTAATATTATCTTCTTTGCAGGTGGTTTCTCAGCTGCTGATGAACCAGACGGTTCGGCTAAATTCATTGTCAACATCTTGTTGAACCAAAAAGTCCGCGCAGCTATTGACAGCTTTATTGAAAAAGGTGGTCTTATCATCGGTATCTGTAATGGATTCCAAGCGCTTGTGAAATCAGGTCTGCTTCCATACGGTAACTTTGAAGATGCGACTGAAACAAGCCCAACTCTTTTCTACAATGATGCTAACCAACACGTGGCGAAAATAGTTGAAACACGTATTGCCAATACAAATTCACCTTGGCTTGCAGGTGTTGAAGTGGGTGACGTTCATGCCATTCCAGTATCACATGGTGAAGGTAAATTCGTCGTAACAGATGAAGAATTTGCAGAACTTCGTGATAATGGACAAATCTTCAGCCAATATGTTGACTTTGATGGTAAACCAAGTATGGATTCTAAGTACAATCCAAACGGCTCTGTTAATGCGATTGAGGGTATTACAAGCAAGAATGGTCAAATCATCGGTAAAATGGGACACTCAGAACGTTATGAAAATGGTCTCTTCCAAAACATCCCAGGAAACAAAGACCAGAAATTATTTGAAAGTGCAGTAGCCTACTTTACAGGGAAATAATCACAGTAGATTACATGCTGTACTGAACACGGCCTAAGCACTGTGTCAAAAAGATAAAGCGTCTAGAAAATCAGGATTTTCTGCCGCTTTCCTAGTTTGATGGTGTGCTTAACGGCCTTTGTATCGAGGTAAAAATGACATACGAAGTAAAATCTCTTAATGAAGAATGTGGTTTGTTTGGTATTTGGGGACATCCTCAAGCTGCTCAGGTGACTTATTTTGGTCTTCATAGTTTGCAGCACCGCGGACAAGAAGGAGCTGGTATTTTATCAAACGATCAAGGGAAACTCTTGCGCCATCGTGATACTGGCTTGGTTTCAGAAGTATTCAAAAATCCAGCAAATCTGGAAAAATTAACAGGCTCTGCTGCCATTGGGCATGTCCGTTATGCGACAGCAGGTGAGGCTTCCATTGATAATATTCAGCCCTTCTATTTCAAATTTTATGATATGGAATTTGGCTTGGCTCATAATGGAAACCTGACCAATACTCAAACCTTGAAAAAAGGACTGGAACGTGATGGGGCCATCTTTTCTTCATCATCTGATACAGAAATCTTAGCGCATCTCATTCGTCGCAGTCACAATCCTAGTTTTATGGGCAAGGTCAAGGAAGCTCTTAACACTGTTAAAGGCGGCTTTGCTTACCTCCTCATGATGGAAGATAAAATGATTGCTGCTCTTGACCCTAATGGCTTCAGACCACTGTCTCTTGGACAAATGGCCAATGGGGCTATCGTTGTTTCTTCGGAAACTTGTGCCTTTGAAGTGGTCGGAGCCAAGTGGATTCGCGATGTGAAGCCGGGTGAGCTGGTAGTTATTGATGAAGAAGGTATCCATTATGATACTTATACGGATGAGACGCAACTAGCTATCTGCTCAATGGAATATATTTATTTTTCACGTCCTGATAGCGTAATTCATGGGGTCAACGTTCATACGGCTCGGAAAAACACTGGTCGCCGTTTGGCTCAAGAATTTAAATATGAAGCGGATATTGTAGTCGGTGTACCGAATTCATCGCTATCTGCGGCCAGCGGATTTTCCGAAGAATCAGGTCTGCCAAATGAAATGGGGCTTATCAAGAATCAGTATACACAGCGTACCTTCATTCAACCCACGCAGGAATTGCGTGAACAGGGAGTACGTATGAAATTATCAGCGGTGTCAAGTATCGTTAAGGGCAAGCGCGTGGTTATGGTGGATGATTCCATCGTGCGCGGAACAACTTCTCGCCGTATCGTTCAGCTGCTGCGTGAAGCAGGTGCCGCAGAAGTTCATGTGGCTATCGCCAGCCCGCCGCTCAAATACCCATGTTTTTATGGCATTGATATTCAAACGCGCCGTGAATTGATTGCGGCTAACCACTCTGTGGAAGAAACGCGCCAGATTATCGGAGCTGACAGCCTGACTTATCTTTCCATTGATGGCTTAATTGAGTCTATTGGTTTAGAAACAGATGCACCTAACGGCGGACTTTGCGTCGCTTACTTTGATGGAGAGTACCCAACACCGCTCTATGATTATGAGGAGCGTTATCTGGAAAGCCTAAAAGAAAAAACAAGTTTTTATTGATGAGGCTAAACTAAATAGCAGCTCTGCTATTTTCAAAAGAAAATGAGGAAAAATATTATGACAAAAAATGCTTACGCTCCACGTCTTACCACTGACTAAAGGCTGAAGCATTTGTCAGCGGACGCTTTGTCCTAGAGGACTAAAGCTAAAGACCTGATTAGCCTTTTCAGTCAAAAATATGGTTTGACTAAAAAGGCGTCGCAATCTTCAGTATAGTGATTTTAAAAAGAAGGAATTGATTATGACAGAAAACAAAAATGCTTATGCCCAATCTGGGGTGGATGTTGAAGCGGGTTATGAAGTTGTTGCGCGTATCAAAAAACACGTTGCTCGTACTGAACGTGCAGGTGTGATGGGAGCTTTAGGTGGCTTTGGTGGTATGTTCGATCTTACAAAAACTGGCGTGAAAGAACCTGTTTTGATTTCAGGAACTGACGGTGTGGGAACAAAACTCATGCTTGCCATCAAATATGATAAACACGATACCATCGGTCAGGACTGTGTGGCCATGTGTGTTAATGACATCATTGCGGCAGGTGCCGAGCCCCTTTATTTCCTTGACTATATCGCAACTGGTAAAAACGAACCGGCTAAGCTGGAGCAGGTGGTGGCTGGTGTGGCCGAGGGCTGCGTTCGAGCGGGTGCTGGTCTGATCGGCGGTGAAACAGCCGAAATGCCTGGTATGTATGGTGAAGACGATTACGACCTGGCTGGTTTTGCGGTCGGTGTCGCTGAAAAATCACAAATCATTGACGGATCAAAGGTCAAAGAAGGCGATGTGCTTCTGGGCCTTGCTTCCAGCGGTATTCATTCAAACGGCTACTCGCTTGTTCGCCGTGTCTTTGCCGACTATACAGGTGAGGAAGAATTGCCAGAGTTGGAAGGTAAAAAACTCAAAGATGTCCTTCTTGAACCTACTCGTATCTACGTTAAAGCGGTGCTTCCACTTATCAAAGAAGGATTGGTTAATGGGATTGCTCACATCACTGGTGGTGGTTTCATTGAAAATGTCCCACGGATGTTTGCGGATGATTTAGCTGCTGAAATCGAAGAAGATAAAGTTCCTGTTCTTCCAATTTTCAAAGCTCTTGAAAAATACGGTAAGCTGAAACACGAAGAAATGTTTGAAATCTTCAACATGGGTATCGGTCTTATGCTAGCAGTCAGCCCTGATAAGGTTGAGCGCGTGAAAGAATTGCTTGACGAACCAGTTTACGAACTTGGTCGTATAGTGAAAAAAGCTGATGCAAGTGTGGTGATTAAGTAATGAAAAAAATCGCAGTTTTTGCGAGTGGTAACGGGTCAAATTTTCAAGTCATTGCAGAGCAATTTCCAGTTGAGTTTGTCTTTTCAGATCACCGAGATGCATACGTCTTAGAGCGTGCAGAAAAGCTTGGTGTGACAGCTTATGCTTTTGAACTCAAAGAGTTTGATAATAAGGCCGCTTATGAAGAGGCTATTGTGGCTTTGCTTGAAAAATATGATATTGATTTGGTTTGTTTAGCAGGTTACATGAAGATTGTTGGTCCGACCCTGTTAGCGGCTTACGAAGGGCGTATCATCAATATTCACCCAGCCTACCTACCTGAATTTCCAGGAGCTCATGGCATTGAGGATGCTTGGGAAGCAGGAGTGGCTCAGTCTGGTGTCACCATTCACTGGGTGGACAGCGGTGTTGATACGGGGAAGATCATCAAGCAAGTGCGCGTGCCGCGCCTGCCAGATGACACCATTGAGAGCTTCGAAGCTCGCATTCACGAAGCAGAATACCAGCTTTATTCACAAGTGCTGGATAGTTTGGGAGTGGAGAGGAAATAGTTTTTATCGTAAGGGAGATAATAGGTATGATTAAGAAAATCCTTATTTATATTTTGACATTTGTTGTTACTGCCTTGGTAATCAACAGTGTAATTCTTTCTAGTTTAGAAAATCCTTTAAGATTATCTTTGTCCTATATTATTGCAGCAATAATGGGGCTAGTTGTTCTCGTATTTATAGAAAAATATTCAAATAGAAAGTAGTAATTCAGCAACTTTATAGCGCCTAACCGATGTTTCTTGCTGTGGCGAATAGACAATTGACAAGATTATCAATCGTCTTGGAATTTTTGAGATTTTGACTCAAAAGTTAAAAATGAAATCCTTTGGGTCTCTAAAATAATCCACAGGATTAGTTTTCCTTCTATTCGCATCACCCAAAAGAAATATCACAGAAGAAAGGAAAAATTGATGACAACTAAACGCGCACTGATTAGTGTTTCTGATAAGGCGGGCATTGTTGACTTTGCCCAAGAATTGACAAAACTTGGTTGGGAAATCATCTCAACTGGAGGGACAAAAGTTGCACTTGATAAAGCAGGTGTTGACACTATCGCGATTGATGATGTGACTGGTTTTCCTGAGATGATGGATGGCCGTGTTAAGACCCTTCATCCAAACATTCACGGCGGTCTCTTGGCTCGTCGTGACCTTGACAGCCATTTGCAGGCGGCTAAAGACAACAGTATCGAACTTATCGATTTAATCGTGGTTAACCTCTATCCATTCAAGGAAACCATCCTCAAACCCGATGTAACCTATGCGGATGCAGTTGAAAATATTGATATCGGCGGGCCTTCCATGCTGCGCTCTGCTGCTAAAAACCACGCCAGTGTGACGGTTGTGGTTGATCCAGCTGATTATGCGGTGGTCTTGGAAGAATTGGCTGACGCAGGTCAGACAACATTTGAAACTCGCCAACGCTTGGCTGCAAAAGTTTTCCGTCATACCGCAGCTTATGATGCCCTCATTGCGGAATATTTCACTGCTCAAGTCGGCGAAAGCAAGCCTGAAAAGCTGACCCTTACCTACGACCTCAAACAGCCTATGCGCTACGGTGAAAACCCGCAACAGGATGCGGATTTCTACCAAAAAGCTCTGCCAACAGAGTATTCCATTGCCGCCGCCAAGCAGCTCAACGGCAAGGAGCTGTCCTTCAACAATATCCGTGATGCGGATGCCGCTATCCGTATCATTCGCGACTTCCAAGACCGTCCAACTGTTGTGGCCCTCAAGCACATGAATCCATGCGGTATCGGCCAGGCAGATGACATCGAGACAGCTTGGGACTATGCCTATGAAGCAGACCCAGTATCGATCTTCGGTGGCATTGTTGTGCTTAACAGAGAAGTAGATGCTGCGACAGCTGAAAAGATGCACGCTATTTTCCTTGAAATCATCATCGCACCAAGCTATACAGACGAAGCGCTAGCCATTCTTACAACCAAGAAGAAGAATTTGCGCATCCTTGAGCTGCCATTTGAAGCTCAAGAAGCCAGTGAGCTTGAGCCAGAGTACACTGGCGTAGTTGGCGGTCTTCTCGTGCAAAACCAAGATGTGGTCAAGGAAAGGCCAGCTGACTGGAAGATTGTCACCAAGCGCCAGCCAACGGAAACCGAGGCCACAGCCCTTGAATTTGCTTGGAAGGCTATCAAATACGTGAAATCTAACGGTATCATTGTGACCAATGACCATATGACCCTTGGCGTTGGCCCTGGTCAAACCAACCGTGTGGCTTCTGTTCGTATCGCTCTTGACCAAGCCAAAGACCGTCTTGACGGTGCTGTTCTTGCCTCTGACGCCTTCTTCCCATTTGCAGACAATGTTGAAGAAATTGCAGCTGCAGGCATTAAAGCTATCATCCAGCCGGGTGGTTCAGTCCGTGACCAAGAGTCTATCGACATGGCTGATAAATACGGCATTGCCATGGTATTTACGGGTGTCAGACATTTTAGACACTGATTTTTGTTCAATCATTTACAATTCCACCTTAAGAGCGGTGGAATTTTTTTAGTCAGTGCAACAACATTTTACTGATAATGAGTAAATCATGACAAATAAGACAAGATATTACAGTAATAAGTTAATTTCTTTAAAGCGAGCACATAAGGAGGATTTTTGAAGAAACTATGGTAGGATAGTCACTATCTTTAAAATTGAAAGGGACTATAACATGAAATTCAATAAAAAAATGCTATTAGCCTCCACACTGACTTTGTCCATTTTTGGAGCTTTTAAAGTACAAGCTGAAGATAAGTCAGCAAACTGGGCTCCGCGTTCAGTAGAAGAAGTGAAAACTGACCTTGTCAATCAAGGCGACAGCTCAACATATACCGTGAAATACGGAGACACACTTAGTACAATCGCAGAAGCTATGTCTGTTGATGTCAATGTACTGGCAAAGGTTAATCAAATTTCTAATATCAATATGATTTTCCCAGGTACTACTATCACAGCAACTTATGATGCTCAGCATCATCTTACAGGACTCACTGTTAATGGAACTGATAATGGCAGCGGTGCTTATCAATCAGCTTCTGTTGATATTCCTGCTAATGAAGTAACTGTCGGTAATACAACAACATCGCTAGATACCATTGAAACTCCTGCCTCAAGCGAAGCTCCAGCAGCTAGCTCGGAAGCAGCCCAAGCCTCAACGGCAGCTTCGTCTGAACAAACTCAAACCCAAACTTCTGAAGCAGCAGTAGCTGATACTAGAGTAACTTCCGAAGCAGCCCAAGTTCCGACCGATTCTGCTGCCCAAGTAAATGCTACAGCAACAGAAACAGCGGCTCAAGCTTCAACAGCAGAAGCAACATCCGTTTCAGAGACAAGTGAAGCGGGTGCTGCAGAGTCAGCAGCTCCAGCACAATCTGAAACACCAACCGCTGCCGCTGAAGAGTCTGCCTCTCCTGTAGCAACAGAAGCCGCTTCAACTGATACCACAACGACAGCTCCCGCAGGAACAACTGTTAATACGAGCGGTCTCCAACCATCAGCCGCGGCCTTTGCTAATAATGTTGCTAACCAATATGGTATTACTGATATCAGTGGATACCGTGCTGGTGATTCTCAAGACCATGGTACAGGTAATGCAGTTGATGTTATGACCTACGATAACACCCAACTCGGTCAAGAAGTTGCTAATTATGCAACGTCAAACATGGAGGCAAATAACATCTCTTATGTGATTTATCAGCAAAAATTCTATGCTCCGTACAATAATGTTTATGGAGCTGCCTATACATGGAATCAAATGCCAGATCGCGGCAGTGATACTGCTAACCACTATGATCACGTTCATGTGTCATTTAACAGCTAATAAGAATTAATAAAATCCTAGGCTTTGATCTACTTCCACTACAAGGGGAGTAGATCAGAATGTCTGGGGTTCTTATTTTAAGTTTTCCGCAAGTTTTCTTTAAGCCTGTCTTAAGCTAGTCCGGCTATACTATAACCATCCTAGCAATAGGACTCCTAAAACTTTTCTTTTTCATAAAATCTCCTAGAAAGAGCTAGATGCAAGTCTAGCTCTTTTGCTGTGTTTGAAAGGATTTTGCAAATCTAACTCTTGGGACAACCTTGCATAGACATCCGTAAGTAGCTTCAGCTACTTACGGATAACTGATTTGTGTTATACTCTTTATACATCGTCATGGCTTTCTAGTTGTCTTGTGCTTATTATAATTATAAACCATGGCATCAGAAAACGGGCATTTCCAACTGCGGAAATGCCCGTTTTTTCTTTTTTGAAGCTAGTTTTTGCCCAGACTCATTGTCAAAACTTTCGCCGAATTAGTTCGGCATCCGTCACTGTAATGAGCTAAAGCTCAAACCTTTGCTAAAGGAATGGATTTTTCACTGTTATTAAAGAATATAAAGACAGTTTCTCCGGGTTCAGAAGGTCTATTGTTTGCTCCTTATATTGTTGGAGAACGCATGCCCTATGCTGACAGCACAATACGCGGATCTTTTGTTGGAATAGATGTCCATCATCGTTTGCAGCACTTTACAAGGGCTGTCATTGAAGGAATTACTTTTTCTCTTAAAGATCTACTAAAAATTATGGAAACTGCCAAACAAAAGAAGTTTACAAAGATTATCTCAGTTGGCGGATCCGCTAAAAACACTGATTGGCTTCAGATACAGGCTGATATTTTCAATAGCACAGTTGTTAGTTTAAAAACAGAACAAGGGCCTGCTTTGGGAGCTACTATGCTTGCGGCTGTAGGAGTTGGCTGGTTTTCGTCACTGGAAGAAGCTGTCGAAGTTTTTGTATCCTATAAAAAATGTTTTCAGCCTATTCCTGCAAATGTTGCTGCTTACCAAAAGAGCTATTCTAAATATTGCAAGATTTATTCTGCTTTAAAAACGGTTATGGAGTCTTGACAGACAGGATTCACTTGAAAACTAGGGAACAGTCCATTTTCTTTGATCAAGTAATAGATTTCTAATTTTTAAACAATCAAAAAAGTTCTTACATGCAATAATGTAGAACTTTTTCGTTATGTTATGAATACCATCAATTTTAAATTTTTTGAGATTTTGCTTGTTATATTCTTTTAAAATTGCAAAAAATTCTGTGAGATAAAGGGTACATATGTTACAAAACATACCATCAATTTGAAAATTTGCCTTGGCAAGCTATCTTTTGTGGGTTATAATGTAGTTATTCTGATAATTGAACACGGCTACGACACTGTGCAAAAAGATAAAGACTGCCTAGATGCTGTCGCACCTTCGTCAGCTTTCCTATTTTGCGGTGTGTCGCTTTACGCCTTTGTATCTTAATAAATTGAACACGCGCTAAAATCCTAGTAAAAAGGTCAGTTTCCTATTTTTATACGGATTTCTTAACGCTCTTTGTATCTTAATAAAAGGAGGACAGATATGAAGAATAAAAAGAATAACAAGGGAGCTCTTCTGGGAGCCGCCTTTATCATGGCTACTTCTGCTGTCGGTCCCGGTTTTTTAACGCAAACGGCAAAGTTTACCAGCGACTTCTCTGCTAGCTTTGGCTTTGTCATTCTTGCTTCGATTGCTTTAGCCTTGATTGCTCAGACCAATATCTGGCGTGTCTTGACGGTCAGCGGTTTGAGAGGACAGGATATTGCCAATAAAGTGCTGCCGGGATTAGGTTATATTTTGGCTTTTCTGATTGTTTTGGGCGGTCTTGTTTTTAATATTGGGAATGTCGGCGGCGGAGCGCTTGGTTTTAATACCTTGTTGGGAGTTCCCACGACAGTGGGTTATTTTCTAGCCGGCGGCTTGGCCATTTTAATTTTTCTTTTTAAAAATGCCACGACAGCCATGGATACTTTCACCAAGGTGTTGGGCGGCCTAATGATTCTTGTCATCTTTCTCGTTATTCTCATTGTCAATCCTCCTTATGGAACTGCTTTAAAAGAAACTTTTATGCCATCGGCTAGTCTTCCAAGCCTCTTTAATGCTATTTTAACGCTTTTAGGCGGCACGGTTGGAGGCTACATTACCTTTGCAGGAGCTCACCGTTTGATTGATGCTGGTTTTACAGGACAGGAAAATTTAGATCATATTAAGAAAAGTTCCATCATGGGAATTTCGATTGCAACAATTGTTCGCATTTTCTTATTTCTGGCCATCTTAGGAGTTGTTGCCAAAGGTGCTGCCTTAGATCCCAATAATCCGGCCGCAGATGCTTTCAAGCAGGGGGCTGGCGAACTTGGCTACCGCTTCTTTGGCTTGGTGCTTCTGTCAGCGGCCTTAACTTCAATCGTTGGTGCAGCCTATACCTCGGTTTCTTTTCTAAAGACCTTGAGCAAAATAGTGGCTAAGTACGAAAAAGCGGTTACGATTATTTTTATCATTATTTCAACTTTTATTATGGCCTTTTTAGGACAGCCGGCTAATTTACTGGTTGTTGCTGGAGCTTTAAATGGTTTGATTTTGCCATTGACTTTAGGAATTTGTCTAATTGCCAGCCAAAAAACGAGTATTATGGGGTCGGTTTATAAGCACCCTAAATGGCTGTTCTGGCTGGGTGTTATTGTTGTTGGAATTACGGCTTATTTAGGGATAGTGTCCTTGGGAAATCTGGGACAATTGTTCTCATAATGAGAATGAAAGGGGGCTTGTATGGAATACAGGATTAGAATCGCTGGTGATTCAGCACTGCTGATTGAATTTAAGCAGGAAATCAAGCAGGAGACAAATCAAAAGATTAAGGCTATCCTTCAATGGCTGAAAGAACAGTCTATTGAAGGGATTCTTGACTTGATTCCTGCTTTTGCTTCTCTGCTGATCAGTTATGATCCGCGCCTCCTTTCTTACGATAGTTTAATAAATCAATTAGATGCTTTATTGCAGCAGGAGGTCAAGGAGAATCAGGATCAGCAGCGGATCATTGAAATTCCTGTCTGCTATGGCGGAGCATACGGTCCGGATATACAATTTGTTGCCCAGAATGCCGGTTTGATAGAAGCAGAAGTTATTGCTAGGCATACTAGTCGTGACTACCTCATTTATATGCTGGGATTTCTACCGGGTTTTCCTTATCTAGGCGGTCTCGATGAGAGCATTCATACGCCTCGTTTGGAAAATCCAAGGCTGACTATTGCAGCTGGCAGTGTTGGTATTGGTGGCAGCCAAACAGGTATTTACCCTATGGCTTCTCCTGGCGGCTGGCGTTTAATTGGCAGAACACCTCTTAAGACCTATGATCCTCAAAGACAGCCGCCCTTTATCTTTGGAGTTGGTGATTATATTCGTTTTAAGGCTATTGACGAATCTGATTATGATAACATTTATCAAGCGGTTTTAGCCGGCAGCTATGAGCTCACTGTGCTAAGCGGAGAGGAGGTCAGGGATGGGCATTAGAATCATTAAACCGGGCTTCATGACAACTGTTCAGGACAGCGGCCGCAATGGCTATCAAAGTCAAGGATTCAGTGTTTCAGGGGTTATGGATATCAGATCGTTTCGGATAGCCAATCTTCTTTTGGACAATCCTGAAAATGAAGCTGTTCTCGAATTTTCTCTGGTAGGGCCAACCTTAGCATTCACTCGGGATACGATTATTGCCGTCACCGGCGGTGACTTTCAGCCAACAGTCAACGGAGAGCCAGCAGCCATGTATACTGCTCTTTATATACATGAAGGAGATGTTCTAGCCTTTGGTGGTGCTAGGACGGGTTCTCGGGGTTACATCAGTTTTTCCGGCGGTTTGAAAATTCCAGAAGTCATGGGGAGTCGCTCAACCAATGTTAAAGTTGGCCTGGGTGGCTTTAAAGGCCGACAGCTGCAAGCGGATGACTATATTTCCTTTCGCAGCAACCGTCTGTACCTGCCTCACTTTTTATCCAGAAAACTGCCGGCTGATGACTTTGATCAGGATGCAGCTGTTTTAAGGGTTGTTTTAGGACCTCAGGCACAGCATTTTACGGAAGAGGGCCTGCAGACTTTTCTACGGGAAACCTATATGGTTACCAAAGATTTTGATCGCATGGGCTGCCGTTTAGACGGTCCGTCTATTGCTCACAAGGACAAGGCAGATATTATTTCGGATGCGACTGTTTTTGGTGCCATCCAGGTGCCAGCTCATGGCAAGCCCATTGTCTTATTGGCCGATCGTCAGACAACGGGCGGTTATACTAAGATAGCAGCGGTTATTTCTGTGGATATTCCCAAATTGGTTCAAAGAAAGATGAATCACAGCATTAACTTTGAAGCTGTTTCGGTTGAAGAAGCCCAAGACTTGCTGCAAAAGGAAGCCGCTGCATTGGATCAAATGCGCAGCCAGATTCACCAGCCCTGCCCGGAAGTACTGACGAGACGTCCTACCGCTAAACGTCTGGCCGCGCTTTTTGAGCAAGGATGAACGTTGCAATTGTATGATATTTAAGTAGGAAATGCGATGATTGAAAAAATACTTGTAGCCAACCGCGGCACGATAGCGGTCAGTATTATTCGAGCCTGCCGCTGCCTAGGAATCCAGTCGGTCGCTGTTTACTCCAAAGAAGATACCAAGAGCCTTCATGTACAGCTGGCAGACCAAAGCATTTGCATTGGTCAGGGCTCACTTGAAAATAGTTATGTGAATCGAGAGCATATGATTTCGGCTGCTTTATATATGGGGGCCGATGCCATTCATCCGGGCTGTGGTTTTCTGGCAGAAGATGCCGAATTTGCCAAGCTTTGTCAACAACATGGCCTTATTTTTATTGGCCCGAGTCCTGAGCTTCTTGAACAGCTGCATGATGGCTCTCAAATGGAGCAGATAGTGGCAAAGGTTACCCCTGCTCTGCTATCTGGAAATTCAACTCCTATCTCTCTTAATGAAACTGCAAAAGAAGTCATGGACTTTTCTCGAACGATTGAAGTCCCAATTGTTGCTGATCATTTTGGCAATATTGTTGCTTTGGGAGAAAGGGACTGTTTGAGTCAGGAAAATGGACAGACAATACTGGAAGAGACGCCCTCGCCTGCTCTTGATACGAAAAGTCAAAAAAATTTAGGACAGGCTGCTGTTGAGATTGCCAAGGCTACCCACTATACCAATGCCGGGACGGTTAGCTTTGCGCTGGATAAATCGAATCGATTCTGTTTTACAGGAATCACTGCCAGCATCTCATCTGGTCATGCTTTGACAGAAATGGCAGCGGGGACAGACCTGATTGTTGAGCAGATTAGAATTGCCGACGAGGAGCCCCTATCTTTTAAACAGGAAGACATTGCTGCCAAGGGACATGCTCTTGCCTGCCGCGTTAGAGCGCAGCTTTCCTGCAAAGATTCTAAGGCAGAGTCTGGCTTGGTTAAGCATTTGCATCTACCTGCGGGCAATGGTGTTAGAGTGGATACCGCTCTTTATGCCGGTTATCAAATTCCTGAAAATCACAGTCCAGAAATTGCTCAGATTATTGTTCAGGCAACTGATAGATTGGCGGCCATTCAAAAAATGCAGGCAGCCTTAGATGAAATGGTGGTACTTGGTGTTGAAAGCAATTTAGATTTTCAGTATAGTATAATGGAAGATCCAAAATTTAGGGAAGGTAAGATTGATAAAAATTTGATAGAATCATTATGAATTCTTACCCCAAGGAGATCGGTATGACATATAAAGTTGATTTGAACAGTGATTTAGGTGAGAGCTTTGGCGCCTATCACATGGGACAAGACAGTGAAATTATTCCTTTGATTAGCTCAGCTAATATTGCCTGCGGATTTCATGCAGGAGATCCCTTGGTTATGCTGACAACGACCAGATTGGTTCAGGAAAATAAAATTGCCATGGGAGCTCACCCAGGTTTCTCTGACCTGATGGGCTTTGGCCGCCGCAACCTTCAGATAAGCACTAAAGAGGCTGCAGCCGATACGACCTACCAGATAGGAGCCTTAGATGCTTTTGCTAAGGCCAGCAATATGCAGCTGCAGCATGTAAAGCCCCACGGTGCACTTTATAATATGGCCTGCAAAGACAGCAAGCTAGCCAGAGCCATTGCTCAGGCGGTTGCCAGTTACGATGACAGATTAATTCTTTTGTGTCCGGGTGCCAGTGAATTAGCGCTGGCTGCCAAGGCCAGCGGTTTACGAGTGGCAAAGGAGGTCTTTGCTGATCGTGCCTACGAAAATGACGGCTCCTTGGTTAGCCGAAACAAAGAAGGTGCCATGATTACCGATGAACATTTGGCTATTGAACGTTTAATTCAAATGATTAAGGAAAAGACAGTTGTCAGTATTGATGGCAAGACTATACCGATTGAGGCTGACTCTGTCTGTGTCCACGGTGATGGTCCCAAGGCGCTTCAATTTGTTAACGAAATCAGGCAAGCCTTTCAGCAAGAAGGCATTGCCATCAGTCCTTTAGCAGATGTTGTCGATTAAGTTCTCACAGGCTTGTTCAATAATCCCTTAGAAACTCAGCCTTGTAATGGAGACTTTAGTTTTTCTTTGGCATGCGTTTTGCTAAATAAAAGAAGGACGAAGCTTCTTAAACTAGCAGCAGTAGCTGCTCTGAGCATGACAGCTGTTGGGTTGATCGGCCGGTCTTTACTTGAATGTGCAGCGTCCCTTACTTTATGTTTTTGTTAAATAGCAAGAAGCATCCCAGCTGAAAAAGTTGGGGTGCTTTTTACGAATAGAAAAGAGAGAGGAATTTTTTGACAAAAATAAATGAGAGGATTATAATAGGTGTAAATACAATGTATTCAAGGAGAATAAACATGACGACGATGACCTTGAGAATCAACGACCAAGATGGGGATTTGATCAAAAAATATATTCAATTACATGGATTGACGGTTTCTGAGTTTGCCAGACAGTCTATGCTGGAAAAAATTGAGGACGAATATGATTTGCAGCTTCTCCGCCAGGCCATGGCTGAAGACGATGGCGTGAGAATTCCGATTGAAGATGTTTTTGAGGAATTTGACATATGAAATACCGAATTGTTATCACTTCAAAAGCGGATAAACAGCTGAAAAAAATGGATGCCTTCACTAGGAAGATGATTTTGTCTTGGACTAAGAAAAATCTTTACCACACAGACAATCCTCGCCAGCATGGAAAAGGACTGACAGCTAATCACTCAGGCGAGTGGCGTTACCGTGTTGGACATTATCGGATTCTTGCTAATATCCTTGACGACGAAATTGTGATAGAAATCTTTTCAGTTGGTCATCGTCGAGATATTTATTAAATGATTTTTAAGCTTTCTGCAAGATTTCTTTAAGCCTCTCTTAAGCAAGATGGATTATACTACAACCATCCTAGCAATAGGAATCCTAAAAACTTTTCTTTTTCATAAATCTCCTAAAAGAACAGAACGTTGATTATCAACGTTCTTTCATTTTAGGAAATTATAAATATAGTGAGGTAAAAAATGAAACCAGAAACAATGGAAAAATTAGCATACGAATTATTAGAGGCGAAAGATAATCTTGATTTACAGACTGTATCAATAGATATGCTAAGTGGTTACAATAAACCTAGCAATCGTGAATTATTGACAATCTATCTGTATAGGATTACAGAAGTCTTATATGACAATCTTCAAAATGTGTCCCATAAACTTGATGATGTGGCCTCCGAGTTGTATCAGACAGTAGAAAATTTCAACTCTGGGGAAAGACACAGAATTGATTAGTCTCAAACAAGATTGACAAATTGAGGAGTTAATCATTATAGCTGTCAGCGGCGGATATAGGAAATAAGAAAGATAGATACAAGAAGTGAGCTAGATGGCTTCATGCATTTGTCGTTTGTCGTGGCATCCCAATCTTGACAAACCTTAATTAACTTTAGTAAAATAAGATTAATAGGACCGCCCACCTCTCTCTGATGTGACAAGGCGGACATTTTTTTATGTGGACGATGGGATGGAAATTAAGGAATTTAAGACTTTTGAAGAGCAGGTAGCTAAACTAATTGAGCACGGGTGCGAGGAAATCATCTCTAAGGAATATGCTGTTAATATTCTGAAACGTATCAACTATTATCGGCTAACTGCTTATTTTCTACCTTTCAGAGATGAAAAGACTCAAAAATATGACAGTAGCAAAATATCCTTAGAAAAGATTTACAGCATTTATCAGTTTGACTCAGAACTCAGGCTGCTGTTAATGGAGTATCTTGAAGATATTGAGTTATATTTTAGAACGCAAGTTGCTTACCATCATTCTGAACAGTATGGTGCACTGGCTTATAAAGATGGCAAGAACTTCAACAAGTTTCATAAACACGACGAGTTTATGGACAATCTTGAAAAAGAACTGAACTATCGAAGAAAGGATCCTGTTTATAAGCATCATCAAACCAAATACAATGGTGAATTCCCTCTCTGGGTTTTGGTTGAATTTTTCTCATTTTGTATGACTTCTAAGTTTTATGCCGATAGTTCAAATGACCTTCAAAGTCTTATCGCTAAAGACTTAAACATAAAGACAGCTCAAGCTCGTACCTAGCTTGAAGTTGCAGTCGTCCTCAGAAATTATTGTGCGCATTATGGCAGACTATATTACAGAAGTTTCACAAAAATTCCTGGTCAGCTTCCACCTTTTATGACTGAAAATATCAAAATTAAAAACCGCCTCATGGCACAATTATACGCCCTTAAATACCTATACATTAATAATGATAAATGGAATAACCATTTTATTCCACGTTTAAAAGCCTTATTTACCAAATATCAGTCTAGTATCCATTTGCACCACTTGGGCTTTACCAGTGACTGGGAAGTTGTTTTGAGGAAATAAAGATACAAGAAGTGAGCCGAGAGGCTTGCTTTTTTGGTATAATCTTTAGTTAGTTTGGATAATCAATTGGTAATTATGATAAAATAAGGTATGATAAAGCTAGAGGTAATTGAATTATGGTAAAAGAATTGGATTTTGTAGCATACCGAAAATTAAAAGCAATAAAAATAAATTTTTCTCCATTTGTAAATGTAATTGCTGGGACAAATGGGACATGTAAATC
Source organism: Streptococcus ratti FA-1 = DSM 20564 (assembly GCF_000286075.1). Classification (GTDB taxonomy): domain Bacteria; phylum Bacillota; class Bacilli; order Lactobacillales; family Streptococcaceae; genus Streptococcus; species Streptococcus ratti. Next base: position 36,268 of record NZ_AJTZ01000004.1, on the reverse strand, counting down.
ATCGATTTTACATTTAGTTAGTAATTCATATCGTAAAGTGCAGACTACGGCAGATTATATTAGAGAACCAAATGCGATTAAAGTTATTTCCAAAATAAATAAGATTTTGAATCCTAAGATTGAAGGGTTAACAAGAGGAGATAAATCATATAATAATCCAGCACCGGGAGTTCCGGGAACGTTGTATTCATGCCTATATGATAATGATTACCAGCTCAATTTTAGAAGACATAACGCTGCAGACAATAAAAGATTTGCAATTAAACCGGAATATAAAAATGGTAAAAAAGATTCTCTGCCGATGATGCCTATAATTTATTTGGGTTTATTTCGATTATTCTCTTTCGGAGAGTTTTCAAATGATGATTTGATAAAAAGTGTTACAAGAAGGTTGCCGGATCAAATAAAAGAAGAACTACAAATTCTATATAAAAATTTTACAGGGTATGATATTGCCTTAGAAAAATTAAATGCAATGGGGGAGATAAAAAATAGAGCAGAATTTGAGACGGATATTCAAGGAGTTGATTCTAATACAATTTCGGCAGGTGAGGATAATTTATTTATTATTTTATTATCTTTAGTATCTTTAAAGTATTATTTTGAGTCAATTACTTCAAACCAAAAGGTAGAAAGTATCTTGTTAATTGATGAAATTGATGCAACGTTGCATCCAGCATTTCAACTTAAACTACTAGAGTTGTGCTTGGAATACTCAAGAAACTATAAAATTCAAGTTATTTTTACTTCTCATAGTTTAACGTTACTTGAAAAATGTTTACTTGAAAATGATGTAAATGTTGTTTATCTATTGGATAATATTGACTATGTTTTACAGATGGAAGATGTTGATATTTATAAAATAAAAATGTTTCTTAATCAGGCATTGGAAAATGAAGTGTATATTGGGAACAAAATTCCTATAATTACAGAAGACGATGAAGCTAGGGAGTTTTTACAATTATTATTAGGACGATATACTGAAAAGAACAATAATAGTATAGAAAAATATTTCCATTTAGTTCAAGCAAAACTATCTAGCTCCGCTATAGAGAACTTAGCAAAGGATAAACTGTTAAGTCGTTCTACCCTTAGGACAATAAATATTTTAGATGGAGACATGCAAAATAATTTAAATGATAATATTATAACTTTACCAGGCTCTGACTCTCCAGAAGAAATTGCTTTTACTTATTCCAAAATGTTATATGAAGATTCTAAGTATAATAAATTTTGGGAAAATAGGGTTTTGTTAAATGCTGGATTCACTAAAACTTATTATAGAGATCATTTATTGTCTGAATATGAGTCTAATTTAAAAACTTTAGAAAAGCTACAAGAAGCTAATAAATCACATGGTAAAAAAAGGATTTAAATAAGAGGTTGTTTAATTCTTATTCACAATTTTGGTTGCAAGTCCTTTATTTTTGGATAAGAGATGAGAATAATAGCGTTGAAGTAGAAAAATTTTATCAAAATCTATTTAAGCTTTTTAAAAAAACTGCTGAATTTCATGATATTGACTCTAAGCAGTGGAATTTTGGGGGTGAAAATGACTCATAAGGCCTATACTCCTTTACGATATCCAGGTGGAAAATCGAAAGTTTATGAGTACATAAAAGAATTAGTAAAGCTTAATCAGTGTACAACCTATATTGAACCTTATGCAGGTGGAGCAGGTGTTGCAGTGAAATTGCTTTTAAATAGAGATGTCGAAAAAATTATGATAAATGATTTCGATAAGTCAATTTATGCTTTTTGGTATTCTGTGTTATATCATACTGATGAGCTCATTACCAAAATACAATCTGTAGATATTTGTATTGAAGAATGGTATCGACAGAAGGAAATACAAAAAATAAAGGAAGAAACAGAAGATTTATTGGAATTGGGTTTTTCAACTTTATTTTTAAATAGAGTTAATCGCTCTGGGATTATTAAAGGTGGTGTTATTGGAGGAAAAAGTCAGTCCGGAAATTATAAAATGGACTGTAGATTTAATAAAGATAGTATTGTAGAACGTATTAAAGAGATAGCAAAATACAAAAAAAGTATTAAAATTTATAATTTGGATGCTGAAGAATTTATTAAAAAATCAATATCTAGAACAAAAAAATCTTTCACATTTTTTGATCCACCATATTACGAAAAAGGTCCAGGTCTTTATACAAATTTTTATAAGCCTAAAGACCATGAAAGTTTAGTTAAAACGATTGAAAAATATATGTCTGGTAAAAAATGGATTGTGACATATGATTATAATATTAACATTGGTAACCTATATTCGGATTATGAGAGTTATCTTTATTACCTCAATTATTCTGTAACTAAACCAAGTAAGGGAATTGAATATATTTTCTTTTCAAAAGAAACAAAAATTGGCGATATTGAAAAATTTTTACAATTAGCGTAGGTATAATTCTTACGAACAAAAGTATACGTTAAACTATTTTAGCGTATACTTTTTCTTTTACATAAATACGAATTTTCATAGTCTGGTTATAAATTTTTGTACAGAATCCAACTCCCCGAACAAATGTGTTATAATAGTCCTATATAATTCGTGAAATGAAAGGAATTGAACCCGAGCGGAAAGCTCGGAATTTAGAGGAATCGCCTTGTGTGCCCGCACACTGCGTTGATTTCCTAAAATTCTGCTGCTTTTCTGTTCGCTCTTGGTATCTTGTTTATGAAACTTTTGGTTGTTGGTTCTGGCGGTCGTGAGCATGCGATTGCTAAGAAATTGTTGGCGTCTCCGCAGGTGGAGCAGGTCTTTGTGGCTCCTGGAAATGATGGCATGACGCTTGATGGGGTGGATTTGGTTAATATCGGAATTTCCGAACATTCTAAGCTGATTGACTTTGCTAAAGCGAATGACATCGCTTGGACCTTTATCGGTCCTGATGACGCTTTAGCAGCTGGTATCGTTGATGATTTTAATCAGGCTGGGCTTAAAGCTTTTGGTCCGACTAAGTTAGCAGCGGAGCTGGAGTGGTCCAAGGATTTTGCTAAGGAAATCATGGTTAAATACGGCGTTCCGACAGCAGCCTATGGCACATTTTCCGACTTCGAGGAAGCAAAAGCTTATATCGAAAAGCAGGGGGCTCCTATCGTGGTCAAGGCGGATGGCTTAGCGCTAGGTAAAGGCGTGGTTGTGGCAGAAACCGTGGAGCAGGCGGTCGAAGCAGCGCATGAGATGCTGCTGGACAATAAGTTTGGCGACTCCGGTGCGCGTGTGGTGATTGAAGAATTTCTCGACGGTGAGGAGTTCTCCCTCTTTGCCTTTGTCAATGGCGACAAGTTCTACATCATGCCTGCGGCGCAGGATCACAAGCGTGCCTATGACGGCGACAAGGGACCAAACACAGGCGGTATGGGGGCCTACGCTCCTGTCCCTCACCTGTCTCAAAGCGTGATTGACCAGTCGGTTGATTCTATTATCAAGCCCGTGCTTGAGGGCATGATTAAGGAAGGACGTCCTTATCTGGGCGTGCTTTACGCGGGGCTTATCCTGACGGCTGATGGTCCTAAGGTTATTGAGTTCAACTCCCGCTTTGGCGATCCCGAGACCCAGATTATCCTACCGCGTCTGACTTCTGACTTTGCGCAGAACATCACGGACATTTTGGCTGGCAAGGCGCCTGACATCACTTGGCTGGACGCGGGCGTTACCCTCGGTGTAGTGGTCGCTTCAGATGGCTATCCGCTCGCCTACGAAAAAGGCCTGCCTCTGCCAGAAAAGACTGACGGCGACATTATCACCTACTATGCAGGGGCTAAGTTTGATGGCAATAGCAAAGCCTTGCTGTCAAACGGCGGACGCGTCTATATGCTCGTTACCACAGCCGATACCGTCAAAGCTGCGCAGGACAAAATTTACGCCCAGCTTGATAAACAAAACACCACAGGCCTCTTTTACCGACATGACATCGGAAGCAAGGCCATAAAAGACTAACAGCGACAGCAATAAGCGACCGCAGGTCGCTATGAAACCAAGCCCGCCGCCGCTGTGGTATTTAGGGAAGTTTGTAGACCTTTGGGCTACAAACTTAGTCAGGGAGATTTCTAAGATGTGTTGCTAGCTTTTCCTCGACTTTTAAGAAAAGACGAGAAGAAAAGTGCAGCAACACACGCAAGAAAGCTCACGACGACCTCACAGCCTAAGGCGGGCTTGAAAAAGGAGAAAATCGTGAAACCAATTATTTCCATTATCATGGGCTCCAAATCCGATTGGGCAACCATGCAAAAAACAGCTGAAGTTTTAGATAAGTTCGGTGTGGCCTATGAGAAAAAAGTCGTCTCTGCCCACCGCACACCTGACCTCATGTTCAAACATGCAGAGGAAGCACGTGAGCGCGGCATCAAAGTCATCATTGCCGGTGCTGGCGGTGCAGCGCACTTGCCGGGGATGGTAGCAGCCAAAACAACGCTGCCCGTTATCGGTGTACCTGTCAAATCACGTGCTCTTAGTGGACTTGATTCCCTCTACTCTATTGTGCAAATGCCGGGCGGCGTGCCTGTGGCAACCATGGCCATTGGGGAAGCGGGAGCTACCAATGCTGCCCTGACTGCCCTGCGCATTCTCTCGATTGAAGATCAAGATTTGGCAGCAGCGCTAGCCCATTTCGCAGAGGAACAAGGAAAAGTTGCGGAGGCCTCAACAGATGAACTCGACTAAAACCATTGGTATTATCGGCGGCGGGCAGCTGGGTCAGATGATGGCCATTTCCGCTATTTACATGGGGCACAAGGTGGTGACGCTGGATCCGACAGCGGACTGTCCTGCCTCGCGCGTGTCTGACATGATTGTGGCGCCTTACGACGACGTGGACGCTTTGCGCCAATTGGCTGCACGCTGCGACGTGCTGACCTATGAGTTTGAGAATGTCGATGCCGACGGATTGGACGTGGTTGTAGGAGACGGTCAGCTGCCGCAGGGAACTGACCTGCTGCGCATTTCGCAAAACCGTATTTTTGAGAAAGACTTCCTCGCCAACAAGGCCGGCGTGACGGTCGCCCCCTACAAGGTGGTGACTTCCAGCCTGGACTTGGAGGATTTGGATTTGGGCAAGACTTACGTCTTGAAAACGGCCACGGGCGGTTATGATGGCCACGGTCAAGTCGTCATCAAGACCAGCGACGATTTAGCTGCCGCGAACCAATTAGCAAACTCGGCCGAGTGCGTCTTGGAAGAGTTTGTGGATTTCAACCTCGAAATTTCGGTCATCGTGTCAGGCAATGGCAAGGACGTGACGGTTTTTCCTGTTCAGGAAAATATCCACCGCAACAATATCCTCTCAAAAACCATTGTCCCAGCCCGTATCTCAGACCAACTGGCTGAGAAAGCCAAGAGCATGGCGGTACAAATTGCCAAAAAGCTCCATCTCTCAGGCACCCTCTGCGTAGAAATGTTTGCGACAGCTGACGACATCCTCGTCAACGAAATCGCGCCGCGCCCCCACAATTCAGGTCACTACTCCATCGAAGCCTGCGACTTCTCACAATTTGACACCCATATCCTAGGCGTGCTCGGCGCACCCCTTCCTCAAATCCACCTCCACGCCCCAGCTGTCATGCTCAACGTCCTCGGCCAGCATGTCGAAAAAGCTGAGCACTACGTCGCAGAAAATCCTAGCGCCCACCTCCACCTTTACGGCAAAGCAGAAGCCAAACACAACCGCAAAATGGGACATGTGACGGTGTTCGCAGAAGATGCGAATAAAGTGAGGGAGTTTGGGGAAGGGATGGATTTTTAGGAGGAGCAGAATATGATTAAATATTTTAGGGAAAATTTTAGGATATTTATCTTTTTATTCATATTTATCATTTTGTTGGGTCCAATATTTTCTGTTGTTCTATCTTTTATATCGAAATATTTGAATTCTAGTTTAGGGGATTGGTTAAGTTTTTATGGTAGTATATCTGGCATTGTTATATCAGTACTAGTAATACATTTTCAAATATCCCAAGAAAAACACAGAGAGTTATTAAAATATCGTCCAGAATTTGTTTTAAGTTATGATTACCAGCTTATAAAACCTAATTGTAGAGTATATTTTGATGACAAACATTGGTATTATCTTGTAAAAAAGAATCAAAAAAATCAGTTTGTTGAACCGAATGGCTTTGAAAAATCCTATGCATCGGACAATAAAAGAGATAAAATTTGCTCGGTTGAAATTGTAAATGTTCAACCAATTTTCAATCTTCATATAATATTTGGAGAGAATGAAAGTTGTGAAATTATACCAAAACTGGATGTGGATCAGAAAATATATATAATTTCAAAGGCACATCAAAATGAAATACAGACACATTTACTTGAAGGTAAAGCAAATTTTGAGCATGTTCCTAACAAAGTTACGATTTATTTTACGACATTAGCAGGAGAGATTAATAGTTATATTTATCAGATTGATAGTAAGGGATATTGTAGTCTTACGAAAAAGAATTATGGAGTAGGCTATCCTAAAAATTTAGCAGCTCCTCGTATATGTGATTATTTTTTGAGCAAGTAGAAGGAACTATATGAAAACAATCGGTCTTATCGGTGGTATGAGCTGGGAGAGTACGACTTCCTATTATCAGCTCATCAACGAGACAATCAAAAATGAGCTTGGCGGGCTGCATTCGGCCAAAATTCTGCTTTACAGTGTTGACTTTGCAGAGATTGAGCACTATCAGGCAAGCGGCGACTGGGCTAAGAGTGCGGAAGTGCTGAGCAAAATTGCCCAGAAGCTGGAGCAGGCTGGTGCGGACTTCATTGTCATCTGCACCAATACCATGCACAAGGTGGCTCCGCAGATTCAAGAAAAAATCACTATTCCGATTCTGCACATTGCGCAGGCGACTGCTGAGTCTCTTCTTGAAAATGGCATTCAAAAGGTTGGTCTCTTGGGCACCAAGTACACCATGACTCAAGATTTTTACAAGGACAAACTGCTTGAAGCAGGATTGGAAGTGTTGGTTCCAGATCAAACAGGCATTGCTGAGGTCAACCGAATCATCTATGATGAGCTGTGTCTGGGAGACATCAAAGACAGCTCAAAACAAACTTACCTTGCCATCATTGATGATTTGAAAAAAGCTGGCGCAGAAGCCGTTATCCTCGGCTGCACAGAAATTGGTCTCTTGGTCAAACAAGCAGATACAGACCTCCCCCTTTATGACACAACCGTTATCCATGCGGAGAAAGCGGCACAACTAGCGGTGAATGAGTAAATCAAAAAGGCCCTGTAATTGACAGAAGATGCTGAGGTGGTAGATAGGTATCAGGAGGTTAACAATGGAACTATTCATCCAAAAAGTTGTCAGTAGCCTTTTAGAAATAGTATTATTTGCTGCTCTTCCCTTTATCTATTGGCTTAGCAAAGACAGAAAAAATGCTCATTTTCTAAGTTGGCTGGGATTTAAGAAAGTTAGTAAACATGATCTTAAATTATTATTTGTGCCCCTGTTGGTGGTGACAGCTCTCTTTTCATTGGTCTCCCTTTTTATCTTATTCCGCTTAAAAGGGCTATCGACAGCAATAACCGTTTTTCGAGGTGGTGGCTTTAAGGTTCTGCCCGCTATTCTAATTTATGGGATATTTAACACTGCCTTGCCGGAAGAATTGTTTTTTAGAGGATTTTTATTGAAGCGTCTGTTGCAAAAGATGGCATTTCGCTTGGCTAATGTCATTCAATCATTGTGCTTTGCCTTACTACATGGTTTGATGTTTTTAAAATCTTTGGATATTCTTTCAACGGCAATAATTACAGTTTTTGTATTTGGAATTGCTTATGGAATGGGCTATTTTAATGAAAAATTAGCCAAAGGCTCTATTATTCCAAGCTGGGTTAGTCATGCAGTAGCTAACATTTTTTCAGGCATATGTGCTGCATTTATGCTGATTTAGTATTAAATTAGTCGTTAAAAGGGAGCGAATTTATGGTAAAATCTAATAGGAAAGCAAGTTTTTCCTATCCCATTGATAAGGTATGGGAACTTGTCACTGACTTATCAAATCAAACCTGGAGAAGTGATCTTGGTCAATTTGAAAAGATAGACGAGACCCATTTTATTGAATACACTCAAAATGATATTCAGACAAATTTTAAGGTGACCAAAGTTGATTTGCACAAGGTCTGGGAGCTTGAGTTTGAAAATAAAAATCTCCAAGGCACTTGGCTAGGACGGTTTGATTATCATGAAGGTCAAACAATTCTGGATTTTACAGAAGAAGTTACAGTCAAAAATAGTTTTATGAAGCCTTTGGTCTGGTTTTATCTAAGGAAACAGCAAAAGAAGTATTTCCAAGATTTAGAAAAAGCGCTGAGCATTGAATCGTAAAATGGGACATGTGACGGTATTGGAAAAAGATGCAGACAGTGCTGAGAAGTTTTGAACTTGAGGATAGAGGAAAGTTGATGGGTTTATTTGATTTTTTTAAAATTAAATCTAGTAGGAAAAAACTTGAGGAACTATATACCTCAAATAACTATAGTCGAATGCCGTATTTGCCTAGTGAAGAAGAATGTTCTAGGATTTTGAAAGAATATCGTAGTTTTCCGGCTACTTTAGTAGCTAAGGAATATATGAGTAGTTTGGATAGTGAGTATAAGCTAATATTTGGGCACATAATAATGTTATGGTGGCTTAGTAACTCCAAAACAAATAAGAACAATATTCCAAAATATTTTCTTTATCAGTACGGATTAGATTTTCAAAATGAGATTAACTATTTAAATGAAAAGAAAATATTGAATGGTTGGGAGCTAACTAATTTAGGTAAGGAGCAATTAGAAAAGTATAATGAAATCGTACGAAAGCATAGAGCAAGAAAAAGTTATGATGTGGAAGGAAAAATAATTTATCATTTTGAAGATACTGATAGAGTTTCTAAAGTTGCTTCATTTAAATCTACAGGGGATTATGTAGAGGATCAATTTCTTGGTAAATCTTTTGAACAAGCTAAGTCTTTTGATAATGCAGAATTAGCTTACTTATCAGCAATAAAAATTAGTTTGGCAGAAGGAGAGATTCCTCCCCCTAATCCATTTATGAGATTGGCAATCATTTATAGAAAGCAAAAAAGAATTTCTGATGAGGAAGAAATTTTACGGCAAGGGCTATACTATTTAGAAAAATCTTCAGCAGGTAATGCAAAGTCAAAATGTAATGTTTTTCAAGAAAGGCTTAATAAACTGAGAAAAATAAAGGAGTAAATCATGCTAACACGTTATTCACGCCCTGAGATGGCGAACATTTGGAGTGAAGAGAACAAGTACAAGGCTTGGTTAGAGGTGGAAATCCTCGCTGACGAAGCTTGGGCTGAATTGGGAGAAATTCCTAAAGAGGACGTGGCCAAGATTCGCGAGAAGGCGGATTTTGATATCGACCGTATTTTGGAGATTGAGCAGCAAACCCGACACGATGTGGTAGCCTTTACCCGTGCGGTCTCTGAGACCTTGGGTGAGGAGCGCAAGTGGGTTCACTTTGGGCTGACCTCGACAGACGTGGTGGACACGGCTTATGGCTACCTCTACAAGCAGGCTAACGACATCATTCGCAAGGATTTGGCTAATTTCCTCAATATTATTGCGGATAAGGCGCGTGAGCACAAGTTTACCATCATGATGGGACGTACCCATGGTGTCCATGCGGAACCAACGACTTTTGGCCTTAAGCTTGCGACTTGGTACAGCGAAATGAAGCGGAATATCGAGCGTTTTGAGCATGCGGCAGCTGGCGTTGAAGCTGGTAAAATCTCTGGGGCTGTTGGGAATTTTGCTAATATCCCGCCGTTCGTAGAAAAATACGTCTGCGATAAATTAGGTATTCGTGCACAAGAAATTTCAACCCAAGTCTTACCACGTGATTTGCACGCAGAATACTTTGCAGTTCTAGCCAGCATTGCAACATCAATTGAACGTATGGCAACTGAAATCCGTGGTCTGCAAAAATCTGAACAACGTGAAGTTGAAGAATTCTTCGCTAAGGGGCAAAAAGGTAGCTCAGCTATGCCTCACAAACGCAACCCAATCGGTTCAGAAAATATGACAGGTCTTGCGCGTGTGATTCGTGGTCATATGGTAACAGCTTACGAAAACGTGTCACTTTGGCATGAACGCGATATTTCCCACTCATCAGCGGAGCGCATTATCACGCCTGATACGACCATTCTCATTGACTACATGCTCAACCGCTTCGGCAATATCGTCAAGAATCTGACGGTCTTCCCAGAAAACATGAAGCGCAACATGGGCTCTACCTTTGGGCTTATCTTCAGCCAGCGTGCCATGCTGACCTTGATTGAAAAAGGCATGACCCGCGAAGAAGCCTACGACCTTGTTCAGCCTAAAACGGCTCAGTCTTGGGACAATCAAGTGGACTTCAAACCGCTGCTGGAAGCAGACCCAGAAGTCACTTCCCGCCTGAGCCAAGACGAAATCGACGAGATCTTCAATCCGGTTTATTACACTAAACGCGTAGATGAGATTTTCAAACGTATCGGTTTGGAAGATTAACAGACTGCAGAAAGCTGTGACAACAGTCGCAGTTTTTTTGCGTTTACGGATTCAAATGAATAAAAATCAGCTGACATATCAGAGAAATTTACTATATTATAGACTTATGATAGAATAATAAAAAATGAGAAAGAGATTTTATTTTAGAAGATTTTGGGGAGAGAGTAAAACGTCTGCGGTTAGAAAAGGGACTGACCAAAGAAGTTTTCTGTCAAGATGAGTCTGAGCTGTCTATGCGGCAGCTGACAAGGATTGAGTCGGGGGAATCAGTGCCTACGCTCAGAAAGGCTGTTTATATTGCTGAGCGCTTAGGTGTAACACTGGATTATCTGACGGATGGAAGAAATATTGATCTGCCGAACCGTTACAAGGAACTGAAATATCTGTTGCTGAGAACACCGACCTACGGCGATCAGGAAAAGCTGGCTGAAAGGGAGGTTTATTTTGATGAGATTTTTAATCATTTTTATGACACCCTGCCTGAGGAAGAGCAGCTTGTGATTGATGCTCTTCAGTCAAAATTAGATATTCATTTGAGCCAAAATATTGATTTTGGGGTCGGAATTTTAAACGATTACTTTGATCAGATTTTAATGCGCAAACGCTATCAGGTGAATGATTTAATCATCATTGATCTTTATTTTTCCTGCCTAACGATCAGTGATTTACGTATGGATATTTTTGATTTGGATAAGTATCATAAGCTGATGCAGGTCCTTTTAAAACAGAGTGATTACCTGCCCGTGGAAGATTTATTTGTGCTGAATAACGTTTTATTAAATAATTTTGGCATTCTCCTTCTTTTAGAAAAATATGACATTATCAAGGAGCTGATTGCAGTTGCCAATGATATCATGGTAAGGACCTCTGATTTTCAAAAGAAACCCATTGTCAGTATACTTGAATGGAAGTATTATCTGTTGGCAGAGAATAATGAAGCAGAAGCAAGAAAAAGCTATGACTCGGCTATTTTGTTTGCGAAATTAACTGAAAATACCACATTAAGAGAAAAGTTAGAAAGAGAGTGGCAGAAGGACTACCAAAACAGGACATAGATGTCCTGTTCTTTTCTTCTCCGATATTTTATAATGAATAACATCAAAAAAGAAAGGAGAAGAAGGATATGGCTACCATTTTTTCAACCGTTTTAAGAGCTCTTGACTGGTGGGGAATCTAGTTTGTGAACACTAAAACTTCCAGATAAGGCTCTTTGAACAGCATAAGACCGTATAGTTCTCTAAATAGAACTACCAGAAGTACTGGAAGCGGTCTTAGGTCAAAAGGAGAAAGATTTTTGCCTCTCAGCAAAGGTCTTTCTTTTTTTGCAGAGCTTTTTAAATTTTTAGCGAAGACTGATTTTTGTCTTTTTCTTTTGCCTGCAAGATGATACAATTAAACTATGACTAGAATTTTAGATAATGAGCTTATGGGCGACGAAGAGTTTGCGGAACGAACTCTGCGCCCGCAGTATTTACAGGAATATATTGGTCAAGATAAGGTAAAGGCTCAGCTGAAGATTTTTATTGAGGCTGCCAAACAGCGCGATGAGGCGCTGGATCATGTGCTGCTCTTTGGCCCTCCGGGGCTCGGCAAGACTACCATGGCTTTTGTTATCGCTAATGAATTGGGTGTCAATCTCAAGCAAACAAGCGGACCGGCTATTGAGAAGGCTGGCGATTTGGTAGCTGTCCTCAATGAATTAGAACCTGGTGACGTGCTTTTTATTGATGAAATTCACCGAATGCCGATGGCTGTTGAAGAAGTGCTGTATTCGGCCATGGAGGATTTTTACATTGACATTATGATTGGTGCTGGGGAGACCTCTCGCAGCGTACATCTTGACTTGCCGCCTTTCACGCTGATTGGTGCAACAACACGTGCCGGTATGCTCTCTAATCCTTTGCGGGCGCGCTTTGGTATTACAGGGCACATGGAATACTATACAGAAACTGACCTAACAGAGATTGTAGAGCGAACGGCGGATATTTTTGAGATGGAAATTACCCATCAGGCTTCTCTGGAATTGGCTAGACGCTCCCGCGGGACTCCGCGTATTGCTAACCGTCTCTTAAAGCGCGTGCGTGATTACGCTCAGATTATGGGAGATGGTCTGATTGATGATAAAATAACGGATAAGGCTCTGACTATGCTTGATGTGGATCATGAAGGACTGGATTATATTGACCAGAAGATTCTTAAAACAATGATTGAAATGTATCAGGGCGGGCCTGTCGGTCTGGGAACGCTGTCGGTCAATATTGCCGAAGAGCGGGAAACCGTTGAAGATATGTATGAACCCTATCTCATTCAAAAGGGGTTTATGATGAGAACTCGCAGCGGCCGTGTGGCAACAGCTAAAGCCTATGAGCACTTGGGCTATGATTATATAGAAGATAACTGAGATGTGTAACAGCTAAAGGGAATTATAAATATGAAGAAGTTTTGTTTTGTTTGCTTGGGAAATATCTGCCGCAGTCCCATGGCCGAGTTTGTCATGAAAGCTGCAGCTTCTGATAATGTTGAAATTGCCAGCCGAGCTACTTCTGGCTGGGAGCACGGCAATCCCATTCACCGCGGAACACAGAGAATTTTCAAAAAATATCATATCGCCTATGATTCTGCTAAAAGATCTCAGCAAATCAGCATGACGGACTTTCGTTATTTTGATTTTATTATTGGTATGGATCGTGCAAATGTCCATGATTTAAAGAAAATGTCAAAGGGTCAGTTTGATGATAAAATCTTCCTATTTGCTGATGGCGGAGTTCCAGATCCTTATTATACAGGCGATTTTGAAGAAACCTACCGCCTAGTCAAAAAGGGCTGTCAAGTTTGGCTGGGGAAAATGGATTAGCTGCACCTTGTTATATTTTCAAATTGTAGTAAAATGGCATTATTAACAGAGAGTTGAATGGATAAGATGAAAAAGATACAGATAACAAGAGAAAAATTAGAATTATTAGCAGCCATTGTCATCGTTGTATGCGGTTTATCTGTTTTTAGCGTTAAATTTGGAAGCAAGGCAACGCTGACCTATGAAAATGGCAAGATTCGATATACGGGTTATGTTCTTAATAATCGGATGAACGGTCAAGGCAAGCTGACCTATCCTAACGGAGATGTTTATGAGGGAAATTTTGTTAACGGTGTTTTCAACGGTCATGGCACCTTTAAATCCGGTATGGGCTGGTCCTATACTGGAGAGTTCAAAAAGGGTCAGGCTGATGGTCAAGGCAAACTGATTGCTAAGGACAAGAAAATTTATAAAGGAAAGTTTAAACAGGGAATTTATCAAAAATGAGAATAAAATGGTTTTCTTTTGTTAGAATTACCGGGCTTTTTCTGGTTTTATTCTATCACTTCTTTCAGCAGGCTTTTCCGGGCGGCTTTATTGGAGTGGATGTCTTCTTCACCTTTTCAGGCTATCTGATCACGGCCCTGCTGCTTGATGAGTATGCCCGAAATAAGGCAATAGATCTCTTAGGCTTTTTGCGGCGGCGCTTTTATCGCATTGTTCCGCCTTTGGTTATCATGGTGTTGGTAATCATGCCTTTTACGCTTTTAATTAGAAAAGATTTTGTAGCGGATATCGGCCGGCAGATTGCTGCTGTTTTGGGATTCACCACTAATCTTTATGAAATTTTTACTGGCAGCAGTTATGAAAGCCAGTTTATTCCGCATCTTTTCGTCCATACCTGGAGTTTAGCCATCGAAGTGCATTTTTACCTTTTTTGGGGTATTCTGGTGTGGTTTTTGTCCAGAAAAATTAACAATCAGCGGCAGTTCCGCGGGCTGATTTTCTTGATTTCAGCAGTTCTGTTCCTCTTTAGTTTTATCAGCATGTTTGTGCGTGCCTTCTTTGTCAGTAATTTTTCTACCATTTACTTCTCAACGCTGACACATATCTTTCCTTTTTTCCTGGGAGCTATTTTTGCGACAACCTCAGGGATTAAAGAGACAACCAAGCGGTTCAAGAAAAATGTCCGTCTCTGGCAGACCAAGCGCGTGGTTATTTACACGGCTGGCAGTGCGGCCATGCTCTTTTTGCTAGGCTTTATACTTGATTTTAATAATATCATTACTTATTTGTTTGGTTTTGGTCTGGCTAGCTTATTTACAGCTGTCATGATCTACTCAAGCCGTGTTTTACATGACCAGACACCTGATTTATCAGAGCCTGCTGCTGTGACTTATCTGGCAGATATTAGCTATGGCATGTATCTTTTTCACTGGCCCTTTTACATCATTTTTGGTCAGCTGATGACTAATTGGCTGGCGGTTCTCTTCACTTTGTTTTTCTCGCTTGTCTTTTCAACACTTTCTTATTATGTTGTTGAGCCTTATATTGCCGGCAAGCGCTCCTCTCTCTTAGGACTGGAAATCCATCTGAACCTTTATAAAAAATGGTTGTATGGCTTTGCTAGCTTGCTGAGTGTTATCGCTTTGGGGATTATCGTCACTGCACCAAGTGTCGGTGCTTTTGAAACCAGTCTTTTGGTTGATTCCCTTAATCAGGCTGATAACAATATGAACCGTACGCATACGCTTACTGCAGGTGATGCTGGTGCTATCAGTGACATTACTGTTATTGGAGACTCTGTCACACTGCGCTCCAGTTCGGCTTTCTCAGAAATTCTGCCGGAAGCGCAGGTTGATGCAGCAGTCAGCCGAAATTTTGAAAATGCTTATGAGATTTTCCAGAACCATATTGCCAATAAAAGTTTGTCCAAGACAGTAGTCCTTGCCGTTGGTGTTAATTCTATTGAGGGCTATGAAAATAATATTCAGCAATTCATTGATGCTCTTCCGGACGGTCACCGTTTAGTTATTGTGACGCCTTACAATACTAAAGATGAGCGCATTCCTGATGTTCGCAGCTATGAGCTGAGTCTGACCAGAAAGTATAAATATGTCACGGTTGCAGACTGGTATAAGGCTGCTGTTGCGCATTCTGAAATATGGACGGAGTCTGATGGTGTTCACTATAATGACAGCAGCGATGAAGGCGCGAAACTCTATGTTGAAACCATTAAAAAAGCTATTCAGACTTCTGCTAAAAAGCCTGCTAAGGGTGAAAAATAAGCAGTCTTCAGGGGGAACAGGTGCCTTAATTTGCAGGCAACTTGTTTCCTAGCTCTAATAAATGACAGCATACCTGCCATAAATCCGGCATGGTATGTTTTTTGATTGTTTAAAATCAGTCTGTTTCCTGATGGGGGGCAAAACAGAAAATTGCTGCCAGGGATAGCGGGTTAAGCCTGACTAAAAGCAAAAGAAATAAAAAATTAGCTGACATAGTTTCGAGCAATCAGAGGCTAAAACTAACTTTTGATGTTAGAAATAATAACATTTACAAAAACTTTAAAAAACTTTTAAAATAGGCTTGCAAAAACAAATTCTTGCGTTATAATATAGGTGACATCAAGTGTTAGAAAAAAGGAGGGTGCGGTGCAAATGTCTGTTTTGCTTTACAATGCTTTAGCGGTGGTCTGGATTTCTATTGCTGGAGTAGATGCTCGCTGGGGCAGCTAAATTTTTTCCGCAAAAGCTGGGCAGATGTCCCGGCTTTTTGAGTTTTTACAGTCTGGCTGCTGCTAAAGGAGAAAATAAGCTTTTGACTGATTTATTCAGCAGACTTAGATTTTTAGCTTAGCTGAATAAAGCTGCGCTCTTTTGATTTAATTATGGTATAATGCTAAAAAAGCTATCTATAATAGAAGAGGATGAATCATGACCCTAGTTTATCAATCAACTCGAGATGCCAATAATACTGTGACTGCCAGTCAGGCTATTCTGCAGGGATTAGCAGCAGACGGCGGCTTGTTCACCCCAGTTTCTTATCCGCAGGTTGAGCTGGACTTTGAACAGCTTAAGACAGCTTCTTATCAGGAAGTTGCAAAATTAGTGCTGTCTGCTTTTTTGGATGACTTTACCGAAGAAGAACTGGATTACTGCATTGCACATGCTTATGATGATAAGTTTGATACACCGGAGATTGCACCGCTTGTTAAGCTTAATGGTCAGTATAATTTGGAACTGTTTCATGGCTCAACCATTGCTTTTAAAGATATGGCTTTGTCTATTCTTCCGTATCTGCTGACAACGTCTGCGAAAAAGCAGGGTGTTGATAATAAAATTGTCATTTTAACAGCAACTTCTGGTGATACAGGCAAGGCCGCTATGGCCGGTTTTGCTGATGTTCCAGGAACAGAGATTATTGTTTTTTATCCTCACGGAGGGGTCAGCAAAATTCAAGAACTGCAGATGACAACACAAAAGGGCAGCAATACTCATGTCGTTGCGATTGAAGGAAACTTTGATGATGCTCAGACCAATGTTAAAAAAATGTTCAACGATGCTGAGCTGCGGAATAAACTGCTGCAAAAAGGAACTCAGTTTTCTTCTGCTAATTCGATGAATGTGGGCCGCCTGATTCCTCAGGTTGTTTACTATGTTTATGCCTATGCACAGTTGGTTAAATCCGGAGATATTCAAAACGGTGATAAGGTCAACTTTACGGTGCCGACCGGGAACTTTGGCAACATCTTAGCTGCTTATTATGCCTATCAAATTGGTGTGCCGGTTGGAAAATTAATCTGTGCTTCAAATGAAAATAATGTACTGACAGACTTCTTTAAAACAGGAACCTACGATAAAAAGCGTGACTTCTATGTCACTACCAGTCCGTCCATGGACATTTTGGTTTCATCAAATTTAGAACGGCTCATTTTCCATTTGTTGGGCAATAATTCTGCCAAAACGAAAGAGCTTATGGATGCTCTGACAGAAAAAGGCGAGTATACCTTAGAAAATGCAGATAAGGCTATCTTGGACTTGTTTGCAGCAGGTTTTACGAGCGAGGCAGAGACTGCTGCAGAAATCAAGCGTGTTTATGAGGATAATAAGTATATTGAGGATCCGCATACAGCGGTTGCTTCAGCTGTCTATCGTGCCTATAAGGCTGCTACAGGAGATCAAAGACCGACAGTTATTGCTTCAACAGCCAGTCCTTATAAATTCCCGCGGGTTACAGTGCAGGCGGTGACCGGCAAGGATTCAGGAGATGACTTTGCAGCTGTCCGCGACCTAAAAGAGCTATCGGGTGTTACTGTGCCAGCAGCAGTTGCCGGCCTTGATACTGCCCCGGTTCGTCATCGAAAGGTCGTTGCCGCAGCTGATATGCAAAAAGCGGTTGAGTCTTATTTGGAAATCTAAAAAAAGGCTGGGACACAATTCCAGCCTTTTAATTATAACTAAAAGTATTGTGACAAGGATTGTTTTTAATATAGTAGGGGAAATAGCTTTGTTAAGCTTACGTTGGTCAGCTCTTTTTTGTTTAGTGCCTTGATTACACCCCAGAGTGCTGTTTTGGGGATGGCTATAAAAAGATTTGATATTGTCAGTTTAACGGAGGCTGTTATGGGCTTTCATGTATAGGAATATGAAACAAAGAAAGAAAATTATTGGACTTGCACTGCCGGCTATGGCAGAAAATCTTTTGCAGATGCTAATGGGAGTTGTGGATAATTATCTGGTTGCGCAGCTGGGCTTGGTGGCTGTTTCAGGCGTTTCAGTTGCAAATAATATTATCACTGTTTACCAGGCTGTTTTTATTGCCCTCGGAGCAGCGGTGTCAAGCCTGATTGCTAAGAGTCTGGGTGAACGGGATGCGGCCAAAACACGATTTTATGAAGCGGAATCCATTTTTATAACAATAGTTATCAGTTTGATTTTAGGGGCTGTATCCCTGGTTTTTGGTCAGCAGATGCTGCGTTTTTTGGGGACGGCTGCTGACGTGACACGGACGGGAAGCCTCTATTTAGCGCTGGTCGGCGGTCTGATTGTCACTCTTGGTTTACAAACCACCTTGGGTGCTGTTTTGAGAGCTCAAGGGAAGGCAAAGCTGCCAATGTATGCTAGTTTCTTGGCCAATGTGTTGAATGCTCTTTTATCGGCGGTTGCTGTTTTTCTATGCCATTGGGGTATCGCTGGCGTCGCTGCTGCCACAGTTTTTTCGCGCTTTGTCGGAACAGCTGTTCTGGCGAGTCAGCTGCCCATTAGAGCGATTCTAGCGGATATGCGGTTTAAACTGGACAAAAACTTAGTCGATCTTGCGCTGCCGGCGGCTGGAGAGAGGCTGATGATGCGGGCAGGGGATGTTGTCATCGTGGCCATCATTGTCAGATTGGGAACGGAAGCAGTGGCCGGGAATGCAATCGGCGAGACCCTGACACAGTTTAATTACATGCCTGGTATGGGAGTTGCCACGGCGACGGTTATTTTGGTGGCTCATTATCTGGGGGAGGGCAAAAAAAGCGATATCCAGCAGGTCATCAGGGAATCCTATATTTTCTCAACTATATTAATGCTGTTAATTGGAGCCTTTGTCTTTTTTCTGGGAAGGCATCTGACTCTTCTTTTTACAACCAATAAAGAAGCTCTTCAGGCTAGTTTGGTTGTACTGTTTTATTCTTTTATCGGTGGTCCTGCTACAGCAGGTACCTTGGTTTTCACTGCAGTCTGGCAAGGTTTGGGGAAGGCAAAGCTTCCCTTTTATGCCACGACCATTGGCATGTGGCTCATTCGTATTGTCTTGGGTTATTGCCTAGGTATCAGCATGGGAATGGGTCTATCCGGTGTCTGGCTTGCGACTTTGGCTGATAATGTCTTTCGCTGGCTCTTTTTATACTATATGTACAAAAGGGTATATGTAAAATCGATTAATTAAGTTAAAGAAAGGGGACAGTCTGAGATTGTTTCTTTTTAAAAGCCCTTTCATGAGAAGAAAATAAAAAAAGTCCTCAAAACCCTTGCAATGCCACGTTTTATTTGTTATACTAATCGGGTGCTGTAAAAACAGCTTTTAGCTTTGATGCAAGAGGTTGCGACACGCTCGGTTGCATTGCCACGCAAAGACTGTCGGTTTTCTTGTGGAGCTAGCCTATTATTTTAAATAGACGAGAGGAGAAAAGATGGCAAACAAAAAAATCCGTATCCGTTTGAAGGCATACGAACACCGTACACTTGATACAGCGGCAGAAAAAATCGTAGAAACAGCGACTCGTACAGGCGCAAGCGTAGCTGGTCCCGTACCACTTCCAACTGAACGCAGTCTTTACACAGTTATTCGTGCGACTCACAAATACAAAGATTCTCGCGAACAATTTGAAATGCGTACTCACAAACGTCTTATTGATATCGTGAACCCAACGCAAAAAACTGTTGATGCACTGATGAAGCTTGATCTTCCAAGCGGTGTTAACGTCGAAATCAAACTTTAATCTGATTTCACCTAATTGAGCACAAGCTAAACTCTGTGCAAAAAAAGAGACGCAACCGTTATAGCTTTAGCTAGATTACGGATGTGGCTACCTTTAGGTATAAATCTTCCTAGAAACAGAAGTTTCTTCGTCAGATTTCCTGTTTTTGCTGTGAGTTTGACGCTTTTTGCATCTTACCTTGAGCATAAAAAACGCTCGTTAAAAACTTTTTTGAGCATGAAAAACGCTCATAAAAAACTTTTTAAATAAAATAAGCAAAGGAAATATTTTCTCATGACAAAAGGAATCTTAGGGAAAAAAGTGGGAATGACTCAAATCTTCACTGAAGCTGGTGAATTTATCCCTGTTACTGTCATCGAAGCAACTCCAAATGTTGTGCTTCAAGTTAAGACTGTTGAAACAGACGGTTATGAAGCAGTTCAAGTTGGTTTTGACGACAAACGTGAAGTGTTGAGCAACAAACCTGCCAAAGGCCATGTGGCGAAAGCCAACACAGCTCCTAAGCGCTTCATTCGTGAATTCAAAAACATTGAAGGCTTGGAAGTTGGACAAGAAATTACAGTTGAACAATTCGAAGCTGGTGATGTTGTTGATGTTACTGGTACAACCAAGGGTAAAGGTTTCCAAGGTGCTATTAAGCGTCACGGACAATCACGCGGGCCTATGGCTCACGGTTCTCGTTACCACCGTCGTCCTGGTTCTATGGGGCCTGTTGCGCCTAACCGTGTGTTCAAAGGTAAAAACCTTGCAGGACGCATGGGCGGCAACCGTGTAACCATTCAAAATCTTGAAGTGGTTCAAGTTGTTCCGGAAAAAAACGTTATCCTTATCAAGGGTAATGTGCCAGGTGCTAAGAAATCTCTTATCACCATCAAATCAGCAGTCAAAGCTGCTAAATAATAAGGAAAGGGGAAATCAGTTAACATGGCAAACGTAAAACTATTTGACCAAACTGGTAAAGAAGCTGGTCAAGTGACACTTAATGATGCTGTCTTTGGGATTGAACCAAATGAATCAGTAGTATTTGATGTTGTTATCAGCCAACGTGCTAACCTTCGCCAAGGTACCCATGCGGTTAAAAACCGTTCAGCAGTATCAGGCGGCGGCCGTAAACCATGGCGTCAAAAAGGAACTGGACGTGCGCGTCAAGGTTCTATCCGCTCACCACAATGGCGTGGTGGTGGTGTTGTCTTTGGACCAACTCCACGTTCTTATGGCTACAAACTTCCGCAAAAAGTTCGTCGCCTCGCGTTGAAATCTGTTTATTCAGCAAAAGTTGCTGATGAAAAATTTGTAGCTGTTGATGCTCTTTCTTTTGAAGCTCCAAAAACTAAAGAATTTGCACAGGCGCTTGCTGCACTCAGCATTGATTCAAAAGTACTTGTTATTCTTGAAGAAGGAAATGAGTTTGCTGAATTATCAGCTCGCAACCTTCCAAATGTAAAAGTTGCTACAGCAGCAACTGCAAGTGTCCTTGATATCGTAAACAGCGACAAACTTCTTGTTACTAAAGAAGCAATCTCTAATATCGAGGAGGTTCTTGCATAATGAATTTGTACGACGTAATCAAAAAACCTGTTGTTACTGAAAAATCAATGGTTGCCCTTGAAGAGGGGAAATATACATTTGAAGTTGATACTCGCGCACATAAACTTTTAATCAAACAAGCTGTTGAAGCAGCATTTGACGGTGTTAAAGTTGCCAGTGTCCGTACAGTAAATGTAAAACCAAAACAAAAACGTGTGGGTCGCTACACAGGCTTCACAAGCAAAACCAAAAAAGCTATCATCACTCTTACAGCTGATTCTAAAGCAATCGAGTTGTTTGCAGCTGAAGCTGAATAATCAAAGGAGGAATTAACGTGGGTATTAAAGTTTATAAACCAACGACAAATGGCCGTCGTAATATGACTTCTTTGGATTTTGCTGAAATCACTACAAGCACTCCTGAGAAATCATTGCTTGCTCCGCTGAAAACCAAGGCTGGCCGCAATAATAACGGCCGTATCACTGTTCGCCACCAAGGCGGCGGTCACAAACGCCACTATCGTTTGATTGATTTCAAGCGTAATAAAGACGGTGTTGAAGCGGTTGTTAAAACAATCGAATACGATCCAAACCGCTCAGCTAACATTGCTCTTGTGCACTATGTTGACGGTGTGAAGGCTTACATCATTGCACCGAAAGGTCTCAAAGTCGGTCAACGTATCGTTTCAGGCCCAGAAGCAGATATCAAAGTCGGAAATGCACTTCCGCTTGCTAATATCCCTGTCGGTGCTATTATTCATAACATTGAATTAAAACCAGGTAAGGGTGCCGAGCTTGTTCGTGCAGCTGGAGCTTCTGCTCAGGTGCTTGGTCAAGAAGGCAAATACGTGCTTGTTCGCCTTCAGTCTGGCGAAGTTCGTATGATTCTCGGAACTTGTCGCGCAACAGTAGGTGTTGTTGGTAACGAACAGCATGGACTTGTTAATTATGGTAAAGCAGGACGCAATCGCTGGAGAGGTATTCGCCCAACAGTTCGCGGTTCTGTAATGAACCCTAACGATCACCCGCACGGTGGTGGTGAAGGTAAGGCACCAGTCGGACGCAAAGCGCCATCTACTCCTTGGGGTAAACCAGCGCTTGGTCTTAAAACGCGCAATAAAAAAGCTAGAACTGATAAACTTATTGTTCGTCGCCGTAACGAAAAATAGGCGGCCGAGCAGAAGGTTGTTAAAACTTCGTAGCGAGACCCCGCACAGTTGACGAGGAAAATAGCAAGTTGAAAAATGCCGCTATTTGACCGTCAACTACTGCGCCGGTCGGTTATGATAAATCCGCCAGCTCGGTAGGGTAAGTTGGGTTTTCGACCCTCCTCCCAAGCCGCTGTGGTACTATATTTAAAGGAGAAAACTACACAATGGGACGCAGTCTTAAAAAAGGACCTTTCGTCGATGAGCATTTGATGAAAAAAATTGAAGCTCAAGCAAATGATGAAAAGAAAAAAGTCATCAAAACTTGGTCACGTCGTTCAACGATTTTCCCAAGTTTTATCGGATATACAATCGCAGTTTATGATGGACGTAAACATGTTCCTGTTTACATCCAAGAAGACATGGTAGGTCACAAGCTTGGTGAATTTGCGCCAACTCGTACTTACAAAGGTCACGCAGCTGACGATAAGAAAACACGTCGTTAATAGGAGGAGGACACAATGGCAGAAATTATTTCAGCTAAAGCAATGGCTCGTACAGTCCGTGTTTC
This sequence comes from Streptococcus ratti FA-1 = DSM 20564, assembly GCF_000286075.1. Lineage (GTDB taxonomy): Bacteria > Bacillota > Bacilli > Lactobacillales > Streptococcaceae > Streptococcus > Streptococcus ratti. Next base: position 13,234 of record NZ_AJTZ01000004.1, on the reverse strand, counting down.
ACCTCGTAAAACACGTCTTGTACTTGATCTTATCCGTGGTAAGAACGTTGCTGACGCAATCGCAATCTTAAAATTCACTCCAAACAAAGCAGCCCGTATCGTTGAAAAAACTCTTAACTCTGCTATCGCTAACGCAGAAAACAACTTTGGTTTGGAAAAAGCTAACTTGGTAGTATCTGAAACTTTCGCAAACGAAGGACCAACGATGAAACGTTTCCGTCCGCGTGCTAAAGGCTCAGCTTCACCAATCAACAAACGCACAACTCACGTCACAGTAGTTGTGTCAGAAAAATAAGGAGGTAAAATCGTGGGTCAAAAAGTACATCCAATTGGTATGCGTGTCGGTATTATTCGTGACTGGGATGCAAAATGGTATGCTGAAAAAGAATACGCGGATTACCTTCATGAAGATCTTGCAATCCGTAAATTCATTCAAAAAGAATTGGCTGACGCTTCAGTTTCTACTATCGAAATCGAACGCGCAGTAAATAAAGTAAATGTTTCCCTTCATACTGCAAAACCAGGTATGGTTATCGGTAAAGGTGGAGCAAATGTTGACGCTCTTCGTGCGCAACTTAACAAATTGACTGGCAAACAAGTTCACATCAACATCATTGAAATTAAATCACCAGATCTTGATGCTCACCTTGTTGGTGAGAATATTGCCCGCCAGCTTGAGCAACGTGTTGCTTTCCGCCGTGCACAAAAACAAGCTATCCAGCGTACAATGCGTGCAGGTGCTAAAGGAATCAAAACTCAGGTATCAGGCCGCTTGAATGGTGCAGATATTGCCCGCAGCGAAGGATACTCAGAAGGAACTGTTCCGCTTCACACACTTCGTGCGGATATCGATTACGCTTGGGAAGAAGCTGATACAACTTATGGTAAGCTCGGTGTTAAAGTTTGGATTTACCGTGGGGAAGTTCTTCCGGCTCGTAAAAACACTAAAGGAGGCAAATAACAAATGTTAGTACCTAAACGTGTTAAACACCGTCGCGAATTCCGCGGGAAAATGCGCGGTGAAGCTAAAGGTGGTAAAGAAGTCGCATTCGGTGAATACGGTCTTCAAGCTACTACTAGTCACTGGATTACAAACCGTCAAATTGAAGCTGCCCGTATTGCAATGACACGTTACATGAAACGTGGCGGTAAAGTTTGGATTAAAATCTTCCCTCATAAATCATACACTGCTAAAGCTATCGGTGTACGTATGGGTTCAGGGAAAGGTGCTCCTGAAGGTTGGGTAGCACCGGTTAAACGCGGTAAAGTGATGTTTGAAATCGCTGGTGTATCTGAAGAAGTTGCACGTGAAGCGCTTCGTCTTGCCAGCCACAAGCTGCCGGTTAAAACTAAATTCGTGAAACGTGAAGCAGAATAAGGAGAAAAACATGAAACTTCAAGAAATTAAAGATTTTGTTAAAGAGCTTCGTGGTCTTTCTCAAGAAGAACTTGCTAAGAAAGAAAACGAACTGAAGAAAGAACTTTTCGACCTTCGTTTCCAAGCTGCAGCAGGTCAACTTGATCAAACTGCCCGTTTGAACGAAGTTAAAAAGCAAATTGCACGTGTAAAAACAGTGCAGTCTGAAAATAAATAATAGATTGGGAAAGGAGTCTTTTAAATGGAACGTAAACAACGTAGAACATTAGTTGGTCGTGTTGTATCAGATAAAATGGACAAAACAATCACAGTTGTAGTTGAAACAAAACGTAACCACCCAGTCTATGGTAAACGTATTAACTACTCTAAGAAATATAAGGCGCATGATGAAAACAATGTTGCTAAAGAAGGCGATATCGTTCGCATCATGGAAACTCGCCCGCTTTCAGCGACAAAGCATTTCCGTCTTGTTGAAGTGGTTGAAGAAGCCGTTATTATTTAATCAAGCCTGAAAGGAGAGAAAACTTAAATGATTCAATCAGAAAGTCGTTTAAAAGTTGCTGATAACTCTGGTGCTCGCGAAATCTTGACTATCAAAGTTCTTGGTGGATCAGGCCGTAAATTCGCAAACATCGGTGATGTCATCGTTGCTTCAGTAAAACAAGCTACTCCTGGTGGTGCGGTTAAAAAAGGTGACGTTGTCAAAGCCGTTATCGTTCGTACTAAATCAGGCGCTCGCCGTGCTGATGGTTCATACATCAAGTTCGATGAGAATGCAGCTGTTCTTATCCGTGATGATAAAACACCTCGCGGAACTCGTATTTTTGGTCCTGTCGCACGTGAATTGCGTGAAGGCAACTTCATGAAGATCGTGTCACTGGCACCAGAAGTACTTTAATTCTAAAAAACAAACTTAGTCCCCTGGGAATTTTCTAGGGTGCCTTCAGGGCGTAAGAAATATATAGAGGAGAATAACTCAAATGTTTGTAAAAAAAGGCGATAAAGTTCGCGTTATTGCTGGCAAGGACAAAGGCGTCGAAGCTGTAGTTCTCAAAGCTCTTCCAAAAGTAAATAAAGTTGTTGTTGAAGGCGTAGCCATTATCAAGAAACATCAAAAACCAAATAACGAAAACCCTCAAGGTGCTATCGTGGAAAAAGAAGCACCAATCCATGCATCAAACGTTCAAGTTCTTGACAAGAACGGTGTTGCTGGCCGTGTCGGTTACAAGTTTGTTGACGGCAAAAAAGTTCGTTACAACAAAAAATCAGGCGAAGTGCTTGATTAATCACGAAGGAAAGGAGAAGTATAATGGCAAATCGCTTAAAAGAAAAATATCTTAATGAAGTAGTTCCTGCATTGACAGAAAAATTCAGCTACTCATCTGTAATGGCTGTGCCTAAGGTTGAAAAAATTGTCCTTAACATGGGTGTTGGTGACGCTGTATCAAATGCGAAAAACCTTGAAAAAGCTGCTGATGAATTGGCGCTTATCTCAGGTCAAAAACCACTTATCACTAAAGCTAAGAAATCAATCGCCGGCTTCCGTCTTCGTGAAGGGGTTGCTATCGGTGCGAAAGTTACTCTTCGTGGCGAACGTATGTATGAATTCTTGGATAAATTGGTTACCGTATCGCTTCCGCGTGTCCGTGACTTCCACGGTGTTCCGACAAAATCATTTGACGGTCGTGGAAACTACACACTTGGTATTAAAGAACAATTAATTTTCCCAGAAATCAACTTTGATAATGTTGATAAGGTACGCGGTCTTGATATTGTTATCGTAACAACTGCTAATACCGATGAAGAATCACGTGAATTGCTTACAGGCCTTGGAATGCCTTTTGCAAAATAATAAGGAGGTTTAAATTTGGCTAAAAAATCTATGATTGCTAAGAGCAAACGCCCAGCAAAATTTTCAACGCAAGCTTACACTCGCTGTGAAAAATGCGGCCGGCCGCATTCAGTCTACCGCAAATTTAAACTTTGCCGTGTTTGCTTCCGTGAATTAGCATACAAAGGACAAATCCCTGGCGTTACCAAAGCGTCTTGGTAAAATGATGATGCAAAGGACGTAAAAATCCGTATGAAAATAGGAGGCTGCCGCAGAAGTCATTAGACTTTGAGAAAGCCTATCTTTTTCACTAGGATTTTAGTCCGTGCTCAAAAATTATGATACTAAGCCCGTGGTGAACAAAGCAAAATTAGGAAATCGAAGATGTTTGCTTGCAAACGAGTCGATTTATCTATTTTGCACAGTTCATAGGGCGAGTTCAAATTAGCTTTTCGTCTGAGAAGCATACAACCAGCCCACTCGGGCGACATTAACTAGCAAGTGAAAAAATCAAACTACTAGTAAGAGGAGAAAAAATCAAATGGTTATGACTGACCCAATTGCAGACTTTCTGACACGCATCCGCAATGCTAACCAAGCAAACCACAGCGTTGTCGAAGCTCCTGCATCAAACATCAAAAAAGGAATTGCTGAAATTCTTAAGCGTGAAGGCTTTGTAAAAAATGTTGAAGTCGTTGAAGATGACAAACAAGGCATCATTCGTGTTTTTCTTAAATACGGACAAAATGGTGAAAAAGTTATTACTGGCCTAAAGCGCATTTCTAAACCAGGTCTTCGTATTTATGCGAAAAGCCAAAATGTTCCTAAGGTTCTTAACGGACTTGGAATTGCTATCATTTCAACTTCGGAAGGTCTTTTGACTGACAAAGAAGCCCGTCAAAAGAATATTGGCGGCGAAGTGATTGCTTACGTTTGGTAATCTTTTAGCTTCCGATTTCGTTATGGGCCTGTGTTAGAGCATCTTGGTATACTTGAGTATAGCCCGCGTTGCTCTGCCTTGTCCCATTTAGAAATTGAAACCTAAAATGATGATGCTATCAAATTTCATAATGTGATTTGATGGTGTCATGTAGCCAAACATGAACAAGATACACTAATTGAACACGCCTACAACTCTTTGAAAAAAGTGAAAAGTAGTTTCAGAAATATTCACTTTATGCGTCGTAAACGTCTGAACTTTCTCTGCCCTTCGGTCAGGAAAGTCCTAGTCGTTCTGACGAGGATGCGTCTACGAAATCAAAGATTTCGGACTTACCGCTTATTTTTCTTCGAGTTGCTTCACGACTTTGTATCTTGTTTGCCCCGTGAAAACTAGTCGCTCAAGCGGCCTGATAATCTAACAGGAGAAAAGAAAATATGTCACGTATTGGTAATAAAGTGATTACATTGCCTGCTGGTGTAGAACTCAGCAACAAAGACAATGTGGTTACTGTAAAAGGACCTAAAGGGGAACTGACTCGTGAGTTTCCAAAAGATATTGAAATCAAGGTTGAAGGTACTGAAGTATCTCTTCACCGTCCAAACGATTCTAAAGGAATGAAAACCATCCATGGTACAGCTCGTGCTAACTTGAATAACATGGTTGTTGGTGTTTCTGAAGGTTTCAAAAAAGAACTTGAAATGCAGGGTGTCGGTTACCGTGCTCAGCTTCAGGGGAAAAAACTTGTGCTTTCCGTTGGTAAATCTCACCAAGATGAAGTGGAAGCTCCAGAAGGTATCACTTTTGAGGTACCCTCTGCTACAGCTATCGTTGTAAACGGAATTAATAAAGAAGTTGTCGGTCAGACAGCTGCTTATATTCGCGGACTCCGTGCTCCTGAACCATATAAAGGCAAGGGTATCCGTTACGTTGGTGAATACGTACGCCGCAAAGAAGGTAAAACAGGTAAATAGAATCGGTTTAATAGTATGTGTAAGATATTACACTGCTATAAAACAACTTTGTCAGTTTGATAATTATAAAATTTAAGAGGTAAAAATTGTGATTTCGAAACCAGATAAAAATAAAATCCGTCAAAAACGCCATCGTCGCGTTCGCGGTAAACTCTCTGGAACTGCTGATCGCCCACGTTTGAACATTTTCCGTTCTAATACAGGCATCTACGCTCAAGTAATTGATGACGTAGCGGGTGTAACGCTCGCAAGTGCTTCAACTCTTGACAAAGAAGTTTCAAAAGGAACTAAAACAGAACAAGCCGAGGTTGTTGGTAAACTCGTTGCTGAACGCGCAGTAGCTAAAGGTATTTCTGAAGTGGTGTTTGACCGCGGTGGATATCTCTATCACGGACGTGTTAAAGCTTTGGCTGATGCAGCTCGTGAAAACGGATTGAAATTCTAATAGGGAGGACACTTAATAATGGCATTTAAAGATAATGCAGTAGAACTTGAAGAACGCGTTGTTGCAATTAACCGTGTTACAAAAGTTGTAAAAGGCGGACGTCGTCTTCGCTTTGCTGCTCTTGTAGTTGTTGGAGATCGTAACGGCCGTGTAGGTTTTGGTACCGGCAAAGCTCAAGAAGTACCAGAAGCTATTCGTAAGGCAGTCGATACTGCTAAGAAAAATATGATTGAAGTACCAATGGTTGGAACAACAATTCCTCACGAAGTACGTTCAGAATTTGGCGGAGCTCGTGTCTTGCTGAAACCGGCTGTAGAAGGTGCCGGAGTTGCTGCGGGCGGTGCTGTCCGTGCCGTTGTGGAATTGGCCGGTGTGGCAGATGTTACATCTAAATCACTTGGTTCAAACACACCAATCAATATTGTTCGTGCAACGGTTGAAGGATTAAAACAGCTTAAGCGTGCAGAAGAAGTTGCTGCTCTTCGCGGTGTTTCAGTATCTGATTTAGCATAAGAAAGGAGAAGTCATGGCACAAATTAAAATTACTTTGACTAAGTCTCCAATCGGCCGCATCCCTGCACAGCGTAAAACAGTTGTTGCCCTTGGACTTGGTAAATTGAACAGCTCAGTTGTTAAAGAAGACAGCCCAGCTATTCGCGGTATGGTCAACAAAGTTTCACACTTAGTGACTGTAGAAGAAGTTAAATAAGGCCAAGCAGCTGAAGTGATGAGAAATCCAGCTTTCTCAAAAATACTTTCATGCTTGTTCCTGCTAGGCTGACTGTACAGATACTCCCAGCTTTGGCTGGAAGGAGCTGCACAGTCAGCTGCTAAAAGTTATCAAGTCGCAGCGATTTATCACTGCGGCTTGACTGCAATATAAAATCGTATAGGCGAGTCTTTACAGGGAACACCTTTTCCCCTGTGAAGGCGTTAGCATTTTACAAATAAGGAGAAAAATTTAAATGAAGCTTCATGAATTAAAACCTGCAGAAGGTTCTCGCAAAGTTCGCAACCGTGTCGGCCGCGGTTCGTCATCAGGTAACGGTAAGACTGCAGGCCGCGGTCAAAAAGGTCAAAAATCCCGCAGCGGCGGCAGTATCCGTCCAGGATTTGAAGGTGGACAAACTCCATTGTTCCGTCGTCTTCCAAAACGTGGCTTTACAAATATCAATGCTAAAGAATATGCGCTTGTTAACCTTGACAAATTAAACGTCTTTGAGGACGGTACAGAGGTTACTCCTGCTCTTCTTAAAGAAGCAAAAATCGTTCGCAATGAAAAATCAGGAATTAAAATTCTTGGTAATGGCGAATTAACTAAAAAATTAACTGTTAAAGCAGCTAAATTCTCAAAATCTGCTGAAGCAGCAATCACTGCTAAAGGTGGTTCAATCGAGGTGATCTAATGTTTTTTAGACTTTTAAAAGACGCCCTAAAGGTGAAAAGTGTTAGAAAAAAGATTTTCTTTACTATTTTTATCATCTTTGTATTTCGTGTTGGTACACACATCACCGTACCAGGCATCAATGCTAAAAGTCTTGAACAAATAAGTGATCTGCCATTTTTAAACATGCTAAACTTGGTCAGTGGTAATGCCATGAGTAACTTTTCGGTTTTCTCCATGGGGGTCAGCCCTTATATTACCGCGTCAATTGTGGTTCAGCTCTTACAAATGGATATATTGCCTAAGTTTGTTGAATGGGGGAAGCAAGGCGAAGTTGGACGCCGTAAACTTAATCAGGCAACGCGCTATATTTCGTTGGTTCTTGCTTTCTTCCAATCTATTGGTATTGCTTACGGTTTCAATGCACTCTCTAGTGTCGGTATTGTATCAACTCCCAATCTGCAAACATTCCTTTTAATTGGTGCTGTTTTAACTGCAGGAAGTGTGATTGTGACTTGGCTTGGGGATCAAATTTCTGATAAAGGTTTCGGCAATGGTGTGTCGATGATTATCTTTGCAGGGATTATTTCTTCTATACCTGGGACCATTAAATCAGTCTATGAAGATTATTTTGTCAATATCCGCTCGGATGAGATGACAAATTCTCTGATTTTTGTAGGCTTACTGATTTTAGCCAGTCTGATCATTATCTTCTTTACAACATTTGTTCAGCAGGCAGAGTATAAAATTCCAATTCAATATACTAAGTTGGCCCAAGGTGCGCCTACTAATTCCTATCTTCCTTTGAAGATAAATCCAGCCGGAGTTATTCCGGTCATCTTTGCAAGTTCCATTACAACTATTCCAAGTACAATATTGCCGTTTTTCCAACACGGCCGAGATATTCCTTGGATGACAACCTTGCAAGAGTGGCTGTCTTACACTAATCCGACAGGAATGGCTGTCTATGCTGTTCTCATTGTTCTTTTCTCATTCTTCTATACTTTTGTACAGGTGAATCCGGAAAAGACAGCAGAGAATCTGCAAAAGAATGCTTCCTATATTCCGAGTGTCAGACCTGGCCGCGAAACAGAAGAGTACTTGTCATCGCTCCTTAAAAAGCTTGCTACAATCGGTTCCGTTTTCTTGGCCTTTGTTGCCCTGAGCCCCATTGTTGCTCAGCAGCAGTTTGATTTATCATCAAGCGTAGCTCTGGGAGGAACCAGTCTCTTGATTGTTATTTCAACAGGTATTGAAGGAATGAAACAGCTGGAAGGCTATCTTTTGAAGAGACAGTATGTTGGTTTCATGAATACTGCAGAATAGACTATAGAGCAGCATTTATAACAGAGCATTAAAAAATGCGGAAGTTGTTTGCCCAGCAAGGCGGGCAAGGCTGCGGGGGCAGAATAATGAATTCTCTGGTTTTTTCGGAGTTCATATTCTGCTCCCTTCTATTTTGCTTTTTAATAAGTTTGCCAAACTGGCAGATTTATTTGAAAACAAAATAAGGAGACTATCATGAATCTTTTAATTATGGGTTTGCCGGGTGCTGGGAAAGGAACTCAGGCAGTTAAAATTGTTGAAAAATTTGGCCTTGTTCATATCTCAACAGGAGATATGTTCCGCGCTGCCATCGCCAATCAAACAGAGCTGGGCCTGTTAGCTAAGTCATACATGGACAAGGGAGACTTGGTTCCTGATGAGGTGACTAATGGTATTGTCAAAGAACGTCTGGCGCAAGAAGACATCAAAGAAAAAGGTTTCCTTCTTGATGGCTACCCACGAACTTTGGAACAGGCAGAAGTGCTGACTGCTATCTTGAAGGAACTTGGCCTAAAATTAGATGCAGTGGTCAACATTGAGATTGCAGCTGACAAATTAGTTGAGCGTTTGAGCGGACGTATTATCAATCGTAAGACTGGTGAAACGTTCCATAAAGTTTTTAATCCCCCTGCTGATTACAATGAAGAGGATTACTATCAACGCGAGGATGACAAACCGGAAGCTGTCAAACGCCGTTTGGATGTTAATATTGCTCAGGGTCAGCCGATCATTGAATATTATCGTGCTGAAGGATTGGTTCATGATATCGAAGGAGATCAAGATATTGAACTAGTCTTTGAAGCTATTGACAAGGTTTTGTCAAATTTAAAATAAATCAGCTTAGTGGCTTGATTTTTATTGCAAAGAGTGATAGAATAAGCTAGTCTGACTTATAATTGTTACCTCTGTGCTCAGAGGACATCAAATCGAAATTTAGGGGGGCTTTTGCGTGGCAAAAGAAGATGTGATTGAAATTGAAGGCAAGGTTGTTGAAACAATGCCGAATGCGATGTTTACAGTCGAGTTAGAAAACGGACATCAAATTTTAGCGACCGTATCTGGGAAAATCCGGAAGAACTATATCCGTATTTTGGTAGGTGATAAGGTCACTGTTGAAATGAGTCCTTATGACTTGACTCGCGGACGTATCACATACCGCTTTAAATAGTCGAAATAAATGGAGGGATAAGAATGAAGGTAAGACCATCGGTTAAACCAATTTGCGAATACTGTAAAGTGATTCGCCGCAACGGCCGTGTTATGGTGATTTGTCCGACAAATCCAAAACACAAACAACGTCAAGGTTAAAATAGAAAGGAGAAAAAATGGCTCGTATTGCTGGAGTTGATATTCCAAACGATAAACGTGTAGTCGTATCACTTACTTATGTGTATGGTATCGGTTTGCCAACTTCTAAAAAAATTCTTGCTGCAGCAGGTGTTTCAGAAGATATCCGTGTTAAAGATTTGACATCTGATCAAGAAGATGCTATCCGCCGCGAAGTTGATGCAATTAAAGTTGAAGGAGATCTTCGCCGTGAAGTTAACCTCAACATCAAACGTTTGATGGAAATCGGTTCATACCGCGGAATCCGTCACCGCCGTGGACTTCCTGTCCGTGGACAAAATACTAAAAATAACGCTCGCACTCGCAAAGGCAAAGCTGTAGCGATTGCTGGTAAGAAAAAATAAAATAGGAGGTAAAAAAATTGGCTAAACCAACACGTAAACGTCGTGTGAAGAAAAATATTGAATCTGGTATTGCCCATATTCACGCTACATTCAATAACACTATTGTTATGATTACAGATGTGCATGGTAATGCTCTTGCGTGGTCATCAGCCGGTGCGCTTGGATTCAAAGGTTCACGTAAATCTACTCCGTTTGCTGCCCAAATGGCTGCAGAAGCTGCTGCTAAATCTGCTCAAGAACACGGTCTAAAGACTGTTGAAGTTACCGTAAAAGGGCCGGGTTCAGGTCGTGAATCTGCTATTCGTGCGCTTGCCGCTGCTGGTCTGGAAGTAACAGCTATTCGTGATGTGACTCCTGTACCGCATAATGGTGCTCGTCCTCCAAAACGCCGTCGTGTATAATCATAATCTCATAGTACACAGGAATGTTTTAGAGGAGTAAAATAGATGATTGAGTTTGAAAAACCAATAATAACAAAAATTGATGAAAATAAAGATTACGGCAGATTTGTCATTGAACCGCTTGAGCGTGGCTATGGTACAACTCTAGGTAATTCTCTTCGTCGGGTACTCTTGTCTTCACTTCCAGGTGCAGCTGTTACGTCAATTAAGATTGACGGGGTACTACACGAATTTGATACCGTTCCAGGTGTGCGCGAAGACGTCATGCAAATTATCCTGAACCTTAAGGGGCTTGCTGTAAAATCTTATGTTGAAGAGGAAAAAATCATTGAACTAGATGTTGAAGGTCCAGCAGAAATTACTGCCGGAGATATTTTGACAGACAGTGATATTGAAATTGTTAATCCTGACCACTATCTCTTTACTATTGCTGAAGGTGCCAGCCTAAAAGCTACTCTGACTGTGGGTACTAATCGCGGTTATATTCCAGCAGAAGAAAATAAAAAAGACGATGCACCGGTTGGGACACTTGCGATAGACTCTATCTATACACCGGTTAAGAAAGTCAATTATCAGGTTGAACCTGCTCGTGTCGGCAGCAATGATAACTTTGATAAACTGACAATCGAAATTATGACCAACGGGACTATTATTCCTGAAGATGCTTTAGGTTTATCTGCCCGTGTTTTGATTGAACATTTAAATCTCTTCACTGATTTAACTGAAGTTGCCAAAGCAACGGATGTCATGAAAGAAACAGAACAAGTTTCTGATGAGAAAGTACTCGATCGTACGATTGAAGAACTTGATTTATCAGTACGTTCATACAACTGTCTGAAGCGTGCTGGTATTAATACAGTCTATGATTTAACAGAAAAGACTGAACCTGAAATGATGAAGGTTAGAAATCTTGGACGCAAGAGCCTCGAGGAAGTTAAAGTAAAACTTGCTGATCTTGGTTTGGGATTAAAAAACGATAAATAATAATATAGGAGGAAATAATGGCTTACCGTAAACTAGGACGTACTAGCTCACAACGTAAAGCAATGCTTCGTGATTTAACGACTGATCTTCTTATCAACGAATCTATTGTAACAACAGAAGCTCGTGCAAAAGAAATCCGCAAAACAGTTGAAAAAATGATTACTCTTGGTAAACGCGGCGATCTCCATGCCCGTCGTCAGGCGGCTGCATTCGTTCGCAACGAAATTGCATCTGAAAACTATGATGAAGCTAGTGATAAGTACACGTCAACTACAGCTCTTCAAAAACTTTTTTCAGAAATTGCACCGCGTTATGCAGAACGCAATGGCGGCTACACTCGTATTCTGAAAACAGAACCGCGCCGTGGTGATGCTGCCCCAATGGCAATTATTGAATTAGTATAAGATCATCAATTTTGTTGAGTGTTACGATGATGGAATTTTAAGAATTCTTAGTCTAGCTCTGGTCTGCCACTAGGAGCCTCTCCTAGTGGAACACTCATCATATTGAAGCGTCAGCGTTTATTTAGGAAATGTTTTTAAGGCTAGAAGCATTTCCTAAATAAGCGCTTTTTGAATTCTTTAGAAATTTTGTTATAATTAATCTCAAACACTTGGGGGCAGAATATGACTAAAGCTATAGATTTACTGAAAAGACGATACCTTGATAATATCAAAGAATCTCCTGAAGCTTACATAGGGGTTGAACTGGAATTTCCAATCGTTAATTTAAAACAGGAAGCGACCGATCTGCGGGTTACAAAGGCTTTACTGTCTTATCTTCCTCAGGTTCTTCCCTTTGAAGTGGAAAAGTGCGATACAGATGGGCAGCCCGTTCAGCTTGTTAATAAGAGCACAGAAGACAGAATTCTCTTTGAGGTATCTTACAATACGATAGAGTTTGCTCTTGGAAAAGTAAAAAAGATTCAGGATGCGGAAAAGAGATTTAATCATTATTTAGAGGCTGTGCAGGATTTTTTAGGCCAATATAATCATGCCATACAAGGCTTTGGAGTGCATCCTTATTGGAATTTAAATGACAATAGTGCAGTTAAACTGCCGCGCTATCAAATGTTACTGGATTTCTTAGCCCTATCTAAAAATAAAAAAGATCCCTTTTTTCATAAATTTCCTCAATACGGATCTTTTATCTGTGGAAATCAAGTTCAGCTAGATGTCAGTAAAGATAACTATCTGCGTGTCATTAATGCCTTTAATAAGATCGAAGCAGCTAAGGCCTATCTGTTTGCCAATTCAGAGTTTTGGGGACAAAACTGGCCGTTTAAGATTTCACGAGATATTTTTTGGGAGAATTCCATGCACGGCGTCTTTAAGGAGAATGTCGGTGTCAATAGCAGAAGTTTTAAAACAGAGGAAGATTTCTTTGACTATCTTGCTGGTTCAGCTCTTTTTACTGCGGAAAGAAATGGGGAAGTCTATTATTTTGAACCGATTCGTGCAAGAGACTACCTGCTGCAAAAAGACATTTCAGCTTGGAATCTTAAAGGAGAAAAGGTAACACTGTTTCCTCAAGAAACTGATTTTGACAGTCATCGCAGTTATCAGTATCAAAATTTGACTAAGCGTGGGACCGTTGAGTTTCGCAGCGTCTGTACTCAACCCTTAGATCAAACTTTTGCACCTGTTGCTTTTCATGTCGGACTTTTAGCAAATTTGGATAATTTGGAAAAATTTTTACAGACAAGTGATTTTTTATCTGTCTATCATCATGATTACAAAGGGTTGAGACGGCGCTTTAGTCAGAAGAAAGAAAAGACAGAAGATCGAGAAAAGATAAAAAAATTCACTGAAAGTTTATTGGATTGCAGTCTGGAAGGTCTTCATCAGCGTGGAAATGGAGAGGCCAAATATTTAAGGGTG
>NZ_AJTZ01000003.1 GCF_000286075.1 Streptococcus ratti FA-1 = DSM 20564 | reverse complement strand
GAAATTCCGGCATAGCTCAGTTGGTAGTAGCGCATGACTGTTAATCATGATGTCGTAGGTTCGAGTCCTACTGCCGGAGTAGATGAATATTCTAAAACACCTCATTGAGGTGTTTTTTAGTATATGATGAGAAAACAGGACATTTATGTCCTGTTCTTAAAATTGCTTTAGCCTTATAATGATGTCATCAAGTAAAGGAGGGCATCGTAAAGATGGAAGAAGATTTTGAAATTGCTTTTAATAAAGTTAAGCCGATTATATTTAAGCTGCAGCGCTACTACTTTATTAAACTGTGGACTCGAGAAGACTGGCAGCAAGAGGGAATGTTGGTTTTACATCAATTGTTAAAAGAACATCCTGAACTAAGTAAGGATGATGCAAAGCTTTATGTTTATTTTAAGACGAGATTCTCGAACTATATTAAAGATGTTTTGCGTCAGCAGGAAAGTCAAAAACGTCGTTTTAACAAAATGCCCTATGATGAAATCAGTGAAGTGGCTCACTGTGTTTCAAATGCAGGCATGCAGCTGGATGAATATGTCTTGTTTTATGACCGTTTAACTGCTTACAAGAAGGAACTGGATGAGAATCAAAAAGAGCAGTTTGAGCGCCTGGTGGCTGGGGAACGATTTTTAGGAAGACAAAAAATGCTTAAGGAACTCAAGAAAAAGTTGAGTGATTTTGATGACACCAGTTTAAGGGAACAGTAGGAAAAATTTCTTACTGACTGCCCATTGACCTATTTTAGCCTTGATTATCTGATGACAAAAAGGGAAGAGCTATCAAAAGTTAATCAAATAGGGATAAAACAGAAAAGGACTTTACGAAAGTCTTGTATTTTTCTTTAATGGTCAGCAGAAGATTTAAAACAAAAGGCTGAGATAATCTATGTCAGTCTTTTTATATGTCATTTGGCTATTTTTGACTGAGGAAAACTTAGCTTTTATACGGTTTGGCGAACCAGATAAGAGAAGTTTTTGGTATAATGAATATAATCATTCACAAGAAAGGCATGATATGGAAATTGTTGAGAAAGCTCCTGCTAAAATCAATCTTGGTCTTGATATTGTCGGCAAGCGTCAGGATGGTTTTCACGAACTGTCAATGATTATGGTCAGTGTTGATTTAAATGATTATATTACTATTACTGAAATTGCTGAAGATCAGGTCATCGTAAATTCAAATAGCTGCAAGCTGCCTTTGAATAGTAAGAATGATGTTTGCAAGGCTGCTCAGCTTTTGAAAGAACGCTATCAGATTAGTACTGGTCTTGAAATAACACTTCAAAAATCGATTCCTATATGTGCTGGACTAGGCGGAGGCTCCAGTGATGCTGCTGCGACCTTGCGTGCTCTTAATCGTTTATGGGAGCTTAAGTTATCAGAAGAAGAGTTGATTGAAATTGGTTTTAAAATTGGAAGTGATGTTCCTTATTGCATCAAAGGCGGCTGCGCCCTTATTTCAGGTAAGGGAGAGATTGTCGAAAATCTGCCCTGCTCTTTGTCAGCTTGGGTAGTCTTGGTTAAGCCCGACTTCGGTATTTCTACAAGAACGATTTTCAAAGAAATTGACACAGAAACTATTTCTCGCGTCAATATTGATGCGTTAAAAGAGGCTATTCTGACAAATTCCTATGAGGATGTACTGCAATTCATGGGGAATTCACTTGAGGATATTACCATTGCCAGAAAACCTTTTATCCAAAAAATTAAGGATCGTATGGATAAGTGCGGTGCTGATATTTCTTTGATGACAGGCAGCGGACCAACAGTTTTTGCGCTTTGCCGGACCGAGAAACGCGCCAACCGCATTGTTAACAGCATGAAGGGTTTTTGCAGGGAAGTTTACAAGGTGAGAATAATATAAAAAGAATTGATTTCATGAACTGCACCCCAAAAGTTAGATTTTTCTGTCTAACTTTTGGGGTGCAGTTCATTCATTTGATTCTTTTTTTTATTTATGGTAAGATTAAGCGATAAATAATTAACTGGTTAATTAAAAGGAGGGGTTATGGCATTAGGACAGGAAATTGATCGCTTGATCAATCAAATTCTTTTAAAGGCTGAAAATCAGCACGAGCTGTTGATTGGGTCTTGCCAAAGTGAGATTAAGCTGACTAATACTCAGGAGCACATTTTGATGCTGCTGTCACAGGAAAATCTGACCAATTCAGACTTGGCCAAACGGCTGAATGTGAGTCAGGCAGCGGTGACGAAAGCGGTCAAATCTCTCGTGAAGCAGAAGATGCTGGAGTCTATCAAAGATAAGACTGATGCGAGGGTTACTTATTTTCGTCTGACAGAATTGGCTAAGCCTATTGCCCAGGAGCACGAACACCATCATGCTTTGACGCTGTCGGTTTATGATCATCTCTTAGACACCTTTTCCAAAGAGGAGCGAGCTGTTATCAGTCGCTTTTTAACTGCCTTAAGTAAGGAATTAAAGGAGTAGCTGTGCGATATATTACTGTAAAAAATCTATCTTATCAATACGACTCAGAACCTGTTTTAGAAGGAATTACTTATCATTTGGACAGCGGCGAATTTGTCACTTTAACGGGTGAAAACGGAGCTGCTAAGTCAACTTTGATTAAAGCAACGCTAGGTATTTTAAAGCCTAAGGTTGGTTCTGTAGCATTTTCTAAAACAAATGTGGCTGGCAAAAAATTACGTCTGGCCTATCTGCCCCAGCAAATTGCTAGTTTTAATGCAGGTTTTCCTTCAACAGTTTATGAATTTGTTAAATCGGGTCGTTATCCGCGCAATGGCTGGTTTCGTCGTTTAAATAAGCACGATGATGAACATGTTAAAGTTAGTTTAGAAGCGGTAGGGATGTGGGAGAATCGCCATAAGCCTATTGGCAGTCTTTCCGGCGGTCAAAAGCAGCGTGCTGTTATCGCCAGAATGTTTGCCAGTGATCCTGATATTTTCGTCTTAGACGAACCTACGACTGGTATGGATGCTGGAACAACGGCAACTTTTTATGAGTTGATGCATCATAGTGCTCATCAGCACAGTAAAGCAGTCTTGATGATTACGCATGATCCTGAGGAGGTCAAGGCATATGCGGACCGAAATATCCATTTGGTACGCAATCAAGATTTACCTTGGCGCTGCTTTAATATTCATGAAAAAAATAAGGGGGGCAAAAGATGATGTTAAGTGATATATTAGCTTATGATTTCATACAGCGTGCCTTGCTTGCTGTTGTGGCAATCAGTCTTTTTGCTCCGATTTTAGGTCTCTTTCTCATTTTACGGCGTCAGAGTCTGATGAGTGATACTTTGAGCCACGTCTCTTTGGCTGGTGTTGCTTTTGGAGTTTTGCTGGGAATTTCTCCGACCTGGACGACGCTTTTAGTGGTTACTTTGGCTGCTGTTGTACTTGAATATCTGCGAACAGTTTACCGTCACTACATGGAGATTGCGACAGCTATTCTGATGTCGATGGGCTTAGCCCTTTCTTTAATTGTTATGAGTAAGGCTGGTGATGCCAGCAACGTCAGTTTGGAACAATACCTTTTTGGTTCTATTATTACGATTAGTTTTGAACAGGTGGTTGCCCTTTTTACAATTGCTGCGATTGTCTTAATTCTCACTGTCTGCTTTATTCGTCCTATGTATATTCTGACTTTTGATGAGGATACCGCTTTTGTGGATGGGTTGCCTGTTCGGTTGATGTCCATTTTATTCAATGTTGTTACAGGAGTGGCTATTGCTCTAACTATTCCGGCAGCCGGTGCACTTTTGGTATCAACGATCATGGTCTTACCCGCCAGCATTGCGATGCGATTGGGAAAGAGCTTTAAAACTGTTATTGCTCTGGGGATTCTGATTGGTTTTATGGGAATGGTGTCTGGCATCTTTATTTCTTATTTGGCAGAAACTCCTGCCAGTGCAACTATAACCATGATTTTTATTGCTATTTTTTTGATTGTCGGTCTTTTGAATCGGTTGATAAAAGACTAAAGTTAGGTGAGTGTTTGTAAACTTGTTTTTAATCTTTATAATTGAAAAGCTGGAGCACTCACTCCAGCTTTATCATATTCTTAATAAGTTAAGACAAAATATTTTTTCTTACCGCGGCGGATAACCGTTAATTCATTGTCAATCTTGTCGCTATCAGAGAGGATATAATCTAAATCTTGTACGCGTTCACCGTTGATATAAATAGCGCCGTTTTGCACATCTTCGCGAGCTTGTCGTTTAGAATTGACAATGCCGGTAGCGACTAAAATATCAACGATATTAAGGCTGTTCTCTGATTTTACAGCATAGTTAGGCACATTGCTGAGGCCTTGTTTGAGTTCTTTAGCAGAAAGGCTCTTGATGTTTCCTGCAAAGAGCTGCTCAGTGATTTTTACAGCTTCTTTATAGGCTTTTTCACCGTGAACAAAGGTGACAACTTCTTTTGCCAATGTCTTTTGTGCTAAACGTTCATGAGGAGCTGCTTCGAATTTGATACGAATGTCTTCGATCTCATCTAAACTCAGGAAAGTAAAGATTTTCAAGAAGCGAACAGCATCAGCATCCATAACATTTAGCCAGAATTGATACATTTCATAAGGAGAAGTTTTATCAGCATCAAGCCAGACAGCATTGCCTTCTGATTTACCAAACTTTTTGCCGGTGGCATCTGTGATTAAAGGAACAGTAATTACATGTCCCTGTGTGTCAGCCTTACGGCGAAGCAATTCAGTACCGGCAGTCATATTGCCCCATTGATCAGAACCGCCGATTTGCAGGGTAACACCATATTTTTGATTGAGAACGTAAAAATCATAGGCCTGCATAATTTGGTAGGCAAATTCAGTATATGAAATTCCGGTTTCAATGCGTTTTTTAACAGATTCCTTGCTCATCATGTAATTGACTGTAAAATATTTGCCGACATCGCGCAGGAAATCAATAAAGCTAACAGATTCAAACCAGTCGTAGTTATTAACCATCTGTGCTTTGTTATCACCGCTTTCAAAGTCAATAAAACGTTCCAGCTGACTGCGAATGCTTTCTACCCAGCCTTTTACAGTCTCTTTGGTCTGAAGGCTGCGTTCATCGTCTTTAAAGGAAGGGTCGCCAATCAAGCCGGTAGCTCCTCCTACGAGTGGGTAAGGTTTATGTCCGGCTAACTGCAGATGCTTCATGACCAAAATGGGTACCAGATGACCTAGATGGAGGCTGTCCGCTGTTGGATCATAGCCTGAATAAAAAGAGACATGTCCTTCATCCAACGCTTTTTTCAGGGCCTCTTCATCAGTAGTTTGAAAGACTAAGCCGCGTGCTTTGAGTTCTTCAAAAATAGTCATAGCTTTTCTCCATATTCTTATAACATTACAAAGCATTATATCAAAAACAACAGGGGCTATGCAAGTTCTTATGAACGAGAAAGAAAATAATTGACTTGATAGAAACAACGGCTATGTCAAACATGAGAAATTTGATATAATGTAAACTGAGGTATGATTATGTTCCTGCTAGAAAAAATTAAAAGAAAGTTCAAAGCAACAATTGCTAAAAGGCCTGATTTTAACAAAATTAGTTTTGTTAAAACAATTAAAAACCTGAAGTTAAAGGAATTAAAGCGAGCTGACTATCTGGATTTCGGTTCAGTTTTTTTGCGCACCCTTAAACTGCTGTCAGATTTTGCTTATATTCTTATTCTTTTGTTTCTTTTTTTAGGCCTTGGTGTTGGATTTGGCTATCTGGCGAGCCAGGTTGAAAATGTAACTGTTCCTAAGAAGACGGACTTGGTTACTCAGGTTAATACTTTAACTAGAATTTCTAAAATGACTTATTCGGATCAGTCGCTGATTTCAACTATTGATACAGATCTTTTAAGAACACCAGTAGATAGCAAGGATATTTCGGAAAATGTGAAGAAGGCCGTGATTGCAACGGAGGATGAAAATTTTAAAGAACACAAGGGGGTTGTTCCCAAAGCTGTTTTTCGGGCAACGCTTGCCTCAGTTTTAGGCCTTGGTGAAAGCAGCGGCGGCTCTACGTTGACACAGCAGCTCTTAAAACAGCAGGTTTTGGGAGATGATCCCACCTTTAAACGTAAAACCAAGGAAATCATTTACGCCCTTGCGCTTGAGCGCTATGAAGACAAAGATAAGATTCTGACCAATTATCTTAATGTCTCTCCATTTGGGCGCAATAATAAGGGGCAAAATATTGCCGGCATTGAAGAAGCGGCTCAGGGAATTTTTGGTGTTGCTGCTAAAGATTTAACCATTCCTCAGGCAGCCTTTTTAGCTGGACTGCCGCAGAGCCCTATTGCTTATTCGCCTTACACAGCTGCAGGCGAACTCAAATCAGCAGAAGATATGCAGCTGGGTTTGAAACGTTCACAAAATGTGCTATACAATATGTATCGCACAGGCGTCTTGTCAAAGGCTGACTACGAAAATTATAAGAAATACGATCTTAAAAAAGACTTTAAAAAGCCGCAGGCAGCGCAGACAGACTCCCATGATTACTTGTACTATTCCGTCTTCGAAGAAGCTCAGGATGTTATGTATGACTATCTTGTCAAAAAGGATAAGGTTTCTTCACAGGATTTAAAGAATGATAAAACCAAGGCAGCCTATAAAGAAAAAGCTCTGCAGGAGCTGCGCTTAGGCGGTTATACCATTACAACGACTATCAATAAGAAGGTTTATAAAGCTATGCAGACAGCGGTTGCTCAGCATGGCGGCTCTCTTGATGACGGAACGGGAAAAGTTGAAGTCGGCAATGTTCTTATGGATAATTCCAGCGGAGCTGTTCTTGGATTTGTAGGGGGACGTGACTATAAAAGCAATCAAAACAATCATGCTTTTGATACGGCAAGATCACCTGGATCCAGCATCAAACCATTGCTGGCTTACGGTCCTGCTATTGATCAGGGGCTTATGGGCAGCTCAAGCATGCTTTCAAACTATCCTACAACGTTTGCCAGCGGACAGAAAATTATGCATGCCGGAGACGAGGGAACGGCTATGGTTAATCTGCAGGAAGCGCTGGATGTCTCCTGGAATATTCCAGCCTACTGGACCTATCAGACCCTATTGCAAAAAGGTGTAGATGTTCCTGCTTATATGGAAAAAATGAACTACCACATTCCTGAATATTATATCGAGAGTCTTCCTTTAGGCGGAGGGATTGAAACAACGGTCGCTCAGCAGACAAATGGCTATCAGACTCTTGCCAATGGCGGTGTTTATCAAAAACAATACATGGTCGAAAAAATTACCGACAGCCAAGGAAAAGTTATTTATCAGCATACTGCTAAGCCAGTTCGGGTCTATTCCAAGGCAACTGCCAGCATCTTGAATGAGCTGCTTAGAGGTCCCATTAGTTCAGGCAAAACAACAACTTTTAAAAATAAGCTGAAAGCTATCAATTCAGGGCTGGCTGGTGCTGACTGGACAGGGAAAACGGGAACAACTGACGATTATACTGATGTCTGGCTGATTCTGTCTACGCCTAAAACAACCCTTGGCGGCTGGGCTGGCCATGATAATAATACTTCTTTAAAATCAATGTCGGGTTACAACAACAATGCCCAATATATGGCATACTTGGTCAATGCGATTAATCAGGCAGATCCAAATGTTTGGGGAACCAATCAGCGCTTTAGTCTTGATTCTAGTGTTATTAAAGCTAATGTTTTGAAATCAACAGGTCTGAAACCAGCGACGGTCAATATTAACGGAAAGACTATTTCGGTCGGCGGTGCCACCACTACGAGCTACTGGGCCAAGAACGGTCCGGGCAATACGGTTTATAAATTTGCCATAGGCGGTACAGACAGCGACTATCAAAAGGCCTGGTCAAGCATTGGTGGAAGGTAGTATTTCTTGACAAGTATAAAGAGATAGTGTATAATATATGTAACTATTTGTCGTCTGCTTTGGTTGAAATATTGTCCAATCAAGGCTTACAGCAGTTAAATCAAGCTTTAAAGAGTCAGATTTAGCTGCTCTTTTTGTGCTTAATTTTAGGGAACGGCTTTATTTGTAATACACATTTAAAGTTTCTGAAAATTGGTGCAAACGGCAGATTTGCTAACGTTTTGGCCTCTTAAGAGGTCTAGAAAGAAGAAGGAGTTAAAACTTGGCAGGACATGAAGTTCAATACGGTAAACACCGTACTCGTCGCAGTTTTTCAAGAATCAAAGAAGTTCTTGATTTACCAAATTTGATTGAAATTCAAACGGACTCATTCAAAGACTTTTTAGACACTGGTCTTAAGGAAGTTTTTGAAGATGTTTTTCCTATTTCAAACTTTACTGAAACCATGGAACTCGAGTTTGTGGGGTATGAAATTAAGGAACCTAAGTATACTTTGGAAGAAGCAAGCGCTCATGATGCACATTATTCAGCGCCGATTTTTGTGACCTTCCGCCTAATTAATAAAGAGACTGGTGAAATCAAGACTCAGGAAGTTTTCTTTGGCGATTTTCCGCTGATGACTGAAATGGGAACCTTCATTATCAATGGAGCTGAGCGGATTATTGTTTCCCAGTTAGTTCGTTCACCAGGTGTTTACTTTAATGATAAGGTTGATAAAAACGGTAAGGTCGGCTACGGCTCTACTGTTATTCCCAATCGCGGTGCTTGGCTTGAACTTGAGACTGACTCTAAGGATATTGCCTACACAAGAATTGACCGGACACGTAAAATTCCTTTCACAACACTCGTTCGGGCTCTTGGTTTTTCCGGCGATGATGAAATCCTTGATATCTTTGGCGACAGCGAATTGGTTCGCAATACTATTGAAAAAGATATCCACAAGAATCCTAATGACTCTCGTACAGATGAAGCCCTCAAAGAAATTTATGAACGTCTGCGTCCGGGTGAACCTAAGACAGCGGACAGCTCGCGCAGCCTTTTGATTGCTCGCTTCTTTGATGCTCGCCGCTATGATTTGGCAGCTGTTGGCCGTTATAAAATTAATAAAAAATTAAACGTCAAGACCCGTCTCTTGAATCAAGTTCTTGCTGAAAACTTGGTAGATCCAGAAACAGGAGAAATCCTTGTGGAATCAGGTACGGAACTGACGCGCTCAGTACTGGATTCAATTGCGGAACATTTAGACGGTGATTTGAATAAAATTGTCTACACCCCAAATGACTACGCCGTTTTAACCGAACCGGTTGTTTTGCAAAAATTCAAAGTTGTATCACCGCTTGATCCGGAACGTGT
Source organism: Streptococcus ratti FA-1 = DSM 20564 (assembly GCF_000286075.1). Classification (GTDB taxonomy): domain Bacteria; phylum Bacillota; class Bacilli; order Lactobacillales; family Streptococcaceae; genus Streptococcus; species Streptococcus ratti. Next base: position 166,808 of record NZ_AJTZ01000003.1, on the reverse strand, counting down.
GGTGACGATTATTGGCAATGCTAATCCAGACGACAAAGTGCGTCATCTGACACCGGCAGATATTTTAGCGGAGATGTCTTACTTCCTTAACCTGGCTGAAGGGCTTGGTAAGGTTGACGATATCGACCATTTAGGGAACCGTCGTATCCGTGCAGTAGGTGAGCTGTTAGCGAACCAATTCCGTATTGGTTTGGCGCGTATGGAGCGCAATGTCCGTGAACGGATGTCTGTTCAGGACAATGAGGTTCTGACACCGCAGCAAATTATCAATATTCGCCCGGTCACAGCTGCTATCAAAGAATTCTTTGGTTCTTCTCAATTGTCACAGTTCATGGATCAGCACAATCCGCTGTCTGAGCTGTCTCACAAACGCCGCCTGTCGGCCTTAGGGCCTGGTGGTTTGACCCGCGACCGTGCTGGCTATGAAGTGCGTGATGTACACTACACTCATTATGGCCGCATGTGTCCAATTGAAACGCCTGAGGGACCTAACATCGGTTTGATTAATAACCTGTCTTCTTACGGGCATCTGAACAAATACGGATTCATCCAAACACCCTACCGCAAAGTTGACCGCACTACAGGTGTGGTTACCAATGAGATTGAATGGCTGACTGCGGATGAAGAAGATGAATTTACAGTAGCGCAGGCAAATTCAAAACTCAATGAAGACGGCACATTTGCTGAAGAAATCGTTATGGGTCGCCACCAAGGGAACAACCAAGAATTCCCAGCAAGTTCTGTAGAATACATGGACGTTTCACCTAAACAGGTAGTTGCGGTTGCAACAGCATGTATTCCATTCCTTGAAAATGATGACTCCAACCGAGCTCTTATGGGTGCCAACATGCAGCGTCAGGCTGTGCCTTTGATTGATCCAAAAGCTCCGCTTGTTGGAACAGGGATGGAATATCAGGCTGCCCATGATTCAGGAGCTGCTATTATTGCTCAAAATGATGGGAAGGTTGTTTACTCTGATGCGGACAAGGTTGAAGTCCGCCGTGAAGACGGCTCCCTTGATGTTTACAATATTACAAAATTCCGCCGTTCTAACTCAGGAACTGCCTATAACCAGCGGACACTTGTTAAAGTAGGCGACAGTGTTGAAAAGGGAGACTTCATTGCTGACGGACCTTCCATGGAAAAAGGCGAGATGGCTCTCGGTCAAAACCCTATCGTCGCATACATGACATGGGAAGGCTACAACTTTGAAGATGCTGTTATTATGAGTGAGCGTCTGGTTAAAGACGATGTTTATACATCGGTTCATTTAGAAGAGTTTGAGTCAGAAACCCGCGATACAAAGCTTGGCCCTGAAGAAATTACCCGTGAGATTCCAAATGTTGGTGAAGAAGCCCTCAAAGATCTTGATGAGATGGGTATTATCCGCATTGGTGCCGAAGTAAAAGAAGGAGATATCCTTGTCGGGAAAGTAACTCCTAAAGGTGAAAAAGATCTGACTGCTGAAGAACGTCTCTTGCATGCTATCTTTGGTGATAAGTCACGTGAAGTGCGCGATACTTCGCTTCGTGTACCTCACGGCGGAGATGGTGTTGTCTGCGATGTTAAGATCTTTACCCGTGCTAATGGTGATGAACTTCAGTCAGGAGTTAACACACTGGTTCGTGTTTACATTGCACAAAAACGTAAGATCAAAGTCGGGGATAAAATGGCCGGACGTCACGGAAACAAAGGTGTTGTTTCACGTATTGTACCTGTTGAGGACATGCCTTATCTTCCAGACGGAACTCCTGTTGATATCATGCTAAATCCTCTTGGGGTGCCATCACGGATGAATATCGGACAGGTTATGGAACTCCATCTTGGTATGGCTGCCCGCAGCTTAGGCATTCATATTGCAACTCCGGTCTTTGACGGTGCAACATCCGATGACCTTTGGGAAACTGTTAAAGAAGCCGGTATGGCTTCTGATGCTAAGACCGTTCTTTATGACGGCCGAACTGGTGAACCATTTGACAACCGTGTATCTGTCGGTGTTATGTACATGATTAAACTGCACCACATGGTTGATGATAAACTGCATGCTCGTTCTGTTGGTCCTTACTCAACGATTACTCAGCAGCCGCTGGGAGGTAAGGCTCAATTTGGCGGACAGCGTTTTGGTGAAATGGAAGTTTGGGCGTTGGAAGCTTACGGTGCATCAAACGTTCTGCAAGAAATTTTGACCTACAAGTCTGATGATATCACAGGCCGTCTTAAGGCTTATGAGGCCATTACCAAGGGCAACCCAATTCCAAAACCAGGGGTGCCGGAATCATTCCGCGTTCTTGTGAAGGAACTGCAGTCATTGGGACTTGATATGCGCGTTCTTGATGAAGATGACAGAGAAGTTGAACTTCGCGACCTTGATGAAGGCGAAGATGAAGATATCATGCATGTTGATGATCTTGAAAAAGCGCGTGAAAAACAAGTTATTGAAGCTGCCGAATTTGCAAATGGTGATGAAAAATAACAGATAAATAAACTGCTAGCTGTTTAAAATTGTTTTAGGCAGTCTGGCTGCTGATAATCATAAGAAAGGTAAAAATAGTGGTTGACGTAAATCGTTTTAAAAGTATGCAAATCACATTAGCTTCGCCTAATAAAGTCCGCTCATGGTCTTACGGCGAGGTTAAAAAACCTGAAACAATCAACTATCGGACCTTAAAACCAGAACGTGATGGTCTGTTTGATGAGGTTATTTTCGGTCCAACGAAAGACTGGGAATGTGCCTGCGGTAAATACAAACGTATTCGCTACAAGGGGATTATTTGCGACCGCTGCGGTGTTGAAGTGACTCGTACCAGAGTCCGCCGCGAACGCATGGGACATATCGAATTGAAAGCGCCTGTTTCTCATATCTGGTACTTCAAAGGTATCCCTTCTCGCATGGGTCTCACCCTTGATATGAGTCCTCGTTCCTTGGAGGAAGTTATTTACTTTGCAGCTTATGTGGTGATTGATCCCAAGGATACACCGCTTGAGCCAAAGTCTCTCCTGACTGAGCGCGAATACCGCGAAAAACTTCAAGAATACGGTCCGGGATCGTTTGTTGCCAAAATGGGTGCCGAAGCTATCCAAGATCTCTTGAAACGTGTTGATTTAGAAGCAGAAATTGCAGAGCTGAAAGCTGAATTAAAAACAGTTTCTGGACAAAAACGCGTGAAGGCCGTCCGCCGTTTGGATGTTCTTGACGCCTTTCAAAAATCAGGCAACAAACCTGAATGGATGGTGCTTAACATCCTGCCTGTTATTCCTCCGGATCTTCGTCCAATGCTGCAGTTGGACGGCGGCCGCTTTACAACTTCTGACTTAAATGACCTCTACCGCCGTGTTATCAACCGTAACAACCGTTTGGCACGTCTGCTTGAATTGAACGCTCCAGGCATTATCGTTCAAAATGAAAAAAGAATGCTGCAGGAAGCGGTAGATGCTTTGATTGACAATGGTCGCCGCGGCCGTCCTATCACAGGACCCGGAAGCCGCCCGCTTAAGTCTTTGAGCCATATGCTTAAGGGTAAGCAGGGGCGTTTCCGTCAAAACTTGCTCGGTAAACGTGTTGACTTTTCAGGCCGTTCGGTTATTGCCGTTGGTCCTACACTTAAGATGTATCAATGTGGTGTTCCGCGTGAAATGGCTATTGAGCTCTTTAAGCCTTTTGTCATGCGTGAAATTGTCGCTCGCGACATCGTGCAAAATGTTAAGGCAGCAAAACGCTTGATTGAGCGCGGAGATGACCGTATTTGGGATATTCTCGAAGAAGTTATCAAAGAGCACCCTGTTCTTCTTAACCGCGCACCGACCCTTCACCGTTTAGGGATTCAGGCTTTTGAACCAGTTTTGATTGACGGTAAAGCTCTCAGACTTCATCCGCTTGCCTGTGAAGCCTACAATGCCGACTTCGACGGAGACCAAATGGCTATTCACGTGCCGCTGTCAGAAGAAGCTCAGGCAGAAGCCCGTCTCTTGATGTTAGCTGCTGAACACATTCTTAATCCTAAAGATGGTAAACCAGTTGTAACGCCTTCGCAGGATATGGTTCTTGGTAACTACTATTTGACTATGGAAGATGCTGGCCGTGAAGGTGAAGGCATGGTCTTTAAGGATCGTGATGAAGCTGTTATGGCTTACCGCAATGGTTATGTGCATCTGCACAGCCGTGTTGGTATTGCTGTTGACAGCATGTCCGACAAACCATGGACAGATGAACAAAAGCATAAAATCATGATTACAACTATTGGTAAAATTCTCTTTAATGATATTATGCCGGCAGATCTTCCTTACCTTCAGGAACCAAACAATGCCAACTTAACAGACAAAACTCCTGATAAGTACTTCTTAACTCCTGGTTCTGACATCAAGGAAGTTATCAAAAATCTTGATTTAAATATTCCGTTTAAAAAGAAAAACCTTGGAAACATTATCGCTGAAATCTTTAAACGTTTCCGCACAACAGAAACCTCAGCCTTCCTTGACCGCCTGAAAGATCTCGGCTACTACCACTCAACCCTAGCTGGTTTGACAGTGGGAATTGCAGATATTCCGGTTATTGATAACAAGCAGGAAATTATTGATGCGGCTCACCATCGTGTTGAAGAAATTTCCAAAGCTTTCCGCCGCGGTCTGATGACTGATGACGATCGCTATGAAGCTGTTACTGCGACTTGGCGTGATGCTAAGGAAAAGCTGGAAGAGCGTTTGGTTGAGACACAGGATGCTAAGAATCCAATTGTTATGATGATGGACTCTGGAGCACGCGGTAACATCTCTAACTTCTCCCAGCTTGCCGGTATGCGCGGCTTGATGGCTGCTCCTAACGGTCGTATCATGGAACTTCCTATCCTGTCTAATTTCCGTGAAGGTCTGTCAGTTCTGGAAATGTTCTTCTCAACTCACGGTGCTCGTAAAGGGATGACCGATACGGCGCTTAAGACAGCTGACTCAGGTTATCTGACCCGCCGTTTGGTTGACGTTGCACAGGATGTTATTATTCGTGAAGATGACTGTCATACTGACCGAGGTCTGACAATTACAGCTATTACTGATGGTAAGGAAGTAACTGAAACGCTTGAAGAACGCCTCGTCGGCCGTTACACTAAGAAGACAGTTAAACATCCTGAGACAGAACAGGTTCTTGTTGGAGCTGATGAGTTAATCACCGAAGACATGGCTCGTAAGATTGTTGATGCTGGTGTTACTGAAGTGACTATCCGTTCAGTCTTTACATGTAACACGCGTCATGGAGTCTGCCGCCACTGTTATGGTATCAACTTAGCAACAGGCGATGCTGTTGAAGTTGGTGAAGCAGTCGGTACGATTGCTGCCCAATCAATCGGTGAACCAGGTACACAGCTGACTATGCGTACCTTCCACACGGGCGGTGTTGCTTCCAATGCCGATATTACACAGGGTCTTCCTCGTATTCAGGAAATCTTTGAAGCCCGCAATCCTAAAGGTGAAGCTGTCATTACAGAAGTTAAAGGGCAAGTCACGGATATTGAAGAAGATGCAGCTACCCGCACTAAGAAGGTCTATGTTAAAGGTGCAACGGGGGAAGGCGAGTATACTGTACCGTTTACAGCCCGCATGAAAGTTGAAGTGGGTGATGAAGTTCATCGTGGTGCACCGCTGACAGAAGGTTCTATTCAGCCCAAACATTTGCTGGAAGTCCGTGATACCTTATCTGTTGAAACTTACCTTCTTTCTGAAGTACAAAAAGTTTACCGCAGCCAAGGGGTAGAGATCGGAGATAAGCACGTTGAGGTTATGGTTCGCCAAATGCTTCGCAAAGTACGTGTTATGGATCCAGGAGATACAGATCTTCTTCCAGGTGTTCTGATGGACATTGCTGACTTTACAGATGCTAATAAGGATATTGTTATTGCTGGCGGCATTCCTGCAACAAGCCGTCCAGTTCTCATGGGAATTACCAAGGCTTCTCTTGAAACCAATTCCTTCTTATCAGCAGCTTCCTTCCAAGAAACAACTCGTGTTCTTACAGATGCAGCTATCCGCGGTAAGAAAGATCACCTTCTTGGTCTTAAAGAAAATGTCATTATCGGTAAGATTATTCCAGCCGGTACTGGTATGGCCCGCTATCGCAATATTGAGCCTCAGGCTGTTAATGAAGTTGAGCTTATTGAAGATACTGAAGAAGATGAGAATCTTGTAACAGAATAGAAAAAGTCCTGCTTAGCAGGGCTTTTTCTATTACAATTCTAATTTTTCTCACAAATGAGCAAAACTTTTTTAAAATTGAATCTTTTCCTATATAATGAAACTATCAAGGAAGTAACGTCTATGTATCAAGTAGTAAAAATGTACGGCGATATGGAACCCTGGTGGTTCTTAGATGGCTGGAAAGATGACATTGTTCAGGTCTATGAGTTTGACCATTATTATGAAGCTCTGAAATGTTATAAAAAGGAATGGATAAACTTGCGCGGTTCTCATTCAAGTTTTGACAGCCGCAGCAGTATTATGGCAGCTTTTTGGGATGAAGAGGATCAGTGCTGGTGTGAGGAGTGTGATGACTACCTTCAGCAATTCCATTCTTTACTTCTCTTGACAGATTGGCATAAAATTCCTAAAAAATGGTACCGGCCGGGCTATAACCGTCGTAATAATCAACCTCATCCCAAACCGGCCTGCCCTTTAATCGGCAAATAGGAGGGCCCTCAAAGGGTTATTTCCTAGGATTGTGCTGCTTTAAGACGGCTAAAGAGAGGTGGCTGATCCAAAAAAAGACTGCTTAGCCATAACCTCTTTAAACTAACGACTATCCTACAAGAAACTGGGTATTTTTACTCCGGTTTCTTTTTTTTTAAACTTTTTTGCCTTGGTTCATCTTCAGTTCATTTTTTGTTTGTATACTTAACCTATAAAATAAAAATTATTTAAAAGTGAGGTATTTCATATGTTAGGCAAAAAAGCAGTTGTTTTAGGGATGTCAGGTCTTGTTGTGGCAACTGGTATGATCTTTTCAGTAAAAGCTGCTCAGGCTGACAGTGATCTTAGCGCATCAGATATTAGCAAAGCAAAAATTTCCTTGGTCAAGGCAAGTGAGCTTGCTCTTAAGGAAGCTAAGTCAGGGAAAGTTGTTGCTATTGACATTGATGACGAAGGAAGTAGCCTGCGCTATGATGTTACCGTCTTAACAGATAAGGCTGAGAAAGAGTATACGATTAATGCCAATTCGGGAGAAATTTTACGTTCTTCCAACGAAAAACTGTCTTCGACTGATAGTGAAGAAAAAGAGTTAGCCAAAGCCAGCCCTAAGAGAAGCCTGTCTGAACTTCAGACATCCTTAACGAAGAAATATTCTGGTTACAAGGTGGTTAATGTCGATCTTGAGTATAAGGGTACAAAACTGGTTTATGATGTTGAACTTGTCAGCGACAGCAAAGAAATTAAAGCTGTCGTGGATGCTAATACAGGCAAGGTGACTAAAGAAAAGACGGTTAGTCTCAATCAAGATGACGACCGACATGACGAAGATCATGATGAGGATCATGATGAAGATTAAGCCTCTGACTGGAACCTAAGTTTGTCTTAGGTTTCTTCTTGTGTCCAGCAAAATTTGTTCGTTTGATTTGTGGTCGGCGGCCTTTTAAAAAGACCGTTTAATAGGTTATAATAAAGAAAAGACTCAAAGAGGGATAAGGTGATATGAAATTATTACTGGTTGAAGATGAGAGGGATTTGAATCAGAGTTTGACGAAATTGCTCAAGAAAAATCAGTTTAGTGTTGATTCGGCTTTTGACGGTCAGGAGGCGCTTGATTATCTGGCGGTAGGTGATTATGATGTCATTATCCTGGATGTCATGATGCCAAGAATAGACGGTTTTCAGTTTATTCAGCGTTTGAGGCAGGATAATCATAAGGTAGCTGTTTTGATGCTGACTGCCAGAGATGCCTTAGAAGACCGAATTAAGGGGCTTGATTTGGGAGCAGATGATTATGTGATCAAACCGTTTGAATTTGAGGAGCTGTTAGCGCGTATCAGGGCTATGCTGAGGCGCCGTTACCGACCATCAGCCGATAATTGCCTTAAACTGGGCAGGATTACTTTGGATATGTCCAAGAAGCTGGTGTTGAAAGAAGGGGAAATCATTGATCTCACAGCTAAGGAATACGAAGTCTTAGAGTATCTGGCCCGCAATCAAAATCAGGTTTTATCCAGAGAGAAGATCAGAAATCACGTTTGGGATTTTGATTATGAGGGTGAATCAAATATTATTGATGTTTTAATCAAGAATATCAGGCGTAAAATAGGAGACAGCCGACAGGATTCACTTATTCAGACAAAGAGAGGTTTGGGTTATGTCATTTGGCAAAAAGATGTCCATCTTGAAGACTAGTATTATTTTTAGGGTCACATTATGGTACAGTATTTTTATTAGTTTGCTGGTCTTGTTCATGTTGGTGTCTGCTTTTATGGTCTCAGGTTCTTTTGCAGATGCTAAGCATCGGCGAGAATTGGAAAGATCTGCCAGAGAAATAAGTCACGACAAGGAAGATTATGAGTCTTTTGATGACGGGATTTATTATGCCATTTACCAATCAGACGGATCGGTCTCAGAGGGGGCTTTCCCTAAGGGTTTTAAGCAAGGCCTTGCCTATAATGGCGGGCAAGTTAAGGAGTACTCGGTCAATGGGAAAACCTATTATTATTTTGATGTTAAATTTTCCAATGGTGGTTCCTCGTGGCTGAGAGCTATGATGGAAAAAACGTCTCTTAATGATGATGTCATGCTCTTGTTTATCGTGATGGTGTTGGTCAGCCCTGTTTTGCTGACAGTTATCATCTGGGGGGGATATGCTATCTTGAAGAGGGCTTTTCGTCCGGTTGAGCAGATGTCCCAGACGGCTCTTGCCATTCAGCGAGAAGGGGATTTTTCGAAGCGGATTGCATTGGGACCTAAGGACGATGAATTACATCGTTTGGGACAGACCTTTAACCATATGCTGGATTCTGTTGAAGCGTCTTTTGAGCGTGAAAAGCAGTTTAATAATGATGTCTCGCATGAATTAAGGACACCTGTTGCGGTCATTTTATCCGAAAGTCAGTATGGCGCTGATTACGCTGATACGCTGGATGAGGCTAAAGAGTCACATCAGATTATCAATCGTCAGGCCAAACGGATGCGAGAGCTGATTGATCAAATTATGGACCTGTCCAAAATAGATTCTGGAAGGATTCAAGCTCTTTCAGGGCTTAATTTATCGGACTTGGTTGCTGGACGCCTGAAAGAATTTCAAAAACTCTGTCAAGAAAAGTTGGTGACACTTGAAAGTGCCATTGTTCCAAATTGTATGATTCAGGGGAATGAGCTCCTTTTGCTCAGGCTTTTGGATAATCTCCTGTCAAATGCGCTTAAATTTACCAAGGATAGGATTGAGGTGAAGGTAGAAGCAGCTGATGGCTGGACCTACCTTAAGGTTAAAGATAATGGACCAGGTATTCCTCAGGAGGAGCAGGCTAAAATTTGGGATCGCTTCTACCAAGTTGACAGTTCTCGACACAAAACGGAAGAGTCAGGTTCAGGTTTGGGACTTTCCTTGGTGAAAGAGATTGTGCATGTGCATCAAGGCCAAATCTTTCTGGCCTCTCAAATAGGCCAGGGCAGCCAATTTCAAGTGGCTTTTCCCAGTTTGTCAATAAATCATTAAAAGTCCAAGGAATTTCCTTGGGCTTTTTCGAATAATCAAGAGAGGAGGTACTATGGTTCAGGATTTAGGGAAAAAAATAATTGCTCAGGCAGTTGAGGAAAAGGCGCAGGATATTTATATGATCCCGCGGGCGGAAGCTTATGAGCTTTACATGAGGATCGGTGATGAAAGGAGATTTATTGATGATTACGAACATCAGTTTATGGCAAATCTAATCAGCCATTTTAAATTTGTCGCAGGAATGAATGTTGGTGAGAAGAGACGAAGCCAGCTAGGAGCTTGTGATTATCATTATGATGACGGCAAGACCATCTCTTTACGGCTGTCAAGTGTCGGGGATTACCGCGGTTACGAAAGTTTGGTCATTCGTCTCTTATTTGACGGCCGTCACGATTTAAAATTCTGGTTTAATGGTATGAAGCTCATTTTAAAGGAAATCAAGGGGAGGGGACTTTATCTTTTTTCAGGACCAGTTGGCAGCGGGAAAACTACCCTTATGTACCAGCTTGTTAAGGAGAAATTTAGCAGCAAGCAGGTAATCACTATTGAAGATCCCGTGGAAATTAAACAAGACAATATGCTGCAGCTGCAGCTTAATGAAAGTATTGATATGACTTATGACAGTCTTATTAAGCTGTCTCTTAGGCATCGGCCCGACGTTTTGATTATTGGGGAAATCAGAGATAAGGAGACCGCGCGAGCGGTTATTAGAGCGAGTCTGACTGGGGCGGTTGTCTTTTCAACTGTTCATGCTAAAAGTATTCCCGGCGTCTATGCCAGACTGCTGGAATTGGGTGTCAGCCAAGAGGAGCTGGGAAATGCTTTGCGTGGAATTGCTTACCAACGTTTAATTAAGGGAGGAGGTGTAATTGATTTTGCCCAAAGAAACTACCAGAAACATTCAGCTCAAAGGTGGAATAAGCAAATTGACAGCCTTTTTGCAGAAGGATATATCACTAAGGAAGAAGCCGAAACAGAAAAAATTGAAGAGTGAAAAACAAAGGAAAGTTATTCAATTATTTAATAATCTTTTTGCCAGCGGCTTCAACCTGACTGAAATTGTAGATTTTTTAGAGCGAAGCCGCTTACTGGCAAAGGTTTACACAGACAGCATGCGTCAAGGGCTTCTAAACGGCTTGAATCTAGCGGAAATAATGAGTTCCTTAGGTTTTTCAGACAATGTCGTTACACAGTTGGCGCTTTCTGAAATTCATGGGAATACTCATAAAAGTCTCTTAAAGATCGAGTCCTACTTAAGCAACCTTATTGTTGTTAAAAAGAAACTAATTGAGGTAGCTACCTATCCTGTTATTTTAATCATTTTTCTTATTCTCATCATGCTAGGATTAAAAAATTACCTGCTTCCTCAGCTTGAAAATGGAAATTTTGCGACAGAACTTATTTCTCATTTTCCGTTTATTTTTCTCTTAGTCTGCGGATTTTTCATATTTTTAACGGGATTTCTTTATTTTTCTTCAAGACGAATGAGCCAGATTCGCTTAGTGGCAGTTTGCAGTCAGTTACCATTTGTTGGCAGCTATTTTCGGCTGTATTTGACAGCTTATTATGCACGAGAATGGGGTAATCTTATAGGACAGGGAGTAGAGATGTCTCAGATTGTTCGCTTGATGCAAAAGCAAAAATCAAAGCTCTTTAGAGAAATAGGTAAGGATATGGAAATAGCACTTATATCCGGTCGGGAATTTCATCAGAAAGTTTTAGACTATCCTTTCTTTTTGAGAGAGCTTAGCCTAATGATTGAATATGGGGAGGTAAAGTCAAAGCTGGGCAGTGAGCTTGAGATCTATGCTGAGGAGAGTTGGGAACATTTCTTTAGCAGACTCAATAAGGCTATGCAACTCATCCAGCCTCTTGTCTTTGTTCTGGTAGCGGTGATTATCGTGATGATTTATGCGGCAATGCTGCTGCCGATTTATCAAAATATGGAGGTCAATTTGTAATGAAAAAATTAAAGAAAGTTACCGTTAAAGGGTTCACATTGATTGAAATGCTAGTCGTTTTGCTAATCATCAGTGTTTTGCTGCTTTTGTTTGTACCTAATTTAACAAAGCAAAAAGATAAGGTAAAGGATACAGGCAATTCGGCTGTTGTCAAAGTTGTCGAAAGTCAGGCTGAACTGTATGAATTGGATAAGACTGACTCGGCAACCCTTTCAAAATTAGTAGCTAGCGGTAATATTACTCAGGAACAGGCAAATTCTTATAAGGCTTATTATGCAAAACATCCTGAAAAGGCACGCCATGTGGCGAATTAAAGTTAAAGCTTTTACTCTTTTGGAGAGCCTAATAACTCTAGCCATTACAGCTTTTTTAATTCTGAGTCTGTCTGGGGGAATTGAGCAGACCTTTGCCAGTGTAGAAGAGCAGCTCTTTTTTCTGTCATTTGAGCATCTTTATCGTGACACACAGAAGTTCAGTGCTCTATCTAAACAGGAAATGACTCTGACTTTAGATAAAGGAAAAATTTCTAATGGCCTTGAGACGCTTGATGTTCCTGAGCATATTAAATTAGGAAAAGACATGACGCTGCATTTTGATCAAGCAGGCGGGAACTCGTCGCTAGCTAAACTTAGTTTCCAGACTCCAAAAAAGACAGTAACTTATCAATTATACATAGGGAGTGGTCAATATAAAAAGACAGAAAATTAAAGCTTATATTCTTCTTGAAAGCCTAATTGCTCTAGGTCTTTTAGTAACAATCACATCTTTAATTCTTCAGCAGATTAATCATGATCAAAAAAGGGCAGCCGACAATTTGCAAAGACAAGAAGTGATGAACGCAGCGATAATGGCTGTTCAAACGAAACAAGATAAGCTGAGCCTCAATGGTATCAGTGTGAGGGTTATCAGAGATGAAACTTCAATCGCCGTTTACCACGAGCAAAGGGAGGTCATAAGTCTTGTTAAAGAATAAATTAAGAGCTTTTACACTTCTGGAGTGTCTGGTTGCCCTGCTTGTCATTGCCGGCAGTGTTTCAGTTTACAGTGGCTTAACTAAAGTGATTAGCAGTAATATTCACTATTTGTCAAATAATCAAAAAGATAAATGGCTGCTCTTTTGCCAGCAATTTCGTTCAGAACTTGAGGGGACAAGTCTGCAGAAATTAGATAGCCATAAACTTTATGTCAGTAAAGAAGGACAGAATTTGGCTTTTGGCAAGTCTAAAGCGACAGACTTTAGGAAGACAAATGCTGACGGGCGTGGTTATCAGCCTATGTTGACAGGGGTTAAGACAGCTTATTTTAATCAATCCGGAGAAATTGTGAGGCTAGATATTACTTTTGATGATGGATTAGAAAGGACTTTTGTCTATGCATTTGATGAAAAAAGTTAAGGCAGGTGTTCTTTTATATGCCTTGTTAATGGCAGCAATATTTAGCCTTTTATTGCAGTTTTATCTTAACCGTGTTCTTGTGACGCAAAGGCAGAATCAGTTACAATTATCAGCCAGTCAGGCTTACCTTATAGCAGAATTGACTCAGGATTTAGCCAAAGAGAACAGTGGGCAGTTTACTTTTAATTATGGCAGTTCAATTTATCAGAAGGAGAATCAGAAGATTCTGATTGAAGTACATTTGAAAAGCGGTCAGTCTTACCGCTATCACTTTAAAAAAGAGAGTGCTAAGACAAAGGAAAAGTTGGCTGAAAGGAAGCTTGAAAAAGAGAAAACACCCCCTGAAGAATCAAGGGAAAAGAGACGTTCTCAAACACATAATTGATTTTGCCAGTTCCATCTATTTTTGATATGATAGGTGCTGGAGGAAATTATGGATTTTGAAAAAATAGAAACAGCCTACAATTTACTATTAGATAATTGTCAGCAACTGGAAGCGAAAATTCAGACAAATCTTTACGATGCTTTAATTGAGCAAAATGCTTATTATCTGGGAGCCGACGGAGCCGATGACATGATTAGACAGAACAATTATCAGTTACGGCAGCTGAATCTCAGTAAAGAAGAGTGGCGCAGAACCTTTCAATTTCTGTTTATTAAGGCAGCTCAAGACTCTCAGCTGCAAGCAAACCATCAGTTTACTCCAGACAGTATCGGCTTTATACTTCTTTATTTACTGGAAGAATTGACTGACAGTGATCAGTTAGATGTTCTTGAAATTGGTTCAGGAACAGGAAATCTCGCTGAAACGCTGGTTAATAATAGTTCGAAAGAGCTAGACTATATGGGTATTGAGGTGGATGACCTTTTGATTGATTTATCCGCAAGTGTTGCAGATGTCTTAGATTCTCCTGTTCATTTTATTCAAGAAGATGCTGTGCGGCCGCAAATTTTAAAGGAAAGTGATGTTATTATCAGTGATCTGCCTGTTGGTTTTTATCCTAACAATGACATTGCTAAACGCTACGAAGTTGCAGCGGCAGAAGGTCACACCTATGCTCACCATCTTTTAATGGAGCAGTCGTTTAAGTATTTAAAGAAAAATGGACTGGCTATTTTTCTAGCACCTGTCGACTTGCTGACCAGCGAACAGAGCCCTTTATTAAAGGCGTGGTTGCAGGAAAAAGCTGCTGTTTTATCGGTTATCTCTTTACCGGAGAAAGTTTTTAGTCATAAAAATAATATGAAATCTATTTTTATCTTAAAGAAGCAGGAAACACAAGATTGCGAGACCTTTGTTTACCCGCTGACGGATTTACAGAATCCTGATATTTTACGAAGTTTCATGAAAAATTTTAAAAAATGGAAGGAAGATAATGTCATTTAAATGATAATCTGCTATAATAATCTTATATTATCGTAAACGATTTCATGAAGGGGTATCTTATGTCAAAAACAATTTCTATTAATGCAGGTTCTTCAAGTTTGAAATGGCAGCTTTATCAAATGCCTGAAGAAAAAGTATTAGCAAAGGGCTTAATAGAGCGTATTGGTAAGGAAGACGCCATTTCAACGGTAAAATTTGATGACCAAAATGTTTCTGAAACTTTGGCGATTAAAGATCATACGGCTGCTGTAAAGATTCTCTTGGACGATTTAATTCATCTAGGAATTATCAAATCTTATGATGAAATTACAGGTGTAGGGCACCGTGTGGTTGCAGGCGGAACTTATTTTAATGAGTCTGTTCTGGTGGACAGTGAAGAGGTCATTGAAAAAGTTGAAGAGCTAGCCCTTTTGGCACCCCTGCATAACAAGGCTAATGCTGCAGGAATACGAGCATTTAAAGAAATTCTTCCAGACATTACCAGTGTTGTGGTGTTTGATACAGCTTTCCACACAACAATGCCGGAGGTTGCTTACCGCTACCCATTGCCAAATAAATACTTTACAGAAAATAAAATCCGTAAATATGGGGCTCATGGTACCAGCCACTATTATGTTGCTCATGAAGCGGCTAAAGTTTTAGGTAAGCCTATTGCAGAGCTTAAACTTATTACGGCTCATATGGGAAACGGTGTTTCTCTCACAGCGGTTGACAGCGGAAAATCGGTGGATACTTCCATGGGATTCACTCCGCTGGGCGGTGTTATGATGGGAACGCGTACGGGGGATTTGGATCCTGCGATTATTCCTTATCTGATGGATAACACAGATGATTTCAAAACGCCAGAAGATATTCGCCGTATTTTCAATCATGAGTCTGGTCTGCTTGGTATCTCAGGATTGTCTAATGATATGCGTGAGATTGAGACAGCAACAAAAAATGGTGATAAGGATGCATCCTTGGCTTATGCTATGTTTGTTGACCGTATTGTTAAACATATCGGTGCCTACGCAGCAGTAATGAATGGTGTTGATGCTATTGTCTTCACAGCAGGTATTGGTGAAAATGATGCTCATATTCGAGAAGAAATTATCAAGCACTTTTCATGGATTGGTGCGGATATTGTTGCTGAAAGGAATGAAGTGCGCCCAGCCTATGGTGTGGTATCGTCGGATGATGCTAAGGTCAAAGTGCTGGTTATCCCGACCGATGAAGAGCTTGTCATTGCGCGTGATGTTGAGCGTCTGAAAGTTAAATAAGTTATCACATTTTATGATAAGACCGAAAAAGCTGATAGATATTTACCTATCAACTTTTTTGTTAAATCAAAGCTCAGTTATGTATGCGAAAAAGATTTGCAATAATCACTTGAGCAGCTGGTTTTTCATTTTACTGGGCAGGAATTATAAGGTTAACCTTCTGTAAAATTATGGAAAAATATTTATTAGTCAAAGGAGAGATATGAAAGGAATTTTAAAAAAAGCAGCGGCTGCAGTCGCTATTGCTGGTTTATTTGTTGTGAGTCAGGTACCTGATTTAGTAATGATAATTTGGAAAAAGGAGAGCTCAGTTCTTAATGTGTGGCAAACATTAACGATTGTTATTATGCAAGTCCTTGTGATTGCTGGTTTTTATGTGTTGGCTAGACGCAAAGAACTGCTTAGTTCTGGAATCAAGCACTGGCTGAGCTGGAAAACTTTTGCGGTGGTTTCGCTGGGATTTATAGCATTATTTATTGTCAAGCTTATCGGCGGCATTATTTTAACGATAGAAGGTAAGACGACTACGAACAATCAGGCAACGATTGATCAGCTCTTTGAAAATTCCTCGCTTTTGCTTATGTTCATCTTTATTGTTATTGTAGCTCCTCTAACGGAAGAAATTATTTTTAGAGGTCTTATTCCTAAATTATTTTCAAAGCGGTTTGAAGGTTTGGGATTTGCTCTTGGCGCTCTGCTTTTCGGCCTGCTCCACGGGCCCAGCGATATTGGCAGCTTTGTCTTGTATGTTGGTATGGGAGCTGTTTTAGCTATTGTTTGCTACAGATTTAAGCATCTGGAGTACAGTATTTGGATACACGGTCTTAACAATGCCTTAGGGTTTGTTGCCATACTTGTGACGAATATGATGAGTCAGTAAGTTTGAAGCTTTTGTTTTTTCTTTGCTGGGGGAAATGGCTCGTTTACAGATTTTCAATTATCATTTAAAAATAAAATGCTCGCAAAGTATAAGTAGCTTTACGAGCATTTTTCTTTTACATGTTTTTAGCTTTTTCGATAGTTGTATCAATAGCTGAGACAGTACTGGCAGTAAAACCGGTTTTTTCCAGATCTAAGAGCCCTGCGATGGTTGTACCGCCTGGGCTTGAAACCTTGTCAATAAAATCGTTGGGCCTGATGCTGTTTGAGAGCAGATTCTGGCTGGTAGCCAGTACCGTTTGACTGACAATATCAAGAGCCAAATCTTTAGAAAAACCATATTTTAAACCGGCCTTAGCCAGAGCTTCAATAAAAAGGGCAATATAGGCGGGGCTGGAGCCTGCCAGAGCAGTAAAAGTATCGAAGTCTTTTTCAGCAATTTCAAAGGTTGTGCCGAATGAGTTAGTAATTTGTTTGGCTGTTTCAAAGAGTTGATCAGAGACCGTATTATTTCGGCAAATAGCAGTAGTGCTCTGAAGCAGCTCTGCATTGAGATTAGGCATAATACGGATAATAGGCAGGCCTGCCTGAGTTAGTTCAGCTAAACGGCTCAAGCTTGTTCCGGCAGCCATTGAAAGAATAGGCTTGTTAATATCCAAATTTGTTAGAACAAGAGGCAGAACCTGTGGCTTAAGGCCTAAAACAATAAGGTCAGCTTTGTCAATAAGATCTTGCTGAGAGGCTGCAAAATCAACATCCAATGCTTCGGCCTTTTTCCTGCTTTTGTCGGGATTGCTGTCTGAGATGATTACTTTGAATTCTGTTTTTTTTAGTCCAGTAATGATGGCGCTGGCCATTTTTCCAACGCCGATAAATCCAATAATCATAATGAGAGATTTGAGAGATGCAAGGTGCTAATGAGACTGTTATTGATTAACTCAGCTGAGAACATAAAGCACTTGTTCTATCTCGTCCTTTCTAGTAATTTTTAATAAGCTCAACCGTTGAGCGGTCAAGTTTTCTTATAATAGCTTGGAGGAAATTTTGCGCCTGCAGAAAATCATCCAAAGAATAAAGTGTTTGATGTGAGTGAATATATCGGGCGCAGACACCGATAGTTGTAGAAGGGATTCCGTTGTTTTGAAGATGAGCTGCACCGGCATCTGTTCCGCCTTTGGCAGCATAGTATTGGTACTTAATGCCAACTTCTTCTGCTGTTGTCAGCAGAAAATCCCGCATATTTTTAAGCATCAAGTGTCCCGGATCGTAGAAGCGAATCAGGGTTCCTTGTCCGATGTTTCCCTGATCGCCGTAAACATCGCCGGCAGGCGAACAATCAACTGCAAAGAAGAGTTCTGGATCAAATTGAGTTGTTGAAGCGTGAGCTCCGCGCAGGCCTACTTCCTCTTGAACATTGGCGCCGGCAATGAGAGTGCTGTCTATCTGTTGGTCTTTGAGGCTTTCTAATAATTCTGTTACCATAAGAATTCCATAGCGGTTGTCCCAAGCCTTAGAGATAACATTTTTTTGATTGGCTGTTAAAACAGCTTTTGTCTGCGGCACGATAATATCGCCTGGAGAAATACCGTAACACTCAGCTTCTGCCTTATCAGCAAAGCCTCCGTCAAAGACAATATCTTCAACTTTTGGCAGTGAAGGAGAGCCGTTGCTGTGACGCAGAAAATGCGGCGGCACAGAGCCAGAAATAAGGGGGATGGCCTGATTGTCCCGAGTATAAAGGGTAAAACGCTGGGAGCTGATAACCAAAGGATTCCAGCCGCCGATAGCCAGAGCGCGCAGCGTACCGTCTTCTTTGATCTGACTGACCATAAAGCCAACCTCATCCATATGGGCTGCGACCATAACTCGAGGTGCCTTTTCAGCAGAACTGTGTTTGATGCCAAAAAGGCCGCCCAGCCCGTCTGTTTGGATTTCATCTGTTAAAGGTGTTATTTTAGAACGCAGAAAATCGCGAACCGTATTTTCATAACCGGCAATACCGTCTAATTCAGTGACGGTTTTGATTTTATCAAATAAATCTGTCATTTTTACCTCTCATAGTTATAAGGGGATGTGTCAACTAAGCCTTGTCAGATGTACTTCTTAAATCCCTGCTTAATTCTATACTTTATATTTTAGCATGTTTTATGATAAAATAAAGCTTATGAAAAGTAAAAAAATAACACTGGTGTCTGCCGGTCTTGCGGGAATAGGCGGTGCTGCTCTTGCCGGCCTGATTATTAAGCAGCGTTTGGCAGATCAAAGGCGAAACAGGATTAAAAAGAAAATCCGGCAGTTTTTTAGCCGATTTGGTGAGATTGCTGTTCTTTATATCAATGAATTTGAATCTGACAAAAAACAGCTTCGCGGCGGTGTAGTCATGCAGGATGATACTATCTATCAATTTACGTATCAAAATGGCAGCATTGATTATAGGGAGGAAAAAAGATGATTGCTCCGCAGTCCTATGAAGAATTAGCCGCGTATCTGGAACAAAGGGAGAAGACTGTCTTCTTTTTTACAGCAGATTGGTGTCCGGACTGCCAGTTTATTTATCCAGCCATGCCTGAGATTGAAGCGGAAAATTCCGATTTTACTTTTGTGCGTGTGGATCGCGATGCCTTTATGGAAGTGGCTCAAAGATGGAATATCTTTGGTATCCCAAGTTTTATTGTGGTGGAAAATGGGAGAGAACTCGGACGTTTGGTTAATAAACAGCGCAAGACAAAAGCCCAAATCAATGCCTTTTTGGCTGAATTCAAGGCGCATCAGTCTTAAAGTCTCTGTTAGCTAATTGACGTTAAGTTTTATTTGAAAACTGCATAATTGAAAGGAATAGAAATGATTTTTACTTACAATAAACAATATGTCGGTGATGTTTTGATGATTATTGTCAAAGACAGCAAGGGCGGTAAACTGTCTTCTGAGCGCAAGGGGAGAGTTGCTCGTGTTTTTTTGCAAGAAAATAATGAAACGGTTGCCTGGAATATTTTTGAAGTGTCTGAACTGATTGCTCTTGAGGGAGTTGGCCAGGTATCGCTGACGGATGAGCAAATAGCTGTTTTAAATTCTGAATTAGCTAAGGAAGGATTTCAAGAAAGCCTAGAAAACGACTCAAATCCTAAGTTTGTGGTTGGTGAAATTGTTGAAATGGTTCCCCATCCGGACAGTGACCATCTCAATATTTGTCAAGTTAAGGTAGCGGACGATAAAATTATTCAGATAGTTGCCGGTGCTCCCAATGCAACTCTCGGTTTAAAGACAATTGTTGCTTTGCCAGGTGCCATGATGCCAAACGGCAGCTTGATTTTTCCAGGGAAGCTCAGAGGTGAAAAGAGTTTTGGTATGATGTGCGCACCGCGAGAACTTGCTCTGCCGAATGCTCCGCAAAAACGCGGCATCATTGAGCTTGCTTCTCATACGACTGTAGGAGAAGCTTTTGATGCCAAGAAGCATTGGCAAGGATAAAAAAATCAGGCGGTAAAACAGATAGCATTTTTAGGAGCTTAGCTAACAGGAGCTTTGCTCCTTGTTTTTTGATTAAGATAGCAGTGATGAATTATTCTGGCATAAAATAGGTTATCAGATTCAGACAATTTGATTTAGCTGGCATAGAGTCAAAAATTGCCGTTGAGCAAAAATTTGCTTGAATATCTGGAAATGGGGATTAGGCTCGACAAGCTATAATCAAATTAGTGGGGGGAAGGTCTGCCTGCCTGCTGTCAGTTAGGAGAAAAGTTCGACCCAAGATTGCCTAATCGGTATTATGTCAGCGATTATTAAACCTGTTCGTAGTATTTTTTATGTGTGCTGTCATTTTTTTGTCTGCTTTTTCGAATAATAAAGCAGGAGGAAAAATGATGTACAACAAAGTTATTTTGATTGGCCGTTTAACAGCAGTACCGGAGGCTGTTAAAACGGCTAACGATAAGACAGTGTCGCGCGTAACCATAGCTGTCAATCGCCGCTTTAAAGGACAGGATGGTGAGAGGCAGGCAGATTTTATTCAGATTGTTTTTTGGGGGAAATTAGCTGAGACCCTAGTCTCATATAGCAGCAAGGGAAGTCTTTTATCGCTTGATGGCGAATTGCGCACTCGAAGATATGAAAAAGACGGGGTTACGCATTTTGTGACGGAGGTTTTGGGACATTCTTTTCAGCTGCTTGAAAGCCGGGCTCAGCGGGCTATGCGCGAAAACAATGCTGAAAATGAATTGGCTGATCTGGTTCTTGAAGAGGAGGAACTGCCATTTTAAAGCCGGCCAGCAGGACCTCCATTAAAAGACACGTAAATTTGGTTTTTTAGGGCTATTGGCTGCGTGGCCGGATTTTAAACTGCTTATCGGAGCGCCTCTTGCCAGCTGCGACTTGGTTTACTTTGCAATATCTTGTATCTGCTCTCTTAGGATTTTATCCTGAGAGAGTTTTTTATGTGACTTTCAGTCTGCTTTGCGGATGATTGCGCCGCAATCATGGCTGTCTGTCCCCTCTCTGATTCGTCCAGATATGATCAGGCAGATAAAAAAACTGTTCAAGAGTCCAATCTGTATCAAAAGCCGTCTGTCTTTAGAGCACTTAATGATGTTTGCCATGGATAGCTGAAAGTGTTAAACTAAGGTAATAGACAGGACGCTGTAAATGTTTCAAGAAGAAAGATTTGTAAAAATTCTCGTTTTAATCTGCTAGATATTTTTTAAGGATGATTGTAAAGACAGGGAGGAAGATATGAAATACAAACAGCTTCTCAAGCTTCTGGCTTGCCTTTTTGTCACAGCAGTGGTTTGTGTCTTATTTTTCCATTACAAAGAAGCACCCGTTTTTCCCCAGCAAACAAAAATTGGTGCTACATATATGACCATGAATAATGATTTTTATAAGTACCTGAATGCTGAAGTTGAAAAAAGTGTTAATGAGCGGCACGATCAGCTCTACACACGCGATCCGGCTCTCAGTATCAAAAAACAAGTTGAACAGGTTCGTTTTTTCATCAGGGAAAAGGTTGATGTTATCATTATTAATCCAGTGGATAGCAACAGCAGACAGCTGATTGCCAGTCTCAAAAAGGCTAAAAAAGAGGGAATTAAAGTGATAGCGGTGGACAGCCAGTTTAAAGACAGCTCAGCTGTTGATACCACAATTGTTTCCGATAATTATAAGGCAGGCGTCTTATGTGCTGAGCAGATGATGAAGACGAAGAAAAGTGCTGATATTTTGCTTTTAGAACACCGGGATGCTTTGTCTGCAACAAGCAGGATTCAAGGTTTTCTCGATACTATCAAAAAACACAAAGCCTACCGAATTGTATCTCGGATTGACAGCTTAGGGCAGACTGAGATTGCCATGCCCAAGGTCAAAAAACTGATTCAGGATGGTCTTGACTTTGATACGGTGATGGCACTTAATGACCGAGCTGCTATCGGCGCTTTGGCTGCTATCAAGGGAGAGCAGATGGCTGACACGCAGATTTATGGCATTGATGGCTCTCCTGATATGAAAAGTCTGCTTGCTGCGACTCCGGAAATTCAAGCGACTGTTGCTCAGTCCCCTTATACCATGGGGCAGGAAGTTATCAAAGCAACTTCTAAACTTTCCAAGAATCAAACGTACCCCAAAGAAATTATTGTACCAGTTCAGCTGCTGACAAAAAAGAACATCGGGGAAGCTGATCTAGCAGGGTGGCAGTAATGAATAGTTATAAATACTTAAAATACAGTCAATATGCCAAGCAGGCTTTGATTTTTATCAATTTGCTTGCAGTGATTTATTATGCTTTTGTTTATCTTTTTGCCAGTAAGTATATTGTTGCCAAAAACTTAAGCCATGTCCTTTTGGACAATTTAGATGTTGTTCCCACAGCTCCTGAAAGCATCTTTTTTTCGACCATATTCTTCTTTGCCCTGTTCTTAATAGTTATGTTTTATCGCGAAAGCATCCTTAATAAGAAGGAAGAAATTAACGATTGGCTGATTGCTGCGGAAGTTATGCTGATTATTCTCACCTTTATTTCCTTGCAGTTTTCTTATAATGGCTTATTTCTCTTGGTATTTGCGGATGTCTTTTACAGCTACGCTAATTTCTATAATGTCAAGGAACAAAAGTACTGGCTGCTCTTTGTTTTTCTGGGCTTCGGCCTGCTGTTGATATCTAATTTTGATCTTCTGTCCCTAGTCATGAAACTGCCGTCTTTGGACGTTTACATTAGTTTTTTCCCCAGCACCAGCCGTCTGGTTGTACTCTTTATTAAAAACTTTCTTTATTCTTTAAATATCATCGTTTTTATCGTATCACTGGTAGCTTATATTATGTACTCAATTGCTGAGAATCACAAGATTGAGGAAGAACTGCGCATGGCTGCGCGTGCTAATACAGAATTGAACGATTATGTCTCTCTGGCTGAAAAAATTGCCGAGGACAAAGAGCGTAAGCGTATTGCCAGAGAAATTCACGATACCTTAGGACATGCTTTAACAGGTATCTCAGCAGGAATTGATGCGGTCAGTGTTCTAGTGGATTTAAATCCCAGCCATGCTAAGGAACAGCTGAAAAATGTTTCTGACGTTGTCAGGGAGGGTATTCAAGATGTCAGAAGGTCCTTGGAAAAAATGAGACCCGGAGCACTGGAAAAGGGAAGTTTAAAAGAAGCTCTCCTGAAGATGATTGCTGATTATGAGAATCTGTCCAAATTGCAGGTCAGCCTAGATTATAAATGGGATAATGTTGATTTAGATATAACGAAAGAGGACATTATTTTCCGTGTTATCCAAGAGACCATTACTAATTCTTTGCGCCACGGCCATGCACGCCATGTTAGGATTGAAATGCTCAATACAGATTCCTACATCATTAAAATCAAGGATGACGGTTTGGGCTGTAAGGAGCTAAAACTGGGTTATGGACTGACGCAGATGCAAGAACGTCTAGCTATCATTGGCGGACACGCCAGTTTTGAAAGTCAGGATGGTTTTCAAACCACTGTCATTATCCCCAAGAAAAAAGGAGAAGAAAAGTGATTAAAGTACTTATTGCTGACGACCAAGAGCTCATTAGAGAATCGCTGAAAATTGTTCTATCATCTTATAAGGATATTGAAGTTGTCGGTGCTGTTGCTGACGGTGCTGAGGTTTTAGAGAGCCTGAAGAAAAGCCAGCCTGATGTCATTCTGATGGATATCCGCATGCCAAAGATGGATGGGGTTTTATGTACCAAGGAAGTCAAGGAAAATTATCCTCATATCAAAATCATTATTCTGACAACTTTTGACGATGATGATTTTATTTTCAAGGCCCTCCAGTATGGTGCTTCGGGCTATATTTTAAAGGGCATTTCAATGGAAGATCTGCATCAGGCCATTGTGACAGTCAATAAGGGCAATGCCATGATTAATCCGGATGTTGCAACGAAAGTTGTCAAATTGTTTTCTCAGATGGCCCAGTCGAATTCAGCCATTCAGGTGCAGGAAAAGAGCGTTGAGAATATCTCCAAGGCAGAGTGGAAAATTATTCAGCAAATTGGCTTTGGTCTCTCTAATAAAGAAATTGCAGCTAAACTCTTCCTGTCGGAGGGAACGATTCGCAATTACCTGTCAACCATTCTGTCCAAGTTAAATCTGCGTGATCGGACGCAGCTAGCTATTTGGGCTGTGCAGACAGGCGTTACCAGCAGATACTTTGGAGATGATAATGATTAAACAATGGATTAGGCGCCGCAAGTTTCCTTTGATAGGCGGTTTGGTCATTTTAACAGCCATGCTGAGCTTTTTCGTCTTTCAATCAAGGCAAAAGAAAATTTTGCGCTTAGGTGTCTATGCCGGCAGCAGCTGGGATGTTCCCAGCGGCAAAGAATACCAATTCTTAGATGAAGCTATCAGCCGTTTTGAAAAGAAGCACCCTAATGTTGAGGTTCGATATGAAAGCGGGATTTTAAAAGAGGATTATTCTTCCTGGCTGTCCGGAAAGATTGTTGAGGGCACACAGCCGGATGTCTTTGTAGTTCCTGAAAATGATTTTAATCTTTTGGCTTCGACAGGGGCTCTGGCCAATTTGGACGGCCGCATTAAAAAGGAACTGGATACCTCTCAATTCTATTCTTCGGCCTAT
This sequence comes from Streptococcus ratti FA-1 = DSM 20564, assembly GCF_000286075.1. GTDB lineage: Bacteria > Bacillota > Bacilli > Lactobacillales > Streptococcaceae > Streptococcus > Streptococcus ratti. The sequence continues at coordinate 142,159 of NZ_AJTZ01000003.1, read as the reverse complement.
AAGGCCGGACACTTTGGTCAAAATCAGTTTGCTCTTCCTTTTGAAAGCAATCCCGTCATGATGTGTATTAACATTGATTTATTAAAAAAAGAGGGCATAAAGCTGCCCGCTTCGGATTGGACAATAGCAGATTTTTATAATATTTGTAAAAAAGTCACTAAGGATACTGACGGTGACGGTGTTATTGACCAGTATGGCAGTTTTGGCTATGGCTGGGAAGAGGCTCTGGCAGCCTATAACATCGAACTATTTAATAAGACGGGAACACAAGCGTATTTCAACACGAAGAAAGTTCGCACAGCCTTATCCTTGGTTACGAAATTAAAGAATCTAAATGGCAGTTACCGTGTAACACTTAAGGATTTTGATGAAGGCAGGGTAGCCTTTTTCCCTATGACTTTAGCTCAGTATAGAACCTATAAACCTTATCCTTATCATGTTTCTAAATATTCTTCCTTCTCTTGGAGCTGCGTTGAAATGCCCTCTCAGAAATCATCCTTAGCAAGGACTCAATCCAGCACGTCTTTATATGCCATATCTGCTAAAACGTCCCAGTCTAAGCTGGCTTGGGAATTCTTGAAGCTTTTGTGCGCAGATAAAAAGACCCAGCAGCAACTTTTTGAAGACTCACAGGGAGCTTCTGTCTTAAAATCGGTAATGAACAGCCAGGAAAGCAAGAATCTCTTGCAAAATGATAGTTTTGGAGCCAGGGCTTTGACGGTAAACACGCTTGACAGCATACTGAAAAAAGCGACAACGGCCCCTAGGTTTAAGTCCTATAACACCATCTATGAAAAGGCGGGCTATCTCATCACTAAGTCTTTGGAAGATGACACTGTTGAAAGTGATTTATCAGATATTCAAAAAGACATTGAGGATGAGCTGAAATAAAAAATGTCTCTTTTATCGCAAGGCAGTGATTAGTAAAGCGGACAGCAAACTTTACAATATCAGCTGTTCGCTTTTTGCTGCCCTTATAATTTCTTTTACGCTATATCAGTCTGCTTTTCCTTTAGTGGTGCTTTTACGTTTCAGACAGCTTTGTTGGGCGTTGATAGGGATTACCTGACAAATGTCATTTGGCGAGTGACATTTGTCAGGTGGTCAAAAATGACAAATGACACTGCAAAAGCGTTTTCAAACATTATAAAATAAGGGTGAAATTAAAAGAAGGTAGGGGGTAGTCATGAAATACCTAATACTTGTAAGTCATGGCGGTTTTGCGCAGGGTTTAAAAACGTCTTTAGCCATGTTTGCTGAAGATAAGATTGACCAAGTGATAGCTGTCGGTTTGGAAAATGGCAAATCTGTAGATGATTTTGCTCAATCCTTCAGAGCAGCTCTTTCAGAGCTTAAGGAAGAAGATTCAGTGGTCGTTTTGGCTGATATTGTCGGCGGCAGTCCTTTGACAACGGCCTGCAATGTTCTGGCAGAATTAGGCAAACTGGATGATGCCGTTGTTCTAGGCGGAATGAACCTGCCAATGGCAGTGAATGCAGTGGTTATGAAAGATATGCTTGAAGGATCAGATTTTGTAACAACTGTTTTGGGTGAAGCGACAAGTGCTTTGCAGGAATTCAAGGTCACTTCTGATGACGAAGATGACGACGATGATGACATCTAATAAAGGAGAAGAAAATGACTGTATCATTTGTAAGAATTGATGATCGTATGATTCACGGTCAAACTGTAACACGCTGGGCTAAGGAGTATCCATGTGATGGCTTGATTGCCGTTAATGATGCTGCTGCTAAAAACAAGGTATTAATCCAAGCTTATAAAGGAGCTTCAGACAAGAAGACCTTTGTTTGGACTAAGGAAGCCTTCGCTCAAAAATCACAGAAAGTATCAGAATCAGACAGCCGCTACTTCCTAATCACTAAAAATCCTATTGATATGAAAGAAATTTTAGTTGATCAAGGTTTTGTTCCGGGAGATGTGAAAGAAATTATCGTCGGCCCTGCCAATGACCGTCCAGGTGCTGTTAAGCTCGGCAACAACCAGTCAATTACTCAGGAAGAAGCGGATGCTATTGAAGCTATTGAAAAAGCTGGCTATAAAGTAAAATTCCAGCTTTTGCCGGATGTTTCCATCGGTTACTGGTCTGATTTCAAATCTAAATTTGGTTATTAAGGTAGAAAGAAGGAGAAATATTATGACAATTTCTTGGTTACAAGCAGCCATTCTTGGCTTGTTTGCCTGTTTGTCTTCAATGCCCGGTCTGGGTGGTACTACCATTGGTAATTACACTTTAGGCCGTCCCTTAGTCGGCGGCTTGGTCTGCGGCTTGGTTCTTGGAGATGTTAAGACTGGTATCGTTTGCGGGGTTGCTATGCAGCTGGTTTACATCGCTTTGGTAACACCTGGCGGTACGGTATCGGCCGATGTTCGTGCAGTGTCTTACATCGGTATTCCTTTGGCAATGGTCGCTATTCATTCGCAAGGACTGTCCGCTAATTCAGCTGATGCAGCTAACCTTGCAAAATCAATGGGTACTCTGGTAGGAACCATTGGTACCGTGCTTTTCTACGGAACAGCTACTATGAATCTGGTTTGGCAGCACATCGGCTGGAGAGCTGTTGAAAAAAGAGACTATAAAAAACTGTATGCAGTAGACTGGGGCTTCCCTTGGATTTCTCATATCGTCTTCTCATTTATCCCAACTTTGATTATGTGTAAACTGGGAGCAGATGCTGTTACAGCTCTGAAAGAAGCTCTGCCAATGGACGGTATCCCAATGAAAACCCTCTTTACCGTTGGTTCTCTTCTGCCATGTGTAGGGATTGCCATTCTGTTGAAACAAATTGTTGAAAAAGCTGTTGACTTTGTTCCATTCTTTGTTGGATTTACTTTAGCAGCTTCACTGGGATTGAATCTGGTATCATGTGCCGTAATTTCCCTAATCTTTGCTGTATTGTTCTATGAATTAGAAATGGCTAAAAATGCTAAAGCTACGGCAGCAGTCGGTGCAGATAGCTTAGATTTTGATGACGATGAGGAGGATATCTAAGATGGCTCAAAAGAAAATTTCAAAGAAAACCCTAAGCAAGTCCTTCCATCATTGGTACTATGGTAACCTGACCTGCTTCTCACAAGAGCATATGCAGACTTTTGGTTACCTGACTTCTATGCTGCCAATCGTTGAAGAACTTTATGACAATGAAGACGACAAAGCTCGTTCAATGCAAACTTATACAGCCTTCTTTAACACTGAACCGCAATTGGGTTCCCTTATTGTCGGTGTTACTGCGGGTCTTGAAGAAGCGCGTGCCAACGGTGCTGACGGTGTTGATGATGAAACCATCAATGGTCTGCGTGCTGGTCTGATGGGACCAGTTGCCGGTATCGGAGACTCTCTGGTTGTCGGTACTTTGATTCCAATTATCCTAGGAATTGCTCTTGGTTTGTCAACGGGTGGTTCACCAGTCGGCGCAATCTTTTATATCGTTGTCTGGAACCTTCTGGCTTACTTTGGTATGCGCTTTGCCTACTTCAAAGGTTATGAATTGGGAGATAAGGCAGTTGAAGTTCTGGTTGGTCCTCAAGGACAAGCCATTCGTAAAGCCGTAGCTATTGTCGGCGGTATGGTTGTCGGTGCGGTAGCGGCAACTTGGGTACCTATTAAGACTGCCTTTGAACTGAAAAATTCTTCCGGCAAAGCTTTCTTGGTGCTCCAAGATCAATTGGACGGCGTCTATCCAGGATTGTTGACAGCCTTGTTCACTGTATTTTGCTGGTGGCTGATGGCTAAGAAGAATATGTCACCAATCAAAGTTATGCTGTTGCTAGTAGTCATTGCTCTTGTTGGTGTCTTGACAGGATTCTTCGATCCAGGATTGAAATACTAAGTTAAAAAGGAGAGATTATGCTGACAAAAGAAGAATTTATCAAAGGCTATGAAGAAGAAATAGCTTATCAAAAGCATATGATTGAAAATCTGGGCCGCTGGTTTACCTTGATGTTTATCATTGCCAGTATCGGAGTTGTCTTGATTTATTCCTTTTCAGCTAATCTGATCGGACTTATTATTGGCATTGTTTTGACAGTTCTGGGTATCTTGGCCATGTTGATTTTTGGCTATGGTATTTATAAAGGTCGGATCAATGTTCAGAAGGTTGTTGATGATTTTGAAGAAAAGCTGAAACTTTCTGAGTCCAAATAAGTAAAAAAACTTTACCGAAAGGTAGAGTTTTTTTCTTGACTATTTCTGACCAAGTGATACAATAATAATTGTAATTAGCACTCGATGAATAAGAGTGCTAAAAAATCTACGGAGGTATGTTATGTTAAAACCCTTAGGAGACCGAATGGTCGTACAATTGATTAAAGAAGAAGAGAAAACAGTCGGCGGCTTTGTTCTTGCCGGTACCAGCCAAGATAAGACGCAAAAGGCAAGGGTAGCAGCTGTTGGTGAAGGTATTCGTACATTGAGCGGTGACTTAGTTGCTCCAAGTATCGCTCAAGGTGATACTGTCTTGCTTGAAAGTCACGCGGGAACACCTGTTAAAGATGGTGACAAGGACTATCTCATTGTTCGTGAAGCAGACATTCTGGCGGTCGTTCAGGACTAATTAGAAGGTCTGTAACATATATCTGAAAATGTAATATTGCAGTTTTAAGGTTTTGGCGCTAAAAAGCGTCTGATGAGACTGACAATTATTAGATTTTATATTATTTAGATAAAGAGGATTAGATTATGGCAAAAGATATTAAATTTTCAGCAGATGCCCGTTCCGCTATGGTACGCGGCGTAGATACTTTGGCAGATACCGTTAAGGTGACTTTAGGCCCTAAAGGACGCAATGTGGTTCTTGAAAAGTCATTCGGCTCTCCTTTGATTACTAACGATGGGGTAACCATTGCTAAGGAAATCGAATTGGAAGATCATTTTGAAAATATGGGAGCCAAGCTGGTTTCAGAGGTTGCTTCAAAAACCAATGATATTGCAGGTGACGGTACGACAACAGCGACTGTTTTGACTCAGGCGATTGTTCGCGAAGGTCTTAAAAATGTAACAGCTGGTGCCAATCCAATCGGCATCCGCCGCGGAATTGAAACTGCCGTTGCGACAGCTGTGGACGGTTTGAAAGCTATTGCTCAGCCTGTTTCTGGTAAGGAAGCTATTGCGCAGGTTGCTGCTGTATCTTCACGTTCTGAAAAGGTCGGGGAATACATTTCTGAAGCTATGGAAAAAGTTGGCAATGACGGTGTTATCACGATTGAAGAATCACGCGGCATGGAAACTGAGCTTGACGTTGTTGAAGGAATGCAGTTTGACCGCGGCTACCTGTCTCAATACATGGTAACAGATAATGAAAAAATGGTTGCCGATCTGGAAAATCCTTATATTTTAATTACCGATAAGAAAATTTCAAACATTCAAGATATTCTTCCTTTGCTGGAAGAAGTTCTTAAAACTAATCGTCCGCTTTTGATTATTGCTGATGATGTGGATGGTGAAGCTCTTCCAACCTTAGTTTTAAATAAAATCCGCGGTACCTTCAATGTTGTGGCTGTTAAGGCTCCCGGCTTTGGTGACCGCCGTAAGGCTATGTTAGAAGATATTGCTATCTTAACTGGCGGAACTGTCATTACAGAAGACCTTGGTCTCGAACTTAAAAATGCGACAATGGATGCTCTAGGCCAAGCGGCCCGCGTCACAATTGATAAGGATACAACTGTCATTGTTGAAGGTTCAGGCAGCAAGGAAGCTATTGAAAACCGCGTTGCACTTATCAAATCGCAAATTGAAACAACAACTTCAGACTTTGACCGTGAAAAACTGCAAGAACGTTTAGCTAAATTATCAGGCGGTGTTGCTGTCATTAAAGTCGGAGCAGCTACTGAAACAGAGTTAAAAGAAATGAAACTTCGTATTGAAGATGCGCTTAATGCGACACGTGCTGCTGTTGAAGAAGGTATTGTATCAGGAGGCGGTACCGCTCTTATCAATGTAATTGAAAAGGTTGCTGCCCTTGACTTGGAAGATGATGCTGCAACAGGCCGCAATATTGTTCTGCGTGCCTTGGAAGAACCTGTTCGCCAAATTGCTAAGAATGCTGGCTATGAAGGTTCGGTCGTTATTGACAAATTGAAGAACAGCCCTGTAGGAACAGGCTTCAATGCTGCCAATGGTGAGTGGGTTGATATGATTAAAGAAGGCATCATTGACCCTGTGAAGGTGACCCGTTCAGCTCTGCAAAATGCGGCTTCTGTAGCAAGCCTTATTCTGACAACAGAAGCAGTTGTAGCTGATCATCCAGCACCAGAAGCTCCTGCAGCTCCAGCCATGGATCCAAGCATGATGGGCGGCATGATGTAATTTAAAATAAAATCAGAAAACAAGCCTGCAGAATCAATGAAATTCTGCAGGCTTGTTTGTTTACAATACTGATTGACAACAAAGTCAGATACTTAAGAGCAATTAGTTTGATAGGAGTGAGACAGAAAGATCATTATTGGTGTTGCCGCCTCGCTTTTTTGCTGGACTGGCACAGATAGGTAAAATGAAGTATTCAGCCGATTATAAATGAGAAGAAATGAGGATATTTATCTAAAAAACAGTTGATTTTGATTGTTTTGTTATCATTTTGTTATAATTTAAAAAAAGAAAAACAGTATAATGCGATAATAGCTTAAAAGTCTGATTCCTGAAAGGCATCCGCTTAGACTCTGCCGTTCTTTTGATCTAGAAGGATAGTAAGAATAAAGGGTTGATAACAATCGATTGAAGCGCAGTCAGTGCTTTTAGTGGTGAGGAGTAAAAAATGGAGAATTTAAAGAAAAAGTGGCAGCTAGTCATTCAAAAGCTCAAAAAGCTGCTGGGGCCGCTTTTTGAAAGAATGAAGAAGGAAGGCCAAAAACTGCTCCAAAGAAAGCCCATACGTACACTTCTCGTGATTATTGGGGTTCTTTTAGTCATCTTTGGTTTATGGGGAAGTCTTCATTATTCTAAAACAGCTACACTGGATCGCTATATCAAGGCTCGAAGCGCTCCAAGCAAGACTTTTGAAAACATCAAGGAATACATGGTTTGGGATGATACCAATGAGCTGATTACCAATGATGAAGCTCAGTATACCAAGTTTTCGCGCCTGAAAACAAAAGCTGCCCAGCGCAGCCTGCGCCAAAAACTATTGGCGGCTGATGCTTCTGATACTGTTTACCTCAAACGTGTTGGGCGCCGATTCTTCTTTTTTTCAGACTATCGCTTAGCAATGAAGCCGCTAAAATTAAAGTTAAAAACAAATGTTGCAAATTTGGATGTCCTTTTAAATGATAAGAAGGTTGCTAGCAGTGATTCTGATCACTATCAGCTGACTCTTGAGCATTTACCGGTGGGGGACTATCGTTTTACACTGAGTGGTTTACACAATGGAAAAGAAGTTGAATTCAGTAAAGATTATGATGGCAAGCATAAGACAGTTGATATGACTTTGGCCTTTAAGAATTTCACGGTCAAAAGCAATCTTGCAAATGGTGATCTTTATTTTGGCAAAAAGAAGATTTCTTCTCTTTCTAACGGCGAATATGCGGTCAGTGATTACCCCGTTATGGGAAGCAAAGCTGTCTATGTTAAAAAGACTTTTTCAGACGGTGAAATAAAATCTAAGAAACAGTCGCTCCTTGATATTGCTGATGGCAGCACAGTTCAGCTGGATGTTCCTGATCAGCTGGACGATGCGACTGCTCAGAATTTGCTGAAGTCTGCTTTTGAAAAATTTTCTGCCTATGCTACCAGCGGGCAGGATCCTGCAGATTTGGCTGCTCTTTTTGAAAAAGGCACAGCCAATCAGTTTTACAGTGCTTTAAAAGGCAGTATCAAGCAAAAAATGGTAACGGACAGCCGAAAACCGTCTAGCTTTGCCATTACCTCTGTGACGCTGAGCGACCTGCACCAAACAGGTGTTAAAACTTACAGTCTGTCTTATGCATCTACCTATGATTATTACTATGATGAAGCAACAGACTCAGAAAAGAAGACCTCGGGTCATCTGCTGCAAAGCTTTACAGGTCAAATCAGGGTGAAAAAAACAGCAAAAGGTTATACTATTATTAAATCAATTAGCGGTCCAACCATGGTCGGCGAGGATAATCAGGTAAAAAGTCCGACACCGCTGCCTGAGGAGCTGATAGGAACTTGGGAGACCAAGGAAGATGATAAGACAGTGACTATGACCTTCTCAGAAGACGGAACTGTAACGAAAAAGACTGATTATAAGGATGATAAGAAAGAGGATACGACAAAAACGGCTAAGGTTGAAAAAACTGAAAAAACATCGGACGGCACTTATCGCTATTACTATCAATCCGGCGATAAAGCAGCCTTTACCGTTTTGGATGATATCGGTGCTGATGATCAGTACACCTACGGTGTTAAAATTAATGGCAGCAGCATTACAACTGTTTATTGGGAAACCGATGATACCAGCGGTGCTCCTAAGACAGGTATCAGTTTGAATAAAAAATAGGAACTGGAAGTTTTTGAATTTAGCTGTATTGGCAAAGCCCAGTCGGTTTTACTGCTATACCAAGTCAAAGCAGAAAAAAGAGGCTGGGCAAAAACTTGTCCAATATTCCTGTTTTGGAATAAACTCTTGGCGCAGTGGTTGGCTGGTTTTCCTTTTGCCACAAGGCCAAAGCGGAAAACCTAGCCAACTGTGCGGGGGTGGGAAGACGAACCAAAATTTTCAATTTTTGGGTTCTTTCCCACTCCCTTTTTCAAAGCTGTCTGATTGTGTTCGCACGGTTATTTTCTGTAAGGTTAAAGGATGTATGAAACTTAATTGATGGGCATGCAGCATGAGCCTATCGGCGGTTTGCTTACTGTAAAGAGGATCTCCTATCAGAGGATAGCCATGGTAAGCCAGGTGAACACGGATTTGGTGGGTACGGCCTGTTTGGAGCTGGCATTTGATTAGACTGGTATTATTGGGAAAATACTTTAAGAGTGAAACGTGGGTGAGGGCTGTTTGACCGTGCTTTTGATCCACCAGCCGTTTACGTCGGTCATGCCGGTCACGCCCGATTTTTTCTTTAAAAACAGCTGTTTTTTGAGGAAACTGACCTTTTACTAAGGCCCAATACTCACGCTGAATGAGTTTGTTTTCCAGCAGCCGATTGACGATAGGCAGGATAAAAGGATTCTTAGCAAACATGACAGCCCCGCTGGTTTCCTTATCAAGCCGATGGACAACATAGCAGGTCTGTCCTGTATAGCTGGACACATGGTTTAAAAGAGCGATTTCTCTAGGTTCATTGCCGTGTACTTTCATCCCTTCGGGTTTATTGACGATAATCAGATGTTCATCTTCATAAAGGCAGTCTGCCAGATCTTTATTGCCCATGGGAATAGTCTTGCTCGGGTAGTCATTATCATCAAAGATTAACTCAATGAGGTCTCCTGTGTTAACAGGGCTTTGCCAATTAATATTTTGACCATTAATAAAAACATGTTTCTTGATTCTTAGAAAATGTCTGATTTTCCTTGGAATCAGCAAATGCTCCTCTAAAAGCTCTTTAACAGTCCCTTTAGGATAGGGAGTGGTAATTTTTACAGTAAAAGTCATGATTTTATTATATCATTTTCGTCAAAATTGATATAATAGGGACATGAGTATATTAGAGTTGTTAAAAAAGAAATTTTTTCCCAAACAATATCAGGCTGAACAGGAACGCCGCAAGAAAGAGGAAGCTGCCGCCCAAGTCAAGGAAGACGAAGCAGATGACAGCGGCTATCATCGCAGTTACGGTCAAAAGGCAGACACTGGTAAATTCAATACCTTCTTAAGTAAGATTGGTCTGGCTAAAAATGGGTTGGTGCGCAGGTACTGGCGCCGTTATCATGTTGGAAAAATTTTGCTGATTGCTTTTGGAATCTTTGTCCTTTTGACAGGCTCTTATCTTTTTTATCTTGCCAAAACGACCAATGTTTCCAATTTGCAGCAGGCTTTGAAAGCAACAACAGTCATTTATGACAAGAATGAAAAGCAGGCCGGCTCTCTTTATGGGCAAAAGGGGACTTATGTCGAGCTGGATGCGATTTCGGACGATTTGGAAAATGCTGTTATTGCAACAGAAGATAGAAGTTTCTACGAAAACAGCGGTATTAATTACAAACGGATGCTTTTAGCTATCGTTACTTTAGGCTATTCCGGCGGCGGTTCAACCATTACCCAGCAGTTAGCCAAAAATGCCTTCTTGACTCAGGAACAGACTGTTAAAAGAAAGGCGCGGGAGTTTTTCCTGGCTTTGGAACTGACGAAAAAGTACAGTAAAAAAGAAATCTTGACCATGTATCTGAACAATGCTTATTTTGGCAATGGTGTCTGGGGGGTTGAAGATGCCAGTCAAAAGTATTTTGGGACGACAGCTGCTCAGCTGACACTTGATGAAGCAGCGACTCTGGCGGGTATGCTTAAGGGGCCTGGAATTTATAATCCCCTTTATTCTATTGAAAATGCAACCAACCGGCGCGATACAGTCTTGCAAAATATGGTAGCTGCCGGCAAGATTTCCCAAAATCAGGCTAATGAAGCGCAAAGTGTCGGTATGGGCAATCGCCTGAATGATACCTATGTGGCTAAAACAGATGACTATGAGTATCCGTCTTACTTTGATGCTGTCATCAGTGAAGCCAGCTCTGTTTATGGCATTAGTGAAAAAGACATTGTCAATAATGGCTACAAAATTTATACAGAACTGGATCAGAACTACCAGACCGGTATGCAGCAGACTTTTGATGAAGATAGTCTCTTTCCTGTTTCGCCTTATGATAATAGCAGTGCTCAGGCTGCTAGTGTGGCTCTTGATCCCAAAACCGGCGGTGTCAGAGGCTTGGTCGGCCGGGTGAACAGTACCGAGGATGTCACTTTTAGAAGCTATAACTATGCAACACAATCCAGCAGAAGTCCGGGCTCAACCATTAAGCCTTTGACGGTCTACGCTCCGGCTGTTGCTTCAGGTTGGTCTATAGATAAGCTTCTTCCAAATAAAGCCAGAGATTTTGACGGCTATAAGCCGAATAACTACGGCAATATTGAAACAGAAGATGTGCCTATGTATCAGGCTCTAGCTAATTCTTATAATATCCCTGCTGTGTATACCCTTGATAAATTAGGTATTAACAAAGCTTTCTCTTATGGCAAGAAGTTTGGTTTAAATATGGATGATGCTAAGAGAGAATTGGGCGTCGCCTTAGGGGGCAGCGTTACAACCAATCCGCTGGAGATGGCTCAGGCCTATGCGGCTTTTGCCAATGGCGGCGTTATGCCGACAGCCCATCTTATCACTCGGATTGAGACTGCCAGCGGTGAAATTCTAAAGAAATTTACACCGAATGATAAGCGTGTCATCAGTAAATCGGTAGCGGATAAAATGACCAGTATGATGCTTGGCACCTTTTCTAACGGTACTGGAGTTAATGCTAATGTCTACGGTTATACCTTAGCTGGAAAGACAGGGACCACAGAAACTAACTTTGATGCCAACCTTGCCAGCGACCAGTGGGTCATCGGCTATACACCGGATGTTGTTATTAGCCAGTGGTTAGGTTTTAATAAGACCGATGAAAAGCATTACCTGAGTGATTCCAGTTCGGGAACGGCCTCAAATATCTTCAGTACTCAGGCCAGTTACATTCTCCCTTATACGAAAGGCACGGAATTCAAGGTTAAAAATGCCTACTTACAAGACGGCATTGAATCAACCTATGACCCAGATGATACTTCAAATGCAACCAACACAGGCTCTCAAGACATCATTGACAGTATCCGGGAAAAGGCAAAAAATGCCACAGACTCAATCAAGAAGCAAGTGGATGATGCCAATCTGGCAGACAAGGCTAAAAATCTTTGGGACAAGGTCGTCAATTATTTTGAGTAAACTTGCAAGAATAATTGAACCATGTTAAAATAAGGAAGCTATGGAGGCATTATGGCACAGAAAAAAGCAAGTCTAGCCTGTGTGGAATGCGGATCGCGCAACTATTCTATCGGAGTGAGCAGCAATCCTAAACCCAATCGGCTGGAAGTTAATAAGTTTTGTAAACATTGTAAGAAATACACACTGCACAAAGAAACACGTTAGGAGAAGGAAGGATGAAATTTATCGGAGGCGTATTTTCCGTCTTAAAAAATACCACTTGGCCGACGCGCAAGCAGTCTTGGCATGATTTTATTTCGATTCTTGAATACTCAGCATTTTTTGCCCTGCTTATCTTTTTATTTGATAAGCTGCTGAACCTTGCTTTAACAGATTTGTTGAATCGTTTTTAACTACCTGGCATGAAGAAAATCTAAGCAGCATCTCTTACGAGCCTAGCTGGATCTTAGACTTCTTGGCTGATTCATTTGTGGAAAGCGGGAAGGCTTGGCTGTGCCCCGCTTTTGCTGCCAAGAATACAAAAAAGCCTATCGTTTTTGACACTTTTATGGTATAATATAACAAAAGTTTCAAAAGCCGCATAGGCTTTTTTATAATGGAGGCAATTATTATGTTAGATTCATTTGATAAGGGCTGGTTTGTTTTGCAAACTTATTCAGGTTATGAAAATAAGGTTAAGGAAAATCTTTTGCAGCGCGCCCAGACCTACAACATGCTGGATAATATCCTGCGCGTGGAAATTCCCACACAAACTGTCAATGTTGAGAAAAATGGAAAATCAAAAGAAGTTGAAGAAAATCGTTTCCCAGGTTATGTTTTGGTTGAAATGGTCATGACAGATGAAGCTTGGTTTGTCGTGCGTAACACACCGAACGTTACCGGCTTTGTCGGTTCGCACGGGAACCGTTCTAAACCAACACCGTTGCTTGAAGAAGAAATTCGTTCTATTCTTCTGTCAATGGGGCAAACGGTGGATGTCATCGATACCAACATCAAAGAAGGTGATGTGGTTCAAATTATTGACGGTGCCTTTATGGGACAGGAAGGCCGTGTTGTTGAAATTGAAAACAATAAAGTCAAAATCATGATTAACATGTTTGGCGCTGAAACACAGGCAGAACTGGAATTGTATCAGATTGCAGAACTATAAGTATATGAGGCTGAAACGTTTGTTTCGGCTTCTTTTTCATATCAAGAGTCAACAATAGTGTAAGTCAGGCTCATTGTTCTGTTTTTTCAAAAACAGTGCTTTGTGTTTGGCTGATGAGAGGGGCTTGCCTGTGAAAATCAGCTCTAGTTTTCCGCATTTTCGGCAAGCTTTTGTTATAATAAGGACAATTGATTGGTGAAAGGAAGGATAAGATGTCTGTTGGTTTGGTTTTAGAAGGCGGTGGCATGCGCGGTTTGTATACGGCTGGTGTGCTGGATGCCTTTTTAGATGCAAAGATTAAGGTTGATGGCATTGTTGCGGTGTCTGCGGGTGCTCTTTTTGGGGTTAATTATGTATCAGGCCAGCGCGGCCGTGCCCTGCGTTACAATAAAAAATATATCTCTTACCCTAATTATATGGGGCTGCGCAGCTGGCTGACAACCGGCAATGTGGTTAATAAGGACTTCACTTATTATAAGATTCCCATGGAGTTAGATGTTTTTGATGAAGAGGCTTTTGAGAAAGCGAACATTCCTTTTTATGCAGCAGCGACGAATATAGAAACCGGCAAGCCTGACTATATCCAAATTACAAACGTTTTTAAACAAATGGAAGCTCTTCGGGCCAGCTCGGCTCTTCCTCTAGCTTCTAAAATTGTCGAATGGGAGGGCAAAAAGTATCTGGACGGCGGTCTAGCTGACTCTATTCCGGTTGATTTTGCCAGAAGTTTAGGCTTTGATAAGCTGATTGTGGTTTTAACACGGCCCATTGATTATCGCAAAAAACCGTCCAGCGGTCGAATATATAAGCTCCTCTACCGCAAATACCCAAACTTTATTAAAGTAGCTTCGAGGCGTCCTGAGCATTACAATGCGACAGTTGAGCATATTATTAACCTGGAAGAAAGCAGGGAACTCTTTGTTCTTCGCCCCAGCCGTACGGTTGAAATCGGCCGTTTGGAGAAAAATCCTGAAAAATTTGATGAGATAATATCGTTTAGGACTGACTGATGCTGAAAAACGAATGCCTGATCTGAAAACCTATTTAGCAGATTGACCAGAAAAAACTAAAAAATTGATTTTAAAAAATAAAGTGATAAACTTTAAGAAGTAAAATGTATATGGTCAATTTGAAAGGAGTTCCTTATGACGAAAGAAGCAGTTTCATATTTGCAAAAGCTTGTAACAACAATGAATACGCAGGCAACCTATCATCAGATGCAAGCTAGAATTTTTGGAGCACTCGGCTTTAGTAAGTTAGAAACAAAATATGACGGTCATGCAGAAGAAGAACGTGATTTTATGAATCAATTCATTAACCGTATCTTGGATTTGGGCGGAGAACTGAAAATGGAAGTGGGACAATCAGAACCGCTTTTTCAAAACCCAATTGATTATTTGAAGCACGACCTTGACCTTTCAAGAGAGGGATTTGCTTTCTTAAAAGCGAATAATCTTTTTGAAGATTTCAAGACAGACTATGCCACTTATGATCTTTTGAAAGCTTACTACAAAGATGAAGAGGAAGACATGCTTTGGACAGAGGCACAGCTTGATTTGATTGAGCTGATTGGGGTACAAAACTGGCTGACACAGCAGCTATAAAAAGAAGAGTAGTGAAGAAATTCTAAGGACAGACTTCTTCGCTTTTTTGTTGGAAAATAAATTTTAATTCCGCAGATTCTGTTGAATTCATTGGAAAAAATGGACAATAGGATGTTGTAAATCTACCAAGCGAGATATTTATTTGCCCCTGTTCATTCCTTGTAAAAATGATATAATAAGGAGACTATATTTTTTGGAGAATACTATGGTTTACTACAATCACAAAGCAATTGAGAATAAATGGCAGGAGTTCTGGAAAGATCATCATACATTTAAGACTGGGACAGATGCCTCTAAACCGAACTTTTATGCCCTGGATATGTTTCCTTATCCGTCTGGAGCAGGGCTCCATGTAGGACACCCGGAAGGATACACTGCGACTGATATCCTCAGCCGTTTCAAGCGTGCTCAAGGCTACAATGTCCTCCACCCAATGGGCTGGGATGCCTTTGGCCTGCCTGCTGAGCAGTATGCTATGGATACGGGCCATGATCCCGCTGATTTTACAGCCCAAAACATTGCGACTTTTAAACGTCAAATTAAGTCACTTGGCTTTTCATACGATTGGGACCGTGAAATTAACACAACTGATCCTAACTACTACAAGTGGACCCAGTGGATTTTTACCAAATTGTATGAAAAAGGTTTAGCATACGAAGCTGAAGTACCAGTCAACTGGGTTGAAGAATTAGGTACAGCCATCGCCAATGAAGAAGTCCTGCCTGATGGGACATCAGAGCGCGGCGGCTATCCCGTTGTTCGTAAACCTATGCGCCAATGGATGCTGAAAATCACAGCCTATGCAGAGCGTCTCTTAGAAGATTTGGAAGACCTTGATTGGCCAGAGTCTATTAAGGACATGCAGCGCAACTGGATTGGTAAATCAACAGGTGCCAATGTAACCTTCAAGGTTAAAGGCACTGACAAAGACTTCACAGTCTTTACGACTCGTCCTGATACGCTTTTTGGAGCCACTTACGCTGTTCTTGCTCCCGAGCATGACTTGGTAGATGCGATTACAACAGCCGACCAAGCACAGGCAGTGGCAGACTACAAACGTCAGGCCTCTCTCAAATCAGACCTGGCCCGTACAGACCTTGCCAAGGAAAAGACAGGTGTTTGGACCGGTGCCTATGCTATTAATCCTGTTAACGGCAAAGAGATTCCTATCTGGATTGCTGACTATGTCCTTGCCAGCTACGGAACAGGTGCTATTATGGCCGTTCCTGCTCATGATGAGCGTGACTGGGAATTTGCTAAACAGTTCAATCTTGATATTATTCCCGTTCTTGAAGGTGGCAAGGTAGCTGACGCTGCTTATACAGAAGACGGTCTTCACATCAATTCCGAATTTTTAGACGGGCTTGACAAGGCTGCCGCTATTGACAAGATGGTAGCTTGGCTGGAAGACAAGGGTGTAGGCAATAAAAAAGTGACCTACCGCCTGCGCGACTGGCTCTTTAGCCGTCAGCGCTACTGGGGTGAACCAATTCCAATCATTCATTGGGAAGATGGCACTTCGACAGCAGTTCCAGAGGATCAATTACCACTTGTTTTGCCAGTGACTAAGGACATTCGCCCGTCAGGTACAGGTGAGTCTCCGCTTGCTAACTTGACAGACTGGCTGGAAGTAACCCGTGAAGATGGGGTCAAGGGCCGCCGGGAAACCAACACCATGCCGCAGTGGGCAGGCTCCAGCTGGTACTTCCTGCGCTATGTTGATCCGCACAATGACCAAAAACTGGCTGATGAAGAATTGCTTAAACAATGGCTGCCAGTTGATATTTATGTCGGTGGTGCTGAACATGCTGTGCTTCACCTTCTTTATGCCCGTTTCTGGCATAAGTTCCTTTATGATTTAGGTGTTGTTCCGACCAAAGAACCCTTCCAAAAACTCTTTAACCAAGGAATGATTTTGGGTACTAGCTATCGTGACCACCGCGGTGCCCTTGTGGCAACAGATAAGGTTGAAAAACGTGACGGTTCTTTCTTTAATATTGAAACGGGAGAAGAGCTGGAACAAGCACCAGCTAAGATGTCTAAATCCCTCAAGAACGTTGTTAACCCTGACGATGTTGTAGAACAATACGGTGCCGATACCCTTCGTGTTTACGAAATGTTCATGGGACCGCTCGATGCTTCCATTGCTTGGTCCGAAGAAGGTTTGGAAGGCTCGCGTAAATTTCTCGACCGCGTCTATCGTCTCATCACTTCTAAAGACATAGTTGCTGAAAACAATGGTCATCTAGACAAGGTTTATAATGAAGTTGTTAAAACAGTAACAGAGCATCTTGAAGCTATGCGCTTCAATACGGCCATCTCTCAGCTTATGATCTTTGTCAATGCTGCTAATAAGGAAGAACAACTCTATGCCGAATACGCCAAAGGTTTTATTCAGTTACTTGCACCATTTGCGCCGCACTTAGCTGAAGAACTTTGGCAAAAGCTGACGCAAAGCGGAGAATCCATTTCTTATGTAGCTTGGCCGACTTACGACGCAAGCAAATTAGTTGAAGATGACGTTGAAATTGTCTTGCAAATTAAAGGAAAAGTCCGTGCCAAAGCTGTTGTTCCTAAGGATTCCAGCCGTGAAGAACTTGAAAAGATTGCTCTTGCCAATGATAAAATTCAGGCTGAAATTGCAGGAAAAGATATTGTGAAAGTAATTGCGGTACCGAATAAATTGGTCAATATTGTGGTTAAATAAAAATATGAGGACTGGACAAGTTTTTGCTCAGTCTTTTTTAGAAAAAGCATATTTCCGAATAATAAAGTGAGATTTCTATCGAAAATTTTAACCATTCAGGACAAATGACGACTATTCACGAATAGACAAATAAAAACAGGGATATTTGCTATAATCTGAGTACCCTATCTATATGATAAAGGAGGCTGTCAATGGACCAAGAACAATTAATGCAATTGGGTGAATTATACCGTGACCTTCGTATAGCGCGTGGGCTCAAGCTAAAGGATGTCGCTAGAGAAAATCTTTCCTTGTCCCAGCTATCTAGATTTGAAAATGGGCAAACCATGCTGACAGCAGATAAGCTGCTATTAGCTATTGAAGCTATACATATGACTTTCCCAGAGTTTAGTTATGCCGTTAATCATTATCAGGAAACAATTTATTTTAAACGTTCCCAGCAACTTGCTCAACTTTATAACCAACATGATATTGATGGTTTAAAAACCATGTTGGAAGACATTGAGGGAGATGAAGTATTTGATGTTTATGAGAAGTTAAATAAATTAGTCGTTAAAGTGGCTCTCTTTAATCTGGATAAGAGTTATCAAGTTCCTGATGATGATAAAAAATTATTAGTTAACTATCTATATGCTATTGAAGAGTGGACGACTTATGAGCTCTATATATTTGGCAATACCATGACAGCTTTAAGCAATGAAGATCTTATCTTTTTAGGTAAGGCCTTTATCGAGCGGGACAAGCTCTATAGTTCCATACCAACTCATAAACTTCTCTCACAGCAGACACTTCAAAACTTATCACTAGTTTTATTAGAACGACGAGAATTTTACTACACGAGATATTTTATCAGCCACTTACGACAGTTAATTACCTTTCAAGATATATTTACTAAGATTAATATAGATTTTTATGAGAAACTCCTCGACCACATGGAAACAGGAGCAACGACAATGGCAGATTTAGAGCAGTTTATTGACAGAGTAAAGGAGCTGGCAGACCCAATATTTCCAATGTTTTTAAGAGAAAATTTAAGGCAAATATTAGAAGTGTAAAATAGAAATGAGCTATTAGAATAGCTCATTTTTTCTATAGAAAAAATAGTAAAAGTGGAACGACAAGGTTAATAAAGATAAGTTTCTTTTTCATTTTTATCATCCTCCTAATACTATTGTATATCCAGAAAGTCGAAATATAAAAAAGTTGCAAATGTGCAAAAAAATAAAAAACTAATTTCATATTTGGGAATATCAGAAAAATATGGTTTTAGATAGTAAAATGGTAAAAAACTTGGTAAGGGGGAAGTTGTGGAAGCAAGGCCTGATAATATTTTTATTAAATTAAGCGATAACCCAAATATTGAAAAATTGTACGAAAAATTTGGTATGTGTCTATTAGAAGATATAAACGCTAGCATAAACGAGCTTGAGGTTTATGAGATATGGAATAGATTTCATCTTCTTAGCAGTAATACTTTTTCTAATTTGTATTTATCATTTCTTGAGCCGTATTTATTTGAGATAAGAAATCAATTACAGAAATATGATGACAGTTTTCAAAGTGATACCATTGAACGAACTATAACAGAGAATATGTTAGAAAATATTTATTCTCTATCTGAAGGTATCTGGATAGCAGAGATGAGAAATATTAATAAAAATCAAGCTGAATATTTAGCTTATTTAAATCAGGACTATAAAAATTTAGCAGAAGTTGTTAAAAAGTATCCTTACTGGTATTTTTCAATAATTTTATTTATAAGAGATACCACAAAGTATTTACTAGAGTTTCTTTCTCATTTGATTCAAGATAAAGCCTTGGTTGCTAATCAGTTTTTGGAAGCAGATGGAATGATAACAGATATTAAACTATCTATGGGAGACAGACATAGAGGGAAATTTGTCATCAAGGTAGAATCAGAATTCGGTAATTATTTTTATAAACCGAGAAGAAGTAAGTTAGATACATTATTTAAAGAAGTTATAGATAAAATAGGGGATCAAGATGGAATATTAAAAATGAAAGCTCCTAAAATTATTGATCAAGGAAGCTATTCTTGGGCTGAAGAAATTCGATATATCCCATTACAATCAAAGAATAAAAATGAGAGATATTATATTAGGTTGGGACAGTTATTAGCTATTGCATATATACTTAATGGTAGCGATTTACATTATGAAAATATTATATCTTGTGGAGAATTTCCTGTAGCAATAGATGTTGAGACACTTTTGACTAGTAGATTGAGGTTCAAGAAGCAAATGACTCCAAAAATGTTACAAGAGGATAATATTAACTATTTGGAAGACTCTGTAAGTAATTTGATAATATTACCTACAATTGTAAAAAGCAATGGAGATTTTTATGATTTGAGCCCGCTGAAAATATATAGTGGAGAGTTACCAAATACTTTTGCAGAAACTTGGAAAAAATCTAACCATCTAGTCCAAAAAAATGAATTAAAAGATGTCATAGATTTTATACAGAGAGGTTTTACTAATATTTATAATGAGGTTCTCAAAGACAAAGAGCGTTATAAAGAATATTTCAATCGGCTATTTAACAATATTCCTATTCGCTATTTAAATAGAGAAACCCATGATTATTCGCAAATATTAAGACTATTAAAGAATCCAGTGTGCCTATTTCATTTTAAATATGCTTTTGCAGTATCTATGAAACTTCTAAGTGAGGAAATCCAGGAAGAAGAAGTACAAGAGTACAAGGAGATGTTAAAGTTTAACATCCCATATTTTGAATTAAATACTGGTAGTACCGATTTACTTTTATCCAATGGAGAGAAGATAAAAAATTACTTTATAGAAACACCTCTAGAAAGTCTAGAGTATAAATTGAATTTACTATGTGAGGAAGATCTTGAAAGACAATTAAGACTAATAACTCAAATGTTGACAGTAGTTTCTACAGAATTTGACGTAAAAGAGATAAATGAAGTAACAATTCATGAGGGAGAGAATCCACAAAAGCAAAGGGCGCAGACGATTGAACAAATGATTGCGACTGTTTTTGAAAATAAACTGATAAATCCATTAACTAAACAATATTTTTGGATAACTCCTGAATTAGAAGGTGATAATAATAGAAGCTTTTACCAAATTCATGAAAATCCTGATAGTTATTATTCGGGTAGCGTTGGAATACTAAGGTGTTTGCTACTGCTCGAAAAATCAGGCTATAAAGATTTACCTATTAATAAATTAATAAGTGATATTGAAATTGATATAGATAAAATTATTAAATATGGGACATCAGACATCAGTATTGGTGCTTACAACGGAGTGGTTGAATATTTAAGATATTATGCTTATATATATAAGCATAACAACTTTAGTGATGTCTTATCTTTGAAACGCATCCATTACTTATTAGACTTAATAGAAAATAGCTTTAAAAAGGATGAAAAATTAGACATCTTAGACGGAACGGCAGGTGTCATATTAACTTTAATAGAGATATTTCAATTACATTTGAGTGATTGTTTGAATAATCGTGTGATTAAATTAGTTGAGAAATGTCGCTTACATCTAATAGATTCGATTATTTATGATAAGGGGGAAGTCTATTTTCCTATTGCACAGGAAAAAAAACGTTATTTTACTGGTTTTGCACATGGGTCATCTGGAATTATTTTAGCTATTTACAGAGCAAACAAGCTATTAGATATAGATGACTATACTCTTATTCAATCATTACTAAAAACAGAAAGACGCTTATTTGATAAGACAAATCAAATGTGGTTTAAGGACAATAATAGAAACAGCTATTCATGGGGATGGTGCCACGGAATTCCAGGTATTCTTTTATCAAGACTTGAGCTTATAAAACATGGCTATCAGGATGACTATATTATTGAAGAAGCTTATGAATTATATGAGATTGCTATGCAAAAATCTCTAGGTGTGAATCTAACTTTTTGTCACGGTGATTTAGGAAATCTTGTGATTTGTAAGTATGCTGAGGCGATACTTAACATTGAATACAGTAAGGTAGAAATATACATTCAAGAAATTCTTCCTTATTTATTAAATTCAATGGAATATAACATTAGAGGAACTGAAACGGTAGGAGTAATGCATGGCTTAGTTGGGATAGCCACTTTTTTGGACAGTACGATTTGTGACAACTATCTCAGACTTTTGGATATTTTAAAAATAACATCAGATTAAGGAAGTGGATATGAAAATTTTAGAGATTCAAAACGTAAATTTTAAATATGGAAAAGATTATGTCTTGAAAAACATTAATCTTACGTTAGAGCAAGGAGATATCCTAGGTTTGGTTGGTGAAAATGGTGCTGGAAAGTCAACTTTGATGAAGCTCATTTCAGGCATCATTCCCAACTATAAAGGAGATATTAAGATTCAAGCTCATAATGTTGGTACTTTAATTGAACACCCCAGCCTCTATGCTGATATGACAGTGTTGGGTAATTTGAAATTTTACTGTCGTTTATTTGGCAAGAGTTACAGCGTCATTGATGATTATAAATATGTTCTACAGGTGGATAGTTATTTACATAAAAAAGTTTCAAAACTATCTTTGGGGATGAAGCAGAGAGTTGGACTCTTTATTGCTCTCATTGCTTCTGAGGAGTTTATCTTATTAGATGAACCGACAAATGGTCTGGACCCTACTGGTATTAAAAATTTACTGGACTTAATAAAAAAATTGTCATCTGAAAAGGGTATTACTTTTATTATTTCCAGTCACATCTTACAAAATTTGGAGCAAATTTGTAACAAAGCAGTTCTGCTGAGGGATCACACAATTAGCAGCTTGGATGCTAAGGAGCATATGAAATATAAGATTTATCATCCTGATTTATCTCAATCTGAGCTAATCTGCTTATTAGAAGATAATGGTTTCGACTATGAACAAAATGGTAGGGATATTATTGTTCGTGATATTGATGCCATTGAAGAAATGTTACAAAGAGAGAAGAATATTACTCTTGAGAAGGAAAAAATAAGTTTGAGTGAGGTATATTTTGATGAACAATAAATGGGCAACGGTCTTGTTTGTAAGACTAACTATTGTGAAATTTAGTGTATTTATTTTTCTGATGCTATCCCTATTGCTTGGTGGGGGAATCATCTATTCTATTGAGAATTTAAAGGGACCTTTTCAGGTTTATAATATCTACAGTGTATTTTCTACCGTTTCCAATTTCTTATTGATGTATGCAGCTATCAATGCCTTTGGTAGAGAGTTTCGCTATAAAACCATCAATCAGCTTAGAATTAGTGGGCGATCAAGTATTGAAATTATTTTGAGAAAGTTATTAGCAGTTGAGCTTTTAGCTATTTTGACTAGCCTAGTTTCTTTTGCGGAAGTTGCATTTTATAAAATTTATTTTAATCATCCGCAGATTGATTTATTTGAAATTTTTAACCATCTGGTACCTGCTTACTTAGTTTATGCGCTATTTCTCTTTTCATTAGGAAGCATTATCACATTAGTTTTAAAAAGTTCATTATATTCATTCATCACTCTATTCCTTACATTAAGATTAGGGGTGACTATCATGAATGTTATGAATAATTTTGAATCTACAGCTGATTTGACTAAATATATTCCTTTATCATTTGTTGAAAATGCCTTTAGTTTTGCTAAATACACTCCGGAACAGTATGTGGTTACTATTGTTTGGAGTGTTGCATTGATGGCATTATTACCTGTGATTTATCGTAAATGGGGTTATGCATAGTGGAAAACATAAGAAATTCGGCTTATCCCAGTATAGAGGGTAAATTTGAAAACTATTTTTCTCACTATATTTCAAAGATATATGAGCAATTATTATCTATTGATTCAAAAGGACTATTCAGTAGCCAAAAAGATCAGGACAATTGTTACTACACACTTATCGATGGTATCTTAGAGAATATATCATCAGTAGCAATTAATTCTCTGATTGACTATTATCAGGAAGAAAGAGCTATAAATCCTAATTTATCATACAAAGATTATAATGAAAATCTTCAAAAAGATAGATATTTTCAAGAATTTCATCAAATTTATCCAACAGTGAAAGATAATTGTGAAGTTGTTATTTGTAATTATATTCAAAGGATTAAAGAAGTATTTAGTCTACTTCAAAATTACCAAGTAGAAATAAGGAACTTTGCTAGCTTAAAAGAAAGTGAGTCGCTGTCTCTTAGTAAACTTAATACCTTTGAAGGTGATTTTCATATTAATACATTTGTAGCTATACTTACACTAAATGAAAAAAGAATATTGATCAAGAAACGTCCTAATTTAGGGGATCGTCTTTTGAGAATTTTTCAAAAATATTTTGATAAGGAAAATATCAAACTACCTATTGCAAATACAATTTTCTTAGACGATGACTTATGTCTTCAAGAATACATCAAGTCAGATAGTGCAGTTTTAAATAGTATAGAACTCCAAAATTTTTATTATAAATTTGGAATTATAACAGCTATTTTTACAATTTTAGGAAGTAAGGATCTTCATAGTGAGAATATTATTTCTACAAAATATGGTCCCTATTTTATTGATTTAGAAGCTGCTATAACGGACACACTAAATAGAGAAAAATTAGACTCACTATTGACAGAAACTTATCTATTTAATTCTAGAGAAAAAAGACTTGTATATGGTTCACTAGATTTAAGTGCATTTAGTGGAGGTGATATAACCACTTGGCGGCATGGTGTAATTCATAAGGGACAAGATGACATTAATCTAGGAGTCTACAGTTATACTGAAAAGCATAGTAATATACCACAAGACATAAATGGCATCAAGGTTAATCCTGAAGAGTATTCAGCAGATGTACTGAAAGGTTTCGATACAGGAATTAGAGTTTTTCTCAAATATAAGGAGAGGTTCATTCAGGAACTAGAATTAATAGAGAGCTATGATTATAGGGTTGTGCTTCGTAATACGGCTTTTTATGGTAAATATTTAGATGATTTAAACTTACCAATGTACACTAAGAGTAAGGAAAAGTCAGAAAATTATATCAACCTATTGAGGAAGCACAGTAAACGCGATAAAAAAATAGTTGACAAAGAAATGGCTTGTTTGAAACAACAAGCTATCCCTTATTTTTTAATCAGCGAAGTAACTGATAATAAAATAATTAAGGACAACCTCATAAAGAGAATTGGAGGGCTTAGCCTTAATGATTTGAATAAAGAAAAATACTATTTGCAGCTAATTTTGGGATTAGATATTCCAATAGAAAGAGAATCTCACTATTTGGATAATAGAAACAGAGTGGATAATGAACTACAAGCATTTGAATCATTTTGCTCGAATGATATGGGTTTTAAATTTGGAGTGATTGATCACACTGTTCAGAATACGCTGTTACATTATTGTAATGATATATATACATTTGGTGGTTCTCTCTTGTTTTTAGCTAGCTATTGTAAAAATAGTAAATTGAGAGAAAAAATAATAGCTACAGTCAGGAGTGGTGACACAAGTGAAGGTCTTTCTGGACTAATAGGTAGACAATCGTCATACTTGCTCTATCATTATTTTAATTTAGAATCTGAGAAGCAAAACTACACATCTTCAAAAGACATAGTACATGAAAAAGATATTGTAGATTTTTCAACGTATGGGAGTGCCATTCTGGTTTTAAACTATCTCTACAAAGAAACTTCAAATAAGGCTTATCTGGATGATATAAAACTATTAGGAGAAATATATTTAAAAACTTACACTAAGCGTAATCTTACTGGTTTATTTCATGGATATGCAGGCGATATTTTAGTGTTATCAGTTCTCCGCCAATATATAGAACATCAGACTATTGATAAAGATATTCTCGACCTTATTCAACTCGAGAATTCTAATTTTAACAAAGTTTCTAATAATTGGAATGATACTAGGCACAATATTTCTAATACTGAGGATCTATGTGCATTATCGTATGGAGCTGTGGGAATACTTTTCAGTAGGTACTTACTCTATCGTTCATCCAATCTTTCCAAGAAATTAAAAGATATTGTTATAACTGATCTCTTTAAAGCTCTTAATTGTATTTTGGTCAGAAAAAGGAGCGATTATATGGATGATTCTCTAGTTAATGGCTATGCAGGTGCTCTTGTGGTTCTAAAAATAATTTTACAATCAGGTTTATTGAATAACCACTATAGTAAAGTGATAAAAGTTAAAACCTATATAGAAGAAGGAGAAAAATTATTAGAAAACAGCCAATGGCGTTATGAGCAATTTAGTAATCTTTTAAATCCTTCATTTTTTAATGGGAGATTAGGTACAGTATTTACTTTATGGTTCATAAGCCAAAATGATTTTTATATTGAAAAGTTCTTGGGGGTGTAGGAAATTAAAAAGAAAAAAATTACACCACTTCTACAGATGAGCCAAACAGAATGTGGATTATGTGTTGCTGTAATGTTAATGGAATACTATGATGTTCGCTTAACTTTGAATGATATTCCTAAGGAATTCTCTGCGGGAAGAGATGGGACGCGTATTAGGGGACTTAAGAAAATTTTTGACCACTTTGGTTTTTCCATGAATATGTTTAAGGTGACTGATAGACTCTCAGAGATAAAAAACTCCTCGTTACCAGGCATCGCTTATAGAATCGGAGGACATTTTGTCGTAGTAGAATCAATCTCTTCTAATGAGGTTATTATATTGGATCCAGCTTTTGGACGAACAAAAATTTCAAAGGATGAACTTGATAATGACTATAAAAATTTAATACTTAAGATAACGCCTAACGAAAATTTTAAAACCGTTAATACTAGAGGACAAGAATTTTCACTGATTAAAGAAGCAGTATTCTTTAACAAGAAACTCGTTGTACAGGTGCTTATTGCAGCGGTGATTGTCTATTCGTTGACACTAATTGCTCCGTTACTATTAAAAGGACTTGTTGATAATTTTTTAGTTAGCAAACAGATAGATACTACAATTTGGGCACTATCTATAGGTACAATCGCAAGCAGTTTGGTCTACTTTGTAGTGAATAGAGTCAAGCAAATTACTAGCATTCGTCTGTCTATCTCCGTTGATAAATTTTTATCAAAAAAGGTTGTTGATAAATTATTTAAAAATAAATTTGAATTTTATCTTAACCGTACTAGCTCGGATATCCAATATCGATTAGTACTATTAAAAAATTTAAAAATGATAATTAGTGATATTATCATTCAAACTTTTTTAGATATAGGTTCTATGGTTGTTATCCTCATTTACATTATGAATTTACAACCTTTATATGCAGTCTTTTTAGCATTTATCACATTGCTAGTATTATCCATGAGCAGGTTTATGCGAGAGAAAATGTTGTTGTACAAAAACAAGGAGTTGGCAACGGATAGTAAATTGCAAGTTTTTCAGTATGATATTTTTCGTGCAATTTTTGATGTAAAAGTGTTAGGGATAAGCTCAAAAAAGCATAGGTCGTGGCATAGATATTATGAGGATTATATCAAGTCTCATGAAAAAAATCAGCGATTTATCACTTTGTATCAAAATATACTAGCATATATTACACTTTATGTACCAATTTTCATTCCTATCTTAGGAATCTGGATTAGTCAATTGGATCACAGTAACCAAGTTGGAACGATTATATCTTTACAATCGATTACAGGTACATACATTTCAGGTCTAATCTCCATAGCTCAATTATCAGATAATATTACAACAGCAAAATCTTACCTCATACGTATAGATGACATCCTTTTGCAGGAAGACGAAGAAGTAAGAAATCGTATAATAGATTTTAAAGGGAATATAAGGGTAAACAACTTGTCATTTGCCTATCCCGGTGCCGAAGACAAAACATTAGATGATATTAGTTTTTCAATTAATGAAGGTGAGTCTGTAGCCATTGTTGGCGAAAGTGGTTCTGGTAAGTCTACGTTATTTTATATATTGTTAGGTGCTTATGATAATTATGAAGGTGATATATACTTTGAAGGACTAGATTTAAAGATTTTAAACAAAGATGCTTTACGTGAGCAGATAGGAGTAGTTCCTCAGGATGCCTTATTGTTTAACGGAAGTATAAAAGAAAATTTAGTTGAAGATTTTGAGGTTGCTGATAATGATATATATGACGCTCTAAAAAAAGTTACTCTGCTTGATTTTGTTGATTCATTGCCTATGGGGATTAATACAGTGGTGTCGGAAAATGGGTTCAACTTCTCAGGAGGACAGAGACAGAGGCTAGCTTTGGCCAGAGCTATTTTAAATCAAAAATCAATGCTATTCTTAGATGAAGCAACGAGTGCTCTTGATAATATTACTGAGCATCAAATTGTAGAATATTTGTCTGAAGATTCTAAAACAAAGATTGTTATTGCTCATAGATTAAGCACTATAAAAAATAGTGACAAAATAATTGTTTTAAAAGACGGTCAAGTATCTGAAGTTGGAGACCATCGTAGCTTGATGGCTCGAAAGGGAGAATATTACCGAATGTATTCTGGTAAATAATATATTGAGCAATAACTTTTGGGTAGCTGGGTGGGACAAGGAGAAGATAGGAGTATTATGATGATAGGTAGTTTATAAAGAATAGGAAGGAATATAAAATGAAAAGTAATTTATTAAAAATAAATAATGTAACAGAGGTGGAAAAAGATATGGTAACGCTCATCAAAGATGAAGATATGGAATTAGCCGGGGGCTCTACTCCGGCATGTGCAATTGGGGTTGTTGGTATTACTGTAGCAGTTACTGGTATATCAACTGCGTGCACATCTCGCTGTATTAACAAATAGGAGTAAATTATAATGAAAGAGATTCAAAAAGCGGGCTTGCAAGAAGAGTTATCAATTCTCATGGATGATGCTAATAACTTAGAACAACTTACTGCTGGTATTGGTACAACAGTAGTAAATTCTACTTTTAGCATTGTATTGGGAAATAAAGGTTATATCTGTACGGTTACTGTTGAATGTATGAGAAACTGTCAGTAGTTGGTACTAGTGCATATTAATTTTATAGACTATTTACATGGTGACTAATATTCCTATCTGGAAAGTCTTATTTAATTATATTGATCAGTCAGTCAATGTGGTTAGTAGGACTTTTTTGGCTCATTGTCAACTGTAGTGGGTGACTTATAACTAAGCACGAGAGAGAATCAGATTGGTTCTCTCTCTTTGCATGTTCAAAGCGATGAGAATTTTAGTTTTAAAGGTTTTGAAGTTTCGAAAGCCAAAAGCTTGGCGTTTGATGTCCTTGATAAGCTTGTTGGTTGCCTCCAGTTTAGCGTTAGAATAAGGTAGGTTAAGAGCATTGATGATGTAAGCTTTGTATTTGAGAAAGGTCTTGAAGACTGTTGAAAATGGCTGATTGACGAGATTCAAATGGTCTTCAATGAGTTCAAAGAATTCAGTTGCTCGTTTTTCTTGAAAATGGAAGAGCAGGAGCTGATAAAGCTCATAATAATAGCGAAGTTCATCAGAGAAGGCTAATGTTTTATCAATAATCTCACGAGGGGGTTAAGGTTTGCCTGAAAGTTCGTGAATAGAAGGCAGTGTCAGAAAGTTTTCTGCCGTCCTTGTGAAGAATCCGCCAATGATTTTTCATCGCCCGATAAGGTAACGACTTCTTGTCAAAGCTCTTCATAATGGCGATTCTAGTGGTCATCATAGCCCGACTCAAGTGCTGAATAATGTGAAAGCGATCAAGGACAATTTTGGCGCAAGGAAACAATTGCTTAATGATAGGAATGTAGCTACCAGACATATCCACCGTGACCACTTTAACCTGTTCACGAACTTCTCTAGGATACTTGTAGAAGTCGTTTTTAATGGTTGATTGCCTGTTGTTTTCAAGGATGGTGACGATCTTCCTCGTCTCAAAATCTTGTGCAATGAAGGCGAGTTTGCCCTTATTTCGAGAGAATTCATCCCAACTCAAAACTGTAGGAAGTTTGGAGAAATCCTCTTTGAAGGTGAACTGATCCAGCTTTCTCTGAACGGCAGAGACGGAGATATGGAGTTTCTTTGCGATAGCTGAGTTCGTCAACCTCTCTGTGTGAAGCTGTGTGATTTTAGCCCAGATGGGTTTGGAAATCTGCCCGTTTTTTTGAACGAGAGAGGTCTCAGCCACCCTCACTCTGCGACAAACCTTGCACTGAAAGCGGCGCTTTTTGAGCTTAAGGACGGTGGGCATCCCTTGGATATCAAGGAGTGGGATAGTTGAAGCTTTCTGGAAGTCGTATTTCATCATTTTTCCCTGACAATGGGGACAGTCAGAAGCTTGATAATCCAACTTTGCCCGTATCTCGATGTGGGTGTGAAGGTGTAAAACAAGAAGAATTTTAATATTTTTGTCTTTCAATCCGATTAAATCTGTGGTATTGAAAGATGTTCCATATGAGTCTTTCTAATGAGTTGTTTTGCGCTTTTCATTATAAGTCATATGGGACTTTTTTTCATACAATCAAAAAGCCCTATAATATCTGAATGGGAGTTACCCACTACAGATATTATAGAGCCCTAATAATTTACTGTTTCTCGGATTGCTATTCTCTATGCCATTGTTAGCCGCTAAAATTACTGTCTAAAACCACCTTTTCTTCAGCATTTACAATGTATATTTCAAATTGTAAATTTGCCATACATTCCGCCAAATCATTCTGAATACGTTTTAGTGCTTCTACACGCATTTCTACGGATGTGTTGATAGTTCCTCTGCCAGTTTGCTGTCAATTACTATGTTGAAACGCTCTCCTTTTGCTGGATTATTATTAGAAAATCTAAGGGTGCCTTGATGGATCTGTGATAGAAATATTTTATCACCGTGATAGAAATTATATAATAGGCAAGGTTCCCAATTAGTGATAAGATAGATATGATTATTATTCTTGGAGGAACTTATGAAATTGAAAACGATTGTTAAGACAGGCGCTCTTGCCCTTGCCTCAATTTTTTTGCTTTCAGCCTGCAGCTCTGGCTCTAAATCATCAAAAGAAAGCGTAACGCTTGCAACTGTTGGGACCACTAATCCCTTTTCTTATGAAAAAGACGGCAAACTGACGGGTTACGATATTGAAGTTGCAAAGGCTGTCTTTAAGGGAACAGACAAATACAAGGTCAAATACCAAAAGACCGAATGGACCAGTATTTTCTCAGGTCTTGACAGTGACAAATATCAAATCGGAGCTAACAATATCAGCTATACCAAAGAACGGGCCAATAAATATTTATATTCCAACCCGACAGCTTCCAATCCTCTAGTGCTCGTTGTCCCTAAGGACAGCGACATTAAGTCTTATGATGATATTGCCGGACACAGCACCCAAGTGGTTCAAGGGAACACAACAGTGGCTATGCTGCAAAAATTTAACAAAAAACAAAGCAAGGCCAATCAAGTGCAGCTGAATTTCACCAGCGAGGACATTGCCCATCAAATCCGCAATGTCAGCGATGGCAAATACGACTTTAAGATCTTTGAAAAAATTTCAGCTGAAACTATTATTAAAGACCAAGGACTCAATAACCTGAAAGTGATTGAGCTTCCGTCAGAACAAAAACCGTATGTTTATTTCATTTTTGCCCAGGGACAAGAGGATCTGCAAAAGTTTGTTAATAAACGGATTAAAAAACTGTATGATGATGGAACGCTTGAGAAAATTTCTCAAAAATATCTGGGCGGAAGCTATCTTCCGGATAAAAAAGATATTAAATAATCCATAAGGGAGCAAACTAAGCAAATGTTAGGCTGGAAAAGTTCAGCTCTGTTTGTCAGCGGGACTGAGACGGCAAAACAAGAGATATAGTTTAAAACTATAGAGAAATCATTGAAATAACAATTTGATAGCTATAAGCAATTATGAGAAAATAAACTTACTTTAGTAGAGAAGGTGGATGATTAATGAAAATAAAGAAAATAGTAAGTATTTTAGGTTTGGCCTTAGCAGCGGTAATTTTCCTTGCAGCCTGCGGTCAAAAAAGCGATAAAAATACTCTGACTGTCGGTGTAATGACCATGACCGATTCTGACAAGGCTCGCTGGGATAAGATTGAAGACCTGCTTAAGAAGGATAATATCAAGCTTAAGTTTAAAGAATTTACGGATTACTCTCAGCCAAATAAGGCTCTGAAAAACGGAGAAATTGATATTAATGCCTTCCAGCATTATAATTTCCTCAACAACTGGAATAAAGAAAATAAAGGCAATTTGGTAGCTGTTGCCGAAACTTACATCAGTCCTGTCAACCTCTTTTCAGGAACAGAAAACGGCAAGGCTAAATACACCAGTGTCAAACAGCTGCCCGACAAGGCTCAGATTGCTGTTCCCAATGATGCCACCAATGAAAGCCGCGCCCTGTATGTTCTTCAGGATGCCGGTCTTATTAAGTTAGATGTATCAGGCGATACGCTGGCTACTATCAAGAATATCAAATCCAATCCAAAAGATCTTGATATCAAGGAAGTAGATGCCAGTCAGACAGCCAGAAATCTGACTTCTGTTGACGCTGCGGTTGTCAATAACAGTTACGCTGTTCCAGCCAAAATTGATTTTAAAACATCTCTTTACAAAGAAAAAGTTAATGCTGGTTCTAAGCAGTGGATTAATATCATTGCAGCGCAAAAGAACTGGAAAAAATCAGATAAGGCAGCTGCTATCAAAAAATTAGTTAAGGTTTATCATACGGATGCTGTTAAGAAAGTTATCGAAAAAACATCCAAAAATGTTGACCAGCCTGTTTGGTAACAGACAGCAGCTAAAAATAAGCAGACGATGGGACTCAAAACCGCCTGCAAAAAAGTTTTTCAGAGTTTTTAGCCTAATCTAAAAGACTGACAGCTCCAGCAGGGTTTAGAGTGGTTGCTGACTTTGCGCTGCATGATAATTTCTGAAGAATTTTCACAGCTGCAGGCAGCCGCTGCTTGATACATTTTAAGACTAAGATGACTAAGAATGAGAGGCTGAGACTTGGTTTCAGCCTCTTGTCATATAGAGGAGAACAATGGTAGTTTCAAGTGAGAAAGAACAAATTGCCAAGTTTTGGCAGGATGAAGTGGCCCAGCACTATTTTGAAGTTTTGCGAACCTTGATTTCCAAGAAATCAATATTTGCTCAGCAGGTAGGCCTTCAGGATGTTGCTGCCTATCTGGGAGAAATTTTTGCCAATGTTGGCGCAGAAGTGACTATTGATGAGACCTATAGGGCTCCTTTTGTCATTGCTAAATTTAAGAGTTCCAATCCTCAAGCCAAGACGATTATTTTTTACAATCATTATGATACAGTGCCGGCTGATGACGATCAGGTTTGGACAGACGATCCCTTTAAACTGACTGTCAGAAAAGGCTATATGTATGGCCGCGGCGTTGATGATGACAAGGGACACATTACGGCTCGTTTGACTGCTGTTCGAAAATACATGCGCGAGGTGGGCGATCTTCCTGTTAATATTACCTTTATCGTGGAAGGAGCAGAAGAGTCAGCTTCAACAGACCTTGATAAATACTTGGCTAAGTATGCAGACAGTTTACTGCCGGCAGACGTTTTAATCTGGGAGCAGGGAGTCAAAAATAGTCTCGGACAGTTAGAGATGACAGGCGGAAACAAGGGAATTATTACCTTTAACCTGTCTGTTTCCAGTGCTGAGGTTGATATTCATTCTAAATACGGTGCCGTTGTTGAATCAGCCAGCTGGTATCTTTTGAATGCCATTTCCAGTATGAGAGCTGATGATGGCCGGATTTTGATTGACGGTATTTATGATCAGCTGTTAGAGCCCAATGAGCGCGAACTGGACTTGATAGAGCGTTTTGCCCTGGAAAACAGCGAAGGTCTGCGCAGAGTTTATGGTTTAAAACTTCCAGTTTTGAAAAAAGAACGCCAAGATTTTCTTAAGACCTACTTTTTTGAACCAGCCCTGTCTATAGAGGGGTTCTCCTCGGGCTATCAGGGACAGGGAGTAAAAACCATTCTTCCTGCTTCTGCCAGTGCTAAGATGGAAATGCGTTTAGTGCCAGGGCTCAGTCCCAAATATGTTTTTGAAAAGATTAACAGTCACTTGCGAAAACTGGGATTTGAACACGTTAAAGTAACCTATACCTTGGGAGAAGAATCCTACCGCAGTGATATGAGTGCTCCGGCTATTTTGAATATTGTTGAATTAAGCAAGCAATTCTATGAAGCGGGAGTTTCAGTTTTGCCGACAGCAGCAGGTACAGGCCCCATGCATACGGTCTATGAAGCTTTGGGGGTTCCTATGCTGGCTTTTGGCATCGGCAATCCTAACAGCCGGGATCACGGCGGCGATGAAAATGTGAATTTGGCCGACTATTATACCCATATTGAATTAATAAAGGAGCTAATCAGAAGTTATGAGTAAGGCGATTATACAACTCGATCATATTGATATTACCTTTCATCAAAAGAAACGCCGGATAGAGGCAGTTAAGGATGTCAGTGTTCATATCAACCAAGGCGATATTTACGGCATTGTTGGCTATTCCGGTGCCGGTAAGTCTACGCTCGTGCGTGTTATCAATCTTTTGCAGACACCAACTGCCGGAAAAGTCACGGTTGATGATGATGTTACCTTTGATAAAGGAAAAATTCAGCTGTCCAGTCAGGAACTGCGACAGAAACGGCATGAAATTGGTATGATTTTTCAGCATTTCAATCTCATGGCTCAAAAGACTGCCAGGCAAAATGTTGCCTTTGCTTTGCGGCACTCGAATTTAAGCCCCGCTGAAAAAGACCAAAAGGTGACAGAATTATTGGATTTAGTAGGCTTATCTGACCGTGCGGACAATTATCCTGCCCAGCTTTCGGGCGGTCAAAAGCAGCGCGTGGCTATTGCGCGGGCTCTTGCCAATGATCCTAAAATTTTAATTTCAGATGAAGCGACTTCTGCCTTGGATCCTAAAACGACCAAGCAGATTTTGGCGCTCTTGCAGGATTTGAATAAAAAATTAGATCTGACCATTGTCATGATTACCCATGAAATGCAGATTGTCAAGGACATCTGCAATCGTGTGGCAGTTATGCAGGCTGGCTCTTTGATTGAAGAAGGGTCAGTCTTGGATATTTTTTCCAATCCCAAGGAAGAACTGACTAAGGACTTTATTGAGACAGCGACTGGTATTGAAGAAGCCTTGCTTAAGATCAAGCAGCAGGATATTGTGCAAAACCTGCCGGCAGATGCGGTCTTATTGCAGTTGAAATACGCTGGGACAGCCACAGATGAACCCATTTTAAATAATCTTTATAAGCATTATCAGGTAACTGCCAACATTCTTTTCGGCAATATAGAAATTTTGGAAGCGACGCCTGTTGGTGAAATAATTGTCATTTTAGAAGGTGATGCTGCTAATATTCAGCAGGCACTTGATAATTTAAAATCACTAGATTTAACAGTGACTATTCTAAAGAGAGGAGCTTGAAATGCATTTCATTCAAACCTATTTACCAAACGTTTATGAGCTTGGCCTGACCGGAGATGCAGGCTGGCTGACAGCTCTTTTAAATACGCTGTACATGACTATTATTCCCTTTATCATCGGCGGCGGAGTCGGATTGGTTTTTGGTCTTCTGCTTGTATTAATGGGGCCTGATGGCGTCATTGAAAACAAGACTGTCTGCTGGATTATTGATAAGGTGACATCTGTCTTTCGTGCCATTCCCTTTGTTATTTTGATTGCGGTGCTGGCGCCTTTGACCATGCTTTTGATGCAGACCAATTTAGGAGCAACAGCAGCCTTGGTTCCTCTGTCCTTTGCGACTTTTCCCTTCTTTGCCCGTCAGGTGCAGGTTGTCTTTTCTGAGTTAGATCGTGGTGTTATCGAAGCGGCTCAGGCTTCCGGCGCTACCTTTTGGGATATTGTCAAGGTTTATCTGAGCGAAGGTTTTCCAGACCTAATTCGCGTGTCAACTGTAACCTTGATTTCGCTGGTTGGTGAAACGGCGATGGCCGGAGCTATTGGAGCCGGCGGACTTGGTAATGTTGCCATTTCTTACGGTTATAATCGCTTTAACAATGATGTAACCTGGGTGGCAACTCTCATCATCCTGCTTCTTATTTTTACCATTCAGTTTATCGGTGATAGCCTGACCAGAAAGGTCAGCCACCGCTGACAGATAGGGCAGCTGTTTAAGCTAAAAGACGCTTTGATGGTCTTTGGAGGTGATTTTTTGTGAAGGTAAGTCTGATACAGTTTGATGTGAAAGACGGGCAGCCTCAGTTAAATAAAAACAAGGTTTTAGAGATCATGCAGCAGGCCCTTTCAGATCAGCCTGATGTTATTATCCTGCCTGAACTGTGGAATACAGGCTATGCTTTGGAACAATTAGAAGAGATTGCTGACGAAAACGGAGAGGACAGTATCTCTTGGCTCAGTCAGTTTGCCTGTGAACATCAAATCGCTCTAGTTGCAGGCTCTGTTGCTACTAAACGGCAGGGAAAGTTTTATAACACTGCCTATACATTTGCTGCAGACGGAAAATTAATTAATACCTATGATAAGGTTCACTTGTTTGGTCTGATGGCTGAAGATGAATTTTTAACTGCAGGACTAAAGGAAAGCCATTTTCACATAGGGTCTGTCAGTGCCAGTCAGGTCATCTGCTACGATATTCGTTTTCCCGAATGGATCCGCAAATTGATGAGCCAAGGGGCAGAGCTGCTCTTTGTGTCAGCCCAGTGGCCGGCCAGCCGTATTGAACAATGGAAAATCCTTTTACAGGCGCGGGCTGTTGAAAATCAGGCTTTTGTCATTGCTGTTAACCGTGTGGGGCATGGACTGAAAGATTACTTTAACGGTCATTCGCTTGTGGTTGGTCCTCTGGGAAATATTTTGTTAGAGACCGATGACAGTGAAGGAGTTTTCAGCACTGAAATTGATGTAGGGCAGGTTAAAGCGGCTCGCGGACAAATTCCTGTTTTTACAGATCGGCGGCCTGAACTCTATTAACAGCTGTCAGAGCTAAAAAACAAGTTGGCCTTGCTGTTTTCCAAAAGCGCTTTGTCCGAAAAATTTGCCTTATTTAGCAGCTAGCGGAAGATTTTAACGGTTTTATTATCAGCACTGGACAGCTGAATCTTTTGCGGGAGCAAAAGACGAACTCCCAAGCTGTTTTCAAGGCTTACTGCAATGGGGTGCAGCACAGAAGTCTGTCTTGTGATAAAATAGGAATTGAAAGGAAGGCGAGTCAGTTCAAATGAGCAATAATTTATTGGTTTTGCAGTCAGATTTTGGTTTGGTTGACGGTGCGGTATCAGCTATGATTGGTGTAGCCCTGCAGGAGGAACCGACGCTTGGCATTCACAATCTGACCCATGAAATCACTCCCTATAATATTTTTGAAGGTTCCTACCGGCTTTTTCAAACGGTGGAATATTGGCCGGAAGGAACGACTTTTGTGTCGGTTGTAGATCCGGGTGTCGGTTCGGATCGAAAAAGTGTGGTGGCGCTGACAAAGAAAAATCAATACATTGTGACGCCTGACAACGGCACGCTGTCTTATATCAAAAAACACATTGGTATTAAAGCTGTTCGGGAAATTTCTGAAATTGAAAACCGCCGGCGCAATACAGAACTTTCCTACACTTTTCATGGGCGTGATGTCTATGCCTTCACAGGGGCCAAGTTAGCCAGCGGCCATATTGCTTTTGAAGATGTAGGACCGGAGCTGCCTGTTGAGGCTATTGTAGAGCTGCCAACAGTGACGACGGTTATTGAGGATGATCTGGTCCGCGGAGCTGTTGATATTCTTGATGTTCAATTTGGATCTTTATGGACCTCAATTACCCGCGAGGAATTTTATACGCTTCAGCCTGAATTCAATGATCGCTTTGAAGTGACCATCTACAACAATGACATGCTGGTTTATCAGAATCAGGTCACCTATGGCAAATCATTTGCTGCTGTCCGTGTCGGCCAGCCTATCATTTATATCAATTCTCTTTACCGTGTCGGAGTTGCCATCAACCAAGGTTCCTTTGCCAAGGCCTATAATGTTGGAGTCGGTCCGCAATGGCGCATTGAAATCAAAAAAATTAATTAAGGAGAAGAAATGAAAAATAATTCTATTAAAGCGGTTGTCGCAACCGGTATTGGTGCAGCCTTGTTTGTCATTATCGGTATTTTTATTAATATTCCTCTTTTTGCCAATACCAGCATCCAGCTGCAGTATGCAGTTCAAGCCTTTTTGGCCCTGCGGTCGGCTTTTTTACTGGTCTTATTGGACATATGGTTAAAGATATGTTTGCTGGCTACGGAATCTGGTGGTCATGGGTGATTCCAAGCGGTCTGGTTGGTCTGGGCATAGGTTTTTTGAAAAATCATCTTCGTATCGAAAAGGGGCTTTTTACAGCCAAGGATATACTGACTTTTAATATTGTACAGGTGATTATTAATGTTATTGCCTGGGGTATTGTAGCTCCCTTAGGAGATATTATCATTTTCAATGAACCCGCCAGCAAAGTATTTATTCAGGGCCTGCTTGCGAGTGTGGCCAATGCATTAACAATTGGTATCGGTGCTACTGTCTTGCTGGCTGTTTATGCCAAAACACGGACACAGTCAGGCAGCCTGTCCAAAGACTGACCTTTTTGAAAATCAGGGATAACATCTTATGGAACCATTTATAGAATTTAAGGATTTTTCCTTCAAATATGATGCTCAGGCAGAACCTACCCTGAAAAATATCAATTTATCAGTAAAAAAAGGAGAAAAAGTACTGATTATCGGGCCTTCTGGCTGCGGCAAATCAACTTTGGGCCATTGCCTAAACGGCATTATTCCTAATATTTACAAGGGCCAGGCTAGCGGCAGCTTAACCATTGGCGGCAAGCCTTCCTTTGATTTATCTGTATATGAAAAATCCCATCTCGTCTCAACCGTTTTACAGGATCCAGACGGTCAGTTTATTGGTTTGACGGTTGCTGAGGATTTAGCTTTTGCGCTGGAAAATGACTGTACGGATCATCAGACAATGATTGAAAAGGTCAATATTTGGGCTGATCGCTTAGAGCTGACAGATTTGCTTGATCATCGCCCCCAAGACCTCTCAGGCGGCCAAAGGCAGCGGGTCAGCTTAGCAGGAGTACTAATTGACGAAAGTCCGATTTTGCTCTTTGATGAGCCTCTGGCTAATCTGGATCCAAAGGCTGGGCAGGACACTATTGATCTGATCGATCGGATTCATCAAGAAGAGGAAACGACCACTATTATTATTGAACATCGGCTGGAAGATGTCCTTTACCGCCCTGTTGATAAAATTGTGCTGATCAATGACGGCCGGATTCTTTTTGATGGCAGTCCTAATCAGCTGCTGCAGACCAATCTGCTGCAGGAAAACGGTATCCGTGAACCTCTTTATTTGACAGTTCTGCGACATTTGGGCTTAGATGTGGCAAAAACCTCTCACTTAGCGGCACTCAGTCAGCTTGATCTCTCAGCTATTCATTTTGAAGAAACAGGCAGTCTGCCGGGCTCTAAAGCTGCCTCGCCTTTGCTCACTATTGACCATTTTAATTTTGCCTACACTTCGAATAGACCGATTTTAAAAGATTTATCGGTTAACATTAATAAAGGAGAACGCATCGCTATTGTCGGGAAAAATGGTGCTGGCAAATCTACTCTAGCCAAGGCGCTTTGTCAGTTTATCACTGCCAGCGGTCACATTTACTATCAGGGAAAAGACATCTCCTTTGATTCCATCAAGGAGCGCTCAGAGCGGATTGGCTATGTCCTGCAGAATCCCAATCAGATGATCAGTCAAACCATGATTTTTGATGAGGTGGCTCTGGGCCTGCGCCTTCGCGGTTTTGGTGAAGAGCAGATCAAAGAAAAGGTTTTTGAAGTTCTGAAAACCTGCGGTCTCTATGAATTTCGCAATTGGCCCATTTCTGCTCTGTCATTTGGACAGAAAAAACGTGTAACCATTGCTTCAATTTTAGTTTTGAATCCGGAAGTTATCCTATTGGATGAGCCCACAGCAGGACAGGATAAGAGGCACTATACAGAAATGATGAACTTTTTGGATGGCCTGAATGCTCTGGGACATACCATTATTATGATTACTCACGATATGCAGCTGGTGCTGGAATACTCAGACCGGGTATTGGTCATCAGCCGGGGGCAGATTTTAGCAGATCAAAGTCCTGTTGAGCTCTTCAGCCAGCCGGAATTACTGGCAGCTGCTAATTTGAAACAAACCAGTCTCTTTGATTTGGCTAAAAAGCTGAGCTGTGACCCTATTTCATTGACCCGTTATTATATTGAGCATCAAGGAGGGCAGGATGAATAAATCTTTGATTGGCTATCATGATGGCGAGGGCTTCCTTTATGACTTGTCCGGCGCCAGCAAGCTCCTCTTTTTTCTCCTTGTTTCCATTGCTTGTATGACGACCTATGATACCCGTCTTATTTTGGCAGTAGGGCTGATGTCTGTTTTACTGTTTAAATCAGCAGATATTCATTGGCGGGATGTTTCTTTTGTCATGAAGTTCGTGACGGTTTTTGCTCTTTTAAACGTGATTATGGTTTATCTTTTTGCACCTGATTACGGTGAGAAAATCTATGGTGCCAAAACACTGCTATGGGCAGGAACAGGACGGTTTTACCTGAGCTGGCAGGAAATCTTTTACCTTTTAAATCTGGTTCTCAAGTATTTTTGTACGGTTCCTTTGGCCATACTCTTTTTGATGACGACCCATCCCAGTCAGTTTGCTGCAAGTCTTAACCAGATCGGTATTTCTTATAAGGTAGCTTACGCTGTCAGCCTGACCTTGCGCTATATTCCGGATGTTCAGGAAGAGTTTTACATGATTCGGACATCGCAGGAAGCTCGCGGTCTGGAATTGTCCCAAAAGGCAAACCTGCTTAGCCGTATTAAAGGAAATCTGCAAATTATCATCCCTCTGATTTTCAGCTCTTTAGATCGTATTGATACGGTTTCGACTGCAATGGAGCTTCGGCGGTTTGGCAAAAACAAAAAAAGAACCTGGTACATGAACTGCACCCCAAAAGTTAGACAGAAAAATCTAACTTTTGGGGTGTTATTTTTATGAAATTGAGTTATGAAGATAAAGTCAACATCTATGAGCTACGGCAAAATGGTGAGAGCATCAAGTCTTTGTCAGAACAGTTTAGTGTTTCAAAATCTGTTCTCCAATATCTGATTAGACTGATTGACAAGTATGGAATTGACATTGTCAGGAAAGGGAAAAATACCTATTATTCTCCAGAATTAAAGCAAGAAATGATTGATAAAGTTCTGATGGAGGGTCAGTCTCTCAATCAAGTAGCTCTTGATTATGCTCTTCCAAATCAAGGCACTCTTCCCAATTGGATAGCGCAATACAAGAAAAACGGGTATACTATTTTTGAGAAAGCAAGAAGGAGGCCGCCAAAGATGGGGCGTAAACCAAAGAAGACCTGGGAAGAGATGACGGAGCTGGAGCGACTTCAAGAAGAAAATGAACGGCTTAGAACGGAGAATGCCTACCTAAAAAAGTTGAGGGAATTGCGCCTGAGAGACGAAGCCTTAGCGCGCGAAAGGCAGAAACAGTTAGAGAAATGGTTGATGGAGGATTCCGACTAGACCTGCTGCTAAAAACGGCTAAACTGCCCCGTGCTACCTACTATTACCAACTTAAACAGCTGGTTAAAGAGGATAAGGACAAGGCTCTAAAAGATGAAATCTGGGCTATCTTCGAGGAGCATAAGGGAAATTATGGTTACCGTAGGATTCATTTAGAACTGCGCAATCGTGGCTATGCCATTAATCATAAGAAGGTGCAGCGTCTCATGCAGGAGTTAGGCCTATCTGCCCGTAGTCGTAAGCGTAAGACATACAAGTCTTACAAGGGTGACGTGGGCAAGAAAGCTCCTAATCTGATTAACAGGGCCTTCGAGGGCTCGAAGCCCTTTGAGAAGTGTTATACAGATGTGACCGAATTCGTTTTACCAAATTGCTCTGAAAAACTTTATCTGTCTCCCGTCCTTGACGGCTATAACAGCGAAATTATTGACTTTACCTTGTCCCGTTCGCCCAACCTCATGCAGGTCAAGATTATGCTTGAGAAGGCATTCCCTGAAGAATCTTATCAAGGCACCATTGTCCATAGTGACCAAGGCTGGCAATACCAACATGAGGCCTACCATCGTTTTCTTGACAGTAAAGGCATACGTCCGTCCATGTCTCGAAAGGGGAATAGTCCTGACAATGGTATGATGGAATCCTTCTTTGGAACACTGAAATCTGAGATGTTTTATGGATTGGAGAAAACGTTTAAATCGCTGGATCACTTAGAACAAGCTATTACTGATTATATTTTTTACTACAACAACAAACGAATCAAGGCAAAATTAAAAGGACTTAGTCCTGTTCAGTACAGAACCAAATCCTTTCACTAATATTTTTGTCTAACTTTTTGGGGTCAGTACATACATGTACCAGCCCTTTAGAAAAAAGGATTTTTTAGCTATTGCTTTGGCTTGTTTAATCTTATTGATCAGTTTCTGGCTTTTCAGCCTGAACAAGGGTCGCTTTTACAATCCTTGGGGATGAAATAATAATACTAGTGAAAATCAAAATCAGACTAGGCGACGCAGATGTGGACAGAACTGCCTTCATCAAATCAAGGCAACAAGGTCTGAGTTTGATTTTCGAAGAGTATAAGAAAGCGTCATTTTATAAAGCAGATAAAAAAGCTGTCGTCCGAATCCGCAGCACTTGTGCAGCAGCTGGACCACAGTTTTTTGGCTTTCTACAGAGGTTTTTTATTGGGAATACCGGCCTTGCGCGGGTATTTGTTAGGCGTTTCTTTTTTCTTAGTTACTAGGGTAAGGTTACGTTCATCTCCGTTAGGAAGTTGGTAATGGTAATTACCTGAAACCTGACTGAACAGCACTTTCAGCGCATTCTGAGCAGCTGCAATTTCCTCATCAGCAGCGCTGGCTTTCAGCGCCAGAAGCTGTCCGCCTACCTTTAAAAAGGGGACAGTCAGCTCGGCTAATACCTGCATTCGAGCAACAGCGCGGGCAGTAACTGCATCAAACTGAGCGCGAAACTGCTTGTCCTGTCCGAGATCTTCCGCTCTACCATGATAAAAATGAACATTAGTCAGCTCCAGCTCATCAGCCAGTATCTGCAGGAATTTAATGCGTTTATTCAGAGAGTCAATGATTGTAACCTCAAGATTGGGGTAAATGATTTTCATTGGCAGACTTGGAAAACCAGCTCCAGCTCCTATGTCCAAAAGCTTCAGCGGTTCATTTTTAATGCAACCCTCTAAGATAGGAGCTGCCGAGTCATAAAAATGCTTAAGATAAACGTCTTTTTCCTGAGTAATGGCTGTCAGATTAATCTTTTCATTCCATTCGACCAAAAGTTTAAAATAAGAATCAAACTGCCTTTTTTGCCAATCGGACAGATTGATTTGGTGCTTGGCCAATGCTTGGTAAAATTCTTCAGGGGTCATGCTTTCTCCTTTTATCATCATTTATTCTAACATAATTCTTCTTTTTCTGATATAATGGAAACAGGAATTTTTAAGGAGAATCATCATGCTTATTTGGATTATTTTAATTATTATTGCCTTGCTTATTGTTTGGGTAATTGTAAGTTACAATACTTTGATCAAAAGCCGTATGCAGACACAGGAAGCTTGGAGTCAGATTGATGTGCAGTTAAAGCGCAGAAATGATCTTATTCCTAATTTGCTGGAAACGGTCAAAGCCTATGCTAATTATGAACAAAGCACTCTGGAAAAAGTGACAGAGCTGCGCAGCAAAATTTCTAATGCCAGTACGCCCAATGAAGCTATGCAGGCCAGTGATGCTCTTGGGAAGCAAATGGCCAGTATTTTAGCCGTTGCCGAAAACTATCCGGATCTCAAGGCTAATCAAAACTTTATGAAGCTTCAGGATGAACTGACCAATACAGAAAACAAGATTTCTTATTCACGTCAGCTCTTTAATTCGACAACCGCTAACTATAATGTTAAATTGGAAACCTTCCCAAGCAATGTAATTGCAGGGCTGTTTAACTTTAAAGCCAGCGAATTTTTGGAAACGCCTGAAGAAGAAAAATCAGTGCCAAAAGTTGATTTTGGCGATATGGCTTAGGAGACTGTTATGCTGTTTGATCAAATAGCCAGTAATAAAAGAAAGACAATCATTTTGCTGGTTGTCTTCTTTCTGCTTTTAGCTGCTATCGGTGCTGCAGTTGGTTACCTTTGGCTGGATAATTTAGCCGGCGGCGTCATCATTGCTTTAATCATTGGCTTCATCTATGCTTTCAGTATGATTTTTCAATCAACCAATGTTGTAATGGCTATGAATAATGCTAGAGAAGTGACAGCAGAGGAGATGCCAGATTACTATCATATTGTAGAAGACATGGCTATGGTAGCACAGATTCCCATGCCGCGTGTCTATGTGGTTGATGATCCTTCGCTCAATGCCTTTGCGACCGGCTCCAGCCCTAAGAACGCTGCAGTTGCAGCAACAACGGGCCTTTTAGCTGTTATGAACCGTGAGGAATTAGAAGGCGTTATCGGTCACGAAGTCAGCCATATCCGTAATTATGATATTCGGATTTCGACGATCGCCGTGGCCCTTGCCAGTGCTGTGACTCTTATTTCCAGTATTGGC
The DNA here is from genome assembly GCF_000286075.1 of Streptococcus ratti FA-1 = DSM 20564. Taxonomy (GTDB): domain Bacteria; phylum Bacillota; class Bacilli; order Lactobacillales; family Streptococcaceae; genus Streptococcus; species Streptococcus ratti. Next base: position 98,197 of record NZ_AJTZ01000003.1, on the reverse strand, counting down.
GGCCGCATGATGTGGTTTGGAGGTGGTAGAAATCGCCGATCAAATGACAATGAGGGCGGCGGTTATGTGCAGATTATCTTGCTGATTTTTTCCATTTTAGCTATTATTTTAGCACCTTTGGCAGCTAGTTTAGTCCAGCTGGCTATTTCTCGCCAGCGTGAATATTTGGCGGATGCCAGCTCGGTTGAATTGACCCGCAATCCACAAGGGATGATTAAGGCTCTGCGCAAATTGGAGCAGTCGCAGCCTATGGCACATCCTGTTGATGATGCCAGTGCTGCGCTCTATATCAACGATCCGCAGAAGAAATCCAGCCTGCAGCACCTGTTTTATACTCATCCGCCGCTTGCTGACCGCATCAAACGCCTAGAGCAAATGTAAAACCAGAAGCTGCAAAGTTATACTTTAACAAATCAGTTACTGACTATTTAAGCTAAATAATAGTTCCAGCCAGCCTTTAAGGCTCGGTTTATTTTAAAACAAGAGAGTAGAAATGTACCGCACCCCAAAAGTTAGGGAAAAATCTAACACTTGGGAGTGCTTTTCTTATGAAATTAAATTTTGAAGACAAACTGACTATTTATAGGCTCAAAAGTCAGGGATATGATGGCCTCAGGAGGATTTCGACTAGATCTGCTCCGAAAAATGGCTACATTGCCTCGCTCTGCCTACCATTGTCACAGGACAATAAAAAAACAATCTGTTTTTTATCCATTTATCAAAACAAGTGCATTCTGTTTTTTTAGATGCAGGAGCTTAAACAGAAATTCAGGGACAAGTCAGTGGATTATTGATATAATGTTAACGATCTGAACAATTATCGGAGGAAATAAAAATGTTTACTGTTAGCGATATTAAAAAGCAGCCAGAAGGTGTGGCGTTTGAAGAAAAGCTATCTGTTGAAGAAGCTGTCAAGGAAAGAAATCCTGATGTCTTGGGTCTTGAAGATGTTTTGGCCAAGGGGACTGTTAGCTATGATAATGGTTTGTATTTGTTAAATTATGATTTGAGCTATACAATCAGTCTGCCCTCCAGCCGCTCTTTAGAAACTGTGAAACAAGCCAAATCACTATTTATTAATGAAGTCTTTATAGAAAACAGCCAGTTAGAAGATAAGAAGGATCTGGTGGATGAGAATCTCGTCTTAATCTTAGAAGATGCGGTCATTGATTTAGAAGAAAGTGTTATTGATAATATTTTGCTCAATATTCCTTTAAAGATTCTTACTGAAGAAGAAAAGAAAAATCAACAGCTGCCCTCAGGACAGGATTGGAATCTTCTTAGTGAGGAAGACTATCAAAATTTGCAAAAAGAAAAGAAAGAAAGAAACAGCCCCTTTGCAGCTCTGGATGGGTTGTTTGATGACGAGTGATATACCTCCTGCCGGATGTCAGGGAAAAGCTTCAAGGTTTCAAATTGTTGAATAAATCAAATTTTTTTCTTAGAAATTGACTCATAAAATTAATAATAGCCATTGAAAAAAGGAAAAAGAAATAGTATAATGAAAAAACTGGTGGATTATTTTAAAAAATAAAATTTTGAAAAAGAGATTGATAAAGTTTGAGTTTCCTTGATATTAAAGGAATTAGGCATTATCATAATAAAAAAATAATGACCTTATAGAACTGTAATAAGTTTGTTACTCAGACTTTATAGTTTGATTATAAAAATTTAATTTTATTAAAATAAAGTTACAAAAAATATATTGAATAATAAGCTGGGGGGTATATGGCTAAAAGTATTTTAATTATTGAAGATGAAAAAAACCTTGCAAAGTTTGTTTCTCTGGAACTGCAGCATGAAGGATATGAAGTTGACGTGGAACACGATGGACGTTCCGGCTTAGACAAAGCTCTTGAAAGGGATTTTGATTTAATCCTTCTTGATTTGATGTTGCCGAAAATGGACGGCTATGAAGTAACGCGTCGGCTGCAGCTGGAAAAAACAACCTATATCATTATGGTTACTGCCCGTGATTCTACTATGGATATTGTCACGGGATTGGATCGCGGTGCAGACGGCTATGTTATAAAACCTTTTGCTATTGAAGAATTGCTGGCTCGGGTTCGCGCCATTTTTCGCCGTCAGGATATTGAAAGGGCGAAGCATTCTGTAAAGAAAGACAGTGCTTATCGTGATTTGCAGCTGGATGTGCACAATCGAGCTGCGATTCGAAGTGGTGAAACTATACCTTTAACCAAGCGAGAGTTTGATTTGCTCAGTGCTCTTATGGAAAACATCAACCAAGTTATGACCAGAGAAGAGCTTCTGGATCGAGTCTGGAAGTATGATCAAGAGGCTGAAACGAACGTGGTTGATGTCTATATTCGCTACCTTCGCGGCAAAATTGATGTCTCTGGCAAAGAAAGTTATATTCAGACCGTCCGCGGTATGGGTTACGTTATCCGCGAAAAATAAAAAACAAGGGGGAGAAAGAGATTTCTGTCCCTTATTTTTATGTGTGTGCAGAAGGCTGCTAGGATTAGGAAATAGGTTTTGTTTGGCTGTTGCTGCTTACTTTTGTTCCAGACCAAAATATGGTAAAATAAAGTACTAACTTGAATCAAGAAGTGAGGTGTTTTCATGCGCTGTCCTAAGTGTAATTATTTAAAATCCAGTGTTGTTGACAGCCGTCAGGCTGAAGAAGGCAACACGATCAGACGCCGCCGAGAATGTGAAAATTGCCATACACGTTTTACAACCTTTGAAAGAATTGAAGAACTGCCGCTTTTAGTTATTAAAAAAGATGGAACCAGAGAGCAATTTTCCCGTGATAAAATTTTCAATGGTATTATCCGCAGTGCCCAGAAACGTCCTGTATCCAGCAGTGCTATTGAAAAAGTTGTCAATGATATTGAGCAAAAAATCCGCAGTGACTATGACAGTGAAGTTTCCAGCGTTGTCATTGGGAATTTGGTTATGGATGAGTTGGCAGAGCTGGATGAGATTACTTACGTTCGGTTTGCCAGCGTCTACCGCAGCTTTAAGGACGTTGATGAAATTGAAGCGCTCCTGCAGCAAATTACTAACCGCGTAAGAAGTAAGAAAAAGAGTACCTTAGATGAAACCGATTGATGAATTTCTCTACGTTAGGCAGAACTATCTCCTGTCGGATACTGTCAGCTTGATGCGCTTTTATTTGCCTATTATCGGCAGTGACGCTGCAGCTCTTTATCAGTATTTTATCAGTTTTTTTGATAATGGTGAGAAAAGGCATAAATTTAGCGAAGTTCTTAATCATACGCAGTTTGGTATGGCCCGTTTTGAAGAGTCCCTGTATATTTTGACGGCTATGGATCTCTTGGTTTTTTATAAGAAAGACGGCCTCTACTATATCAAATTGCTGGCGCCTTTAACTGCCGAGGCCTTTTGTAAAAATGCTGTTTACCGCAATCTTTTAGAGCAAAAAATCGGTCAGGTTGCTTTGGAATATCTGAAGCTGGATGTTCCTAAGGACGCTAGGGATCTGTCTAAAAAGTTTTCTGATGTTTTTGGGCACACAGAGCAGCCTCAGCCCAAGGAAACAGTTAAAAGCAAAACGGACTTTGATTTAGATAGTTTTAAACATCTGATGGCTAGAGACGGCCTGCAGTTTGCTGATGAACAGACAGATGCTGTTGCTTTATATGTAATCTCTGAAAAATACAAACTGACTTGGTATGAAACCTATCTTTTGGCAAAAGAAACGGCCAGTCAGCATAAAATTTCAACCAAGCGCATGCAGCTAAAAAAAGAGCAAGCCAAGCGCGATGATACGGTCAGTCAATTTTCTAAGGAAGAGCAAATTATTATTCATGAAGCCAAGTCTGACAGACCTGAGATTTTTCTGGCTAAGATAAAAAAGACGCGGCATGCAGCGATTACAGCAGATGAGCGAAAACTGCTGGCTGATTTAGCAGAAATGAGCTTTTTGGACGAAGTGATCAATGTTATGGTTTTATACACTGTTTCCAAAACTAATTCGGCAAATCTCAATAAGCGTTATTTGATGAAAATCGCCAATGATTTTGCCTATCAAAAGGTTGCTTCTGCAGAACAGGCTGTTGAAAAAATGCGCGCCTTTTCTGAACGCAAGACGAGCCAAAATCAAGGAAAAACAAAGGCAAAGAGCAATGTTCCCGAGTGGAGCAATCAGGACTATAAAAATGAAACAACAGCAGATGAGCAGGCGCGTTTAGACGAAATTAAACGTCAGACGCTTGCCAGATTGAGAAAGGATGGTGAGTAGATGGAAAAAATTGGGCAAACCTTAGCTAAAAAGAATCATCAAAGGCACTATGATACTGAAAAAATGATGCAGGCTATTTTAGCAGACCAAGATATTGCTGATTTTATCGCTGCTCACCATTTGACTCAGGAGCAGATTAAACTCAGTCTGCCTAAATTTAATCAATACTTGATGGAACGCGACCGTTTTAAAAGTGGTGCTGAGGATTATGTTGCCAAGGGTTATCAGCCAATTTTGGCTATGAATGCAGGCTATGCGGACGTTTCTTATTTAGAAACCAAGGAGCTTAAAGACTCTCAAAAGAAACAGGCTGTTTCAGAACGTATCAATGTTATCAGCCTGCCTAGATCCTATAAGAATATCTCTTTTGATGATATCAGTCTTGATGACGTCAAGCGTTTGGATGTTTTTAAGATGGTTGCTGATTTTGTTGAAAATTATCCCAGCCCTAAGCAAAAGGGACTTTACCTCTATGGCGATATGGGAATCGGCAAATCTTATCTAATGGCAGCCATGGCTCATGAACTCTCAGAGCAGAAAGGCGCTGCGACAACGCTTTTGCATTTTCCAAGTTTTACCATTGATGTGAAAAATGCTATTAACACAGGAACTGTCAAAGATGAAATTGATGCTGTTAAAAAGGCTGAAGTTCTGATTTTGGATGATATCGGTGCTGAACAGAGTACTTCTTGGATTCGGGATGAAGTTTTGCAGGTTATTTTACAGTACCGCATGTTAGAGGAATTGCCTACCTTTTTTACCTCTAACTATAGTTTTAAAGATTTAGAAGCTAAATTGGCTAATATCCGCGGAAGCGATGAAACCTGGCAGGCTAAGCGTGTCATGGAACGGATTCGCTATTTAGCTAAAGAAGTTCACCTAGAAGGTGAAAACAGAAGATAAGAAGGAGCAGTAATGGCTTTACCAACCGTGGCGATTGTCGGCCGTCCCAATGTCGGCAAATCAACGCTTTTTAACCGTATAGCCGGTGAACGTATTTCCATCGTTGAAGATGTTGAAGGAGTGACTAGGGACCGCATCTATGCAAGTGCAGAGTGGCTTAACCGCAAGTTTTCCTTGATCGATACAGGCGGCATTGATGATGTTGATGCGCCGTTTATGGAACAGATCAAGCATCAGGCTGATATTGCTATGACAGAGGCTGATGTTATTGTTTTTGTGGTATCTGGCAGAGAAGGAGTCACAGATGCTGATGAGTACGTTGCAAGGATTCTCTACCGTACCAACAAGCCTGTTATTCTAGCTGTCAATAAGGTGGATAATCCTGAAATGCGTAATGATATTTATGATTTTTATTCGCTTGGTTTGGGAGATCCCTATCCTGTTTCATCTGTCCATGGACTTGGAACCGGAGACGTGCTGGATGCTATTGTGCAAAACCTTCCAACGAAATTCGAAGAAGACAATCCTGATGTGATAAAATTCAGTCTGATTGGCCGTCCCAATGTTGGTAAATCCAGTCTTATTAATGCTATTTTAGGAGAAGAGCGCGTGATTGCGAGCCCTGTTGCCGGTACCACACGCGATGCTGTTGATACGCATTTTACGGACAGCCAAGGTCAGGAATTTATCATGATTGACACTGCTGGTATGCGCAAGTCCGGAAAGGTTTACGAAAATACAGAAAAGTATTCTGTCATGCGTGCCATGCGTGCTATTGAGCGTTCTGATATTGTACTTATGGTTATCAATGCGGAAGAGGGAATTCGCGAGTATGATAAGCGCATAGCTGGCTTTGCTCATGAAGCCGGCAAAGGGATTATCATCGTTGTCAATAAGTGGGATAGGGTTAAAAAGGACAATCATACAGTTGCCCAGTGGGAAGATGATGTAAAAAATAATTTCCAATATATCACTTATGCCCCGATTATCTTTGTCTCGGCTTTAACTAAGCAGCGTTTAAACAAGTTGCCGGATATGATTAAACAGATCAGCCAAAGTCAAAATACGCGAATTCCGTCAGCAGTGCTCAATGATGTCATCATGGATGCTGTTGCTGTTAATCCAACACCAACCGATAAAGGCAGACGGCTCAAAATATTCTATGCGACACAGGTTTCTGTTAAGCCGCCAACGTTTATCATTTTTGTTAATGAAGAAGAGCTGATGCATTTTTCTTATCTGCGTTTTTTAGAAAATCAAATTCGTCAAGCCTTTGTTTTTGAAGGAACTCCTATCCGTTTGATCGCCCGGAAACGCAAGTAGAAGTAGGTGCTGGCAAAAGTTTGGGCGGCCCAACAAAGACAGTCAAGAAGATGTTGGTCTTGCTATTCGCCTTTACGGGAAAGAGAAGGCTTATGGTATTTCGGTTAAGGCAGTTCTCTCGAGCATAAAAAATCAGAGACGACGCTCTTAAATAGCATAAGATTTCAGACTTACTGATTGCTGGACTGCTTTATTATTTTTCTTAGGAAAACAGCCTCAGTCATCATCTTGCGGCAACCGAGAACAATCGCCAGGATTGGCGGAAATAGGATTTGATTTATTAATAGGATAAAAACAGCCCAATTCCTTTTGAGCTTAGGAATCAGGCTGTTTTTGTGTTTACATGATGTTATGCAAAATACTTTCCTTTTAAGTAAAGCGCAATAACCAAAAGATTTTCTACTAACAATATTGTAAATACAATAAGTTTAATATTTTTAATTGGCAATAACAATGAAATAAGCAGCAAGACAGGGTAGCTTGCAAGAACAAACCAAGCGAATTTAGGTGATAGCATATATCCCCCTTTCTTCCAGAGGTAATTAAACCCAAGGCCCCCAAGTATTAACACCCGCTCCAGCTATGCCGAGAGTTGCGGCTCCGGTTACGGCTCCGCCGATAGCTCCGGCAGTAGCTCCAGGCAGTGCACCAACAAGTGGAACAGTCACAGTTCCAACAGCAGCTCCAGCCGCTGCTCCAGCAAATAAGCCGCCCACTCCTCCGGCTATAGCACCGGCAACACCTAAAATAACACCACCGGCCTCAACGGATGATAGAGACTCAGTATCCAAAGTTTCAAATTGTTCAAAAGCTAAAGTGTTCATTAAACGTATCTCCTTTTTATAATTTATCTCCATAGTAATACTTTTTTTACAGAAATCAAGGAATGACGTCAATTGTTGTAAATATGTTATTTTTTTGAAAACTCCCCTTTTATTTTCTGGATATTTTCTTTAGAAATAATGTTATGGTAATACAATTGTTAAAAACTCAAGAATATTAGAAATTGTGGTAGGATAATTAGAAATCTGATTCTGATAATGATAGGATCTCCAGTTTAATTTCCAGAGTAGTTGCTTTTTCTCTATTTGTTTTGGTTAATTCTCACAAATGTGGCAGAGAATAGCGTGAGCCATGGTGTTTAGCAATAGAAACCGGCGCTGTAATACTACTGTCATGAGCATTTACCTGAGGAACCTATTTATAAAACTTCTGTTTTCCTTTTCTCATAAATCTGCCTTTATTATGCCGAAAAAATTAAAAGAATTGGAGTGAATGTCGTGAACGACCCCAAATAGGTCGTAAATGGGAAAAATGACTTTTGATTTCTCACTAAAATGTCCATTCACGACTTATTTGATACCATTTACGACAATCGCCACACAAACGGATTAAAATAAGTTATACTATAGGTGCTTCTTGGCAAGGGATAAGATCAAAAAATGAAAAAGGAGTTTTATTATGAATACACAAGCATTTGAACGATTTGACATAATGGACAATGAAGCACTTTCAACTGTTGAAGGTGGACTTTCGGATTGTGCAACGGGCATTCTTGGCACAGGCGGACTTGGCGCAGTTGGTGGCCCGTGGGGAATGGTTGGTGGAGCAATGGTCGGAGCAGCAGCTTTTTGCTTTTAATAAACTTGATTGAAAATATATATTTGGAGGTAAGATATGAATAAATATATTTTAGAACAATTTGAAGAAATAGATACAAAAACTTTATCTGAAATTAGTGGAAACGGTTACGGTGCTCAATGTGTTTTAGGAACTGTTGGAGGTACTATTATGGGCGGTGCGCTCTTTGGTCCGGGTGGAGCAGCAGCCGGCTTTGCAGGCAGTAGTACGGCTTTTTGTTACGATACTGTCAGTTAATTATACTAGCTGGGGTTCATAATATGAAAAAATATTTAGTCATTCCTTGTGTATTGATAGTCTTATTTTTAGGGATTAGGGTTCTCTTAACGTCAAGCAATATGTTGCAGATGACGTTTGCCCTTATTGGTATGCTGCTGGTTTTATTTGGCATTTTTAAAGAATACGGTAAGGCGGACAAAAAATAAGGACTAGTGCATTTACTTGATATTTTTGGGCTAATTTATCGCCTTGAGAAAAGAAAAAGAGTAAGGTATAATGTCTGTAAACGTTATCAAAAAAGGAGACAAGCCATGACGGACTCTTATATCTTAGCAATTGATGAAGGAACAACTTCAACACGGGCCATTCTTTTTGATAAGGCAGGAAAGAAAGTGCATGAAGCCCAAAAGGAATTTCCCCAATATTTTCCGCAGCCTGGCTGGGTCGAACATGATGCCAATGAGATTTGGAATGCCGTACAGGCTACCTTGGCCACTCTTTTTATTGAATCGGGCATCAAACCTCAGCAGATTGCAGGCATAGGTATTACCAATCAGCGTGAAACCGCAGTTATCTGGGATAAGGCGACAGGTTTGCCTATCTACCATGCCATTGTCTGGCAGTCCAGACAGACCAGCAGTATTGCTGATAGGTTGGTGGCTGACGGTTATCAGGAGAACTTTCATGCTAAAACGGGTTTGATTGTCGATGCTTATTTTTCCGCCACTAAAATTCGCTGGATTTTAGATCAGGTACCGGGAGCCCAGCAGCGAGCTGAAAACGGAGAGCTGCTCTTTGGCACGATTGACACTTGGCTGCTCTGGCGTCTGACAGGCGGACAGGCGCATATGACAGATTACTCTAATGCCAGCCGAACCATGCTTTTTAATATACATGATTTAACTTGGGATCAGGAGATTCTGGATTTACTTCAAATTCCGTCCAGTCTCTTGCCAGAAGTGAAGGCTAATTCCGAAGTATACGGTTATACTGTCCCCTTTCATTTTTTTGGCAGTTCCGTTCCTATTTGCGGTATGGCAGGAGACCAGCAGGCGGCTCTCTTTGGACAGCTTGCCTTGGAAGAAGGAATGGTGAAAAATACTTATGGGACAGGTGCCTTTATTGTTATGAATACAGGGACAAAGCCTATTAAGTCAGCTAATCATTTATTGACGACTATCGCTTATGCGTTAGATGGAGAGGTGACCTATGCTTTAGAGGGTTCTGTCTTTGTAGCAGGCTCTGCTTTGCAATGGCTGCGCGATAAATTGCATCTCTTAGCATCAGCACCTGATTCTCAGGCAGCGGCTTACCGCTCGAAAAGCCATAACGAAGTTTATCTGGTTCCTGCTTTTACGGGACTTGGAGCCCCTTACTGGGACAGTGGAGCGCGCGGTGCGGTCTTTGGGCTGACCCGCGGAACGAGTGATGATGACCTTATTAAAGCAACCCTGCAGTCATTGGCTTATCAGACGCGAGATGTTATAGATACCATGCGGGCTGATACAGCTATTGCTATTCCTCAATTGCGGGTAGATGGCGGTGCAGCTATGAATACTTATCTCATGCAGTTTCAAGCAGATATTCTCCAAATACCAATTGAACGGGCAGCTAATCTGGAAACGACGGCTCTGGGAGCAGCTTTCTTAGCAGGCTTGGCTATTGGTTATTGGCAGGATACAGAAGAATTAAAGGGGCTTTTTACTGCCGGTCAGCGATTTGAACCGTTAATGCATGCTAAAGAAGCAGAAGAACTCTACCAAGGCTGGCAAAGAGCTGTTGCTGCGACTCGTTATTTTGCTGTGAAGGATAAAGCTGATGAGTTAAGCTGACGCAGCAATCAGTCTGTCCATATTCTGATTTAGATTTATTGGCTCATTGTCAGCTGTCAAGTTGATATGGGCCATTTTTGTCTTTTCTTTTAATTAGAAAACTTTTGAAACGAAACAAAAAAGCCCTCGAAAAGTATGTACTGTACCCTAAAAAGTTAGACAAAAAATCTAACTTCTGGGGTGCAGTTCAGTATTTTCTGAGGATTTTTATTTGAAGTTTATTTTACAGCTATGATTGTTATTTAATCAACCCTTCTTTTTATTTATCCATCTGACAATTCCAGCAACTAACAACACTGTTGTTAAACCCAAAGCGACAATGATTACTGCAGAGTTCACCATAGTGGGTAAAGTGTCAATTCTATTGATTAAACGTATAGCAGAAAGGACAGCGAGAAGAAGTAGTGCAGAAGATTCAATCCTGATAAGTGAAATCATCCCATTATCAATTGCCCACAAAAAGCCTGGAAAGCAAACTAATGCAATCGCTATTACAAATAGATTTGATAATTTCTCCTCACCATTGTTAACCACTGTCATCATAAGAATGTTTGATATGATGATAATTGCTGTACAAATGATAAAAGAACTTTTTCTTCTCACGATAACCACCTCAAAACGTAGCTTGCTTTAACAAATACCTAGATTAGGTTGCCAGACCATAGCCAATGTATGCACCTGAAGCTGCACAAGTAGCAAGGTATGCGGCTCCCACTCCCCAACCAATCGGACCGGTAGTTGCGCAAAGTGCCATGGTCGCACCAAGATAAACTGTAGTACCACCAAAAACACGATCCCAATTGACTCCGCCTTCCACACTGGCAAGCATGTCATTGTCCATAAGTTCGAACTGATCAAAAGCTAAAGAATTCAAGACAAACTCTCCTTTAAATTTCATTTACTCTTGCTCAATTAAGTAATAGGATTTTAACTTATTGGATACATTTTTTATTTTAGGCTGGTTTTAAGAAAAAATCAAGGATAAGCAGGATTTGCCACGACAAACGCATGAAGAAAATATCGTTTTCAGAAATTAATTTCATAAACGAGATAAAGGACTTCCGTTATAATAGTAGTGGAGGTCGTAGTTATGAATGAGATGATTCGTTTTTTGGTAGAAGTTAGAGATGTCAGGGAGCCCTGGAAAATCAAACATTTGTTATCAGACATTGTTCTCTTAATATTCTTCGCTCGTTTATCAGGCGCAGAGTACTGGGATGAGATTGAAGCCTTTGGCAATGCCTACGAAAGCTCCTTACGGACTGTTCTTAGTTTAGAAAATGGCATCCCATCACACGATACGCTTCAGCGTGTTTTCGCGACATTAGACCCACAGGTTCTTGTAGAAGTTACGCAGATGTGGGCTAACATTTTAGAGGAGGCTGATCTCTCTGCCAAGACTTTTACAACCTTTTCGAAACGGTTGGTTGCGATTGATGGCAAAACTGTCCGAGGCAACGCCAGTCAAACCCAGAAAGCCTTGCATATTGTCACAGCTTATGCGACAGACTTAGGGATAGCCTACGGTCAAGTGGCGACTGATGAGAAGAGCAACGAAATCACAGCGTTCCCCGTCTTACTAGATATGATTTCTATCAAAGGTTGCCTGATTAGTATAGATGCTATAGGAACTCAAAAGGCCATTGCGGAAAAGATTATCCAGAAAAAAGGCGACTACTGTTTGGCTGTTAAAGAGAATCAGAAGGGACTATTAGAGGATATTCGTCCCTATTTTGAGTTGGATTCTAGGCGGGATGATACTTACGAAACCGTTGAAAAAGCCCACGGTCAAATCGAGGTCAGACAGTATGATGTCCTCCACGATGTCGGTTGGCTGAGAAAAGTTCATCCGGATTGGGGACATATTCAGAGTATAGGTCGAGCTCGTATTCAGATAACAAAGAATGGACAAGAAAGCAAAGAGAGTCGCTACTTTATTCTGAGTTGCCAGGTCAGTGCTCAGGAATTGTGTGCTTATGTTAGAGGGCATTGGCAGATAGAAAGTATGCACTGGTTATTGGATGTTGTTTTTCGTGAGGATGCCAATAAGACGCTAAACAAGCACTTAGCTTTTAATTTGAATGTGATGGATAAATTTTGTTTAGCTGTATTGAAGCGACTAGATACAGGAAAGAAAATGAGTATGAGGCATAAGAAATATGTCCTTAGTTTGTCCTTTGACAAGTATCTAAGCCGCCTACTCTAAGTTAAAAAAGGGTTCTATCGTTCAGAAAATGAATTGGAGCGTCTCATGCGTTTGTCGTGAGGATTTGCTATGTATACTTAATTTTTTTGATGTATTCGGATAATTTTTTAAAAGTAACGTAAAATAAAACAACCTTTTCTCTCTTGCTATAAGTAGAAAAGATGGCAGAACAAAAATCATTCTCTTATATTGACAGCTTTTGCAGGGCTTTTCGATTAATCGCAAAGATTCTAAAATAGGGCTTATTAAGAAAAAAACTAGGGTGCATCTGCAGTGCACTCTAGTTGTGATGGAGTAAAAACGATTAATTAGCTATGGCTGTGTCTATTTATTTTTGGGACCAATGACCTCAGCTCCGCCCATATAAGGTCTGAGTACTTCAGGAATAGTTACAGAACCATCTTCATTTTGATAATTTTCAAGAATGGCAGCAACGGTGCGGCCAACGGCCAATCCTGAACCATTTAGGGTGTGAAGAAGTTTCACTTTGCCATCAGCTTCGTCGCGGTAACGGATTTGAGCACGGCGTGCTTGGAAGTCTTCGGTGTTTGAGCATGAAGAGATCTCGCGGTAAGTGTTTTGAGCAGGAATCCAGACTTCTAAATCGTAGGTTTTAGCAGCTGAGAAGCCCATATCGCCAGTACAGAGGGTGATGACACGGTAAGGCAGCTCCAGCTTTTGCAGGATATTTTCGGCATTAGCCACCATTTTTTCCAATTCATCGTATGATTCTTCCGGCTTGGCAAACTTGACCATTTCGACCTTATGAAATTGGTGCAGGCGGATAAGTCCGCGGGTATCACGGCCGGCAGAACCAGCTTCTGAACGAAATGACGGGCTCATGGCAGTGAAGTAAACTGGCAGGTCTTTACCATCAATGATTTCATCGCGATAATAATTGGTCAGTGGAACTTCAGCTGTCGGAATGAGAACGTAGTCAGTATCTGCCAATTCAAAGGTATCTTCTTTGAATTTGGGATATTGGCCTGTTCCAAACATAGACTCATGGTTGACCATGTATGGCGGGATAACTTCTGTGTAGCCTTCTTTAGCGTGTTCATCGAGCATGAAGTTATAGATAGCCCGCTCTAAACGAGCCCCCAATCCCTTGTAAAACAAGAAACGTGACCCTGTGACCTTGGCACCCCGTTCCCAATCTAAAATATCGAGATTTTCCCCCAGATCCCAGTGAGCTTTGACATCAAAGCTAAATTCACGAGGAGTTCCCCAGCGGCGAACCTCAACGTTTTCATCTTCATCAGCTCCTATAGGAACGCTTTCGTGAGGTGTATTGGGCAAAACAGTTATAATCTTAGTTAGTTTTTCATCGATTTCAGCCAGCTCAGCATCAGTTGCTTTGATCTGCGCTGATAATTTCTGCATGGCAGCAATCTGTGCAGAAGCGTCTTCTTTATTGCGTTTAGCCTGTGCAATAGCAGCAGAAGCTGTATTACGCTCTGCTTTAGCCTCTTCAGATTTTATAAGAAGAGCACGGCGTTTGGTATCAAGATCTTTGAGCTCTTTCAGGGTGCTCTGGCTGACACCGCGATGGACTAATTTTTCAGCCATGCTGTCAAAATTGTTGCGAATTTGTTTGATATCTAGCATTTTTTCTCCTTAACATAAAAACACAGACAGTGACTTGCTGGAGCGCTTTAAGCGCGGTTCCATCCAGCTTCACATTCTGTGCCCTTAATTACTATAATAAATAAAAATTTCACGGTAGAATTTCACACGGTTTCTTTACCTGCTCGCAGCAGCCGCAGGCTTTCTGAAAAAGATTCAATGTTACTTGTCCGTTGCTTTCATTATACAGGATTTAAAATAGAATGTAAACATGAAAGGCAGGAATTCTCTTGTTCAGAATCATTAATTTTATGAAATCGCCTTAACAAAATGTCTCAAATTTAAAACATTTTTCCGATTGCCTCTTTCCTATGTTAAAATGGTAAAACGATGAGAGAAAAGATTAGAGAAAAAAGACAGTCACACTATAATTCTGGGATCGATTTTCTTCGTATTTTTGCCATGTTTATGATTGTTGTCACCCATGTTTTGGGAAAAGGCGGCATTCGCTCAACTGTAGAGGAGGATTTTGATCCTTATTATTTTGTGACTTGGGGCATTCAAGTGCTGGCTTACAGTGCTGTTAACTGTTATGCCTTGATTAGCGGCTATGTTGGTGCTCATTCACGCTATCGCTATTCGAAATGCCTTTCTTTATGGCTGCAGGTTTTCTTTTATACATTTGCTTTTACCGGTATTTTTACGGTTTTGCAAAAACCAATAACTTACCGCGACTGGATTGAGGCCTTCCTTCCTATTATCACAGGACAGTATTGGTATGTGACTGCTTATTTTGGACTTTTGATTTTCATGCCTATTTTGAACATAGCTTTAAAAAGGATAAGAACAAGAGATTTAAAGCATATCGTCACTCTGGCCATTGTCTTTTTTTCCGTGCTTCCAGTTTTATTTAATACCAAGGTGGATGAATTTTCATTTGCCAAGGGCTTTAGTATGAATTGGCTGATCGTTCTGTATATTATCGGTGCTTACTTGCAGCGGCTTGATTTGAAAAAATTATTCAGCCGCAGACTAATCCTTTTGATTGCTCTGACAGCCATGGCTGCAACGCTGACTGCTAAACTGCTCATCGGCGATATTTGGTATTGGTACACTTCACCAACTCTTCTTTGTGAAGCCTTAGCTATTTTTATCTTCTTTGCAACCTTAGATATCAAAAAAGACAGCCGTTTTTTCAAATTAATTAGGGTGCTGGCTCCGACAACACTGGGAGTTTACCTGTTTCACCTTAACCCTTTAATGGTTCGCTTTTTCTTAGAAGATGGTTTTGAATCGTTTGTTACAGCGCCTATCTGGCTCTTTCCTTTTCTGATTTTGGGAACGGCTTTTCTTATTTATGTGGTCTCTACCGCAGTCGAGATGCTGAGAATAAAGCTGTTTGACTGGCTGAATCTGAAGCAAGTGATTATGAAAGTAGACAGCTGGCTGCCTTTTGGGGACTATGAAAACTAAAAAATGGGAGTGGGACAAAAATCGAGATTTCGTAGAAATTGATTTTGTAGTCCCACCCCCGCACAGTTGGTTAGGGAGACCGCTATCACTTGCAAAGCAAGGGATAAGGACTTCAAATCAACCACTGTGTCAAACTGCTACGGCTATTTATATAACATTTGTCTCAGCCTCATTTTTTAGTGGACTCATTTATCAAATGAATAGCTTAGCTGTTTAAGGCTTAGCTGTTTTATGTTTTCTGCTAAAACGCGAAGCAATTTTTTGAATGAGGCTGGGGTACCTCAAAACCTTGTCGTTGCCGATATGCTCACGGGCTATTTTTAAAATTTTACCTGAATCAGATGATGCAAAGAGAAATTTTCCCTGGTCAGTAACGATTTCAAAATGGCGACTGACCTTTTTGCGGCTGACATTGGCGCCCATTTCAATGATGCTTGTCCAAGGAATCTGAATGAAATGTTCGACATTTGCATCGTTGTAAAATTCAAAGCCGCGATCGCCCAAGAGAAACTTTCCGACCTTACCGCCAATACCTAAATAAGAGACACCTTTACCAGTGTATTCCACTTTTGTGTTAATTGATTGTGCCATAATATACTCCTGAATAATATGTTTTATTATATCAAAAAAAGGAAGCTTGCGCTATTTTAGATAGCAAAAATAACGATGATAAGTTAAAGGATGATAGTTATATAGTTGAGGCTCTCTAGATTTGTTGTTCAATTTTAGGACATAGAAAAACTTCCCTATGGGCTTGGATTCAATGAAATTTTTTACTGTCGCTATTAGATATATCAAATCTACCTTGCTATTGAGCGATTATGGCATAGTTCTATCTTCGAATTTTTTATTATAGTATATTTATTCTGAGTAAAAAACAAAGATGGATAGATACTAGGGAAATAGTTGAAATGACAGAATATTTACTAAAATATTTCAATAATACTAAAAAAAGACTAAAATAACCATTAAATTATGCTATAAGTTAATTTTTATGTTAAACTAATATGCAAAATTAAAAGGAGCAAAGTATTATGAAATGTCAAGCGTTTGAAGATTTTAAAGCTACAAGTTTAGATAAGTTGTCTTATACGACAGGCGGAGCTACTGAAGGTGAAGTTTTAGCTAATCGGATGTTGCAAGGTGAAGCAACTAATGGCGAAATTGCTATGTATACTTGGAACATTGTTAAAGCTGGTTGGGAAAGTTCACTCATGTCCTGGGGTATTGGTAATTATAATAGTTTTATAGGATACTCAGCTCAAGGTAATAGAGGATTTAGTAATTACCAGTATGATATCTCTACTACTCCTACTAGTGGCACAGGTAGTTCAAGTAATCCGACAGGTGGCTATGTTAATTATAATCAGAGTTTCACTTCTGGATGGTAAAGTTAATTAAACCAAGTAGATTTTATCATGATGAGGTACCCTTTTTATAGAATAATTAGCGCTTGATGATTTTACCTGTGCAAGTGGCTAAAGTCGAATGTGACAATTATTTTAGGGTGATGCGGGTGTATACATAAGCATGATCTTATGTATATAGGAAACGCTATAATTTATACCTGAGGGATTATTCAAAGTTCATGTGAGAAAATTATGGGGAGTATTGTTAGCAAATTTTCTGGTACAGGTAATACTCCTCCTGTCAACTTAGGTTTAATAATTGTGGATACGACGTAACAGGAATTTCATCAGGTGGTTCGTTCTCATACTCAGGAGTTTTTGAGCATGAGAAGTAAATTCATAGTGGCCAATGATGCAATGGCTAACTAACAATACATCAGTTCTAATATGAGCACTAGCCTGACTACACAGATGTCAGGCTTTTTGTGAATAGTTTGTTAAGGATACCTCTAAAAGCTTTTTTTAAAAATCAAAAACTTGATTTAACAACGTTTACGAGTGTTAAACAGAAGAAGGTTTTGAGTTTTCTGGGTGCCTTTGAGTAGAAGGAATGATATATGAACATATTTTCTTATCTTCTTTTGACTGTAGTTTTGGTATTATTAGTCAATTTATTCTTAGAATTTATAAAAGACTTTTTTAAAACAACTCCAGCAATGAATAAGGAAAATTCTAAAAAAACTTCAATTTTTTTGTGGAATCGAACTAGACGTTTTAAATTTGTACCACAAATTGATAGTAGAGACTGTGGTCCAGCTGCCTTGGCTTCTGTTGCTAAGCACTACGGTTCAGATTATTCCTTGAGTCATTTGCGTGAACTTACAAAGACAGATCAACAAGGCACTACAGCATTGGGAATCATTGAAGCGGCTAAAAGTATTGGATTTGAAACTTACTCGCTAGATGCTGATATGTCTTTATTTAATTATGATGACCTTATTTATCCTTTTATTGTTCACGTTGTTAAAAATGGACGTCTTCAACATTACTATGTTGTTTATGGCGATGAAGAGGATAGTCTAATCATCGGAGACCCAGATCCTTCTGTCAAAGTTGTTCGCATGTCTAAGGAGAGATTTCAGCATGAATGGACGGGCCTAGCTATCTTCTTTTCTCCCAGGGATGATTATCAGCCTCAAAAAGATAAAAGAAGAGGACTAACAAGTTTCATACCTTCTTTTTTAAAGCAAAAGAGCCTCTTGATCTATATTATAATGGCGAGTTTAATTATTACTTTAGTAGAAATTATTGGAGCTTTTTATCTCCAAGTAATGCTGGATGAGTATATTCCCAGTCAAAAAATTTCAACTTTGGGCCTTGTCGCTTTAGGATTGATAATAATCTATGTCATCCAACGAATAATAACTTTTGCTAAAGAGTACTTATTAATTGTATTAGGGCAAAGGCTGACAATTGATATTATACTTACTTATATTAAACACATTTTTACCCTTCCCATGTCTTTCTTTTCGACAAGACGAACAGGAGAAATCACTTCTCGTTTTACGGATGCCAATCAGATTATTGATGCTATGGCTTCAACGATCTTTTCAATTATTCTAGATATTTCGACGATTGTTCTGGTTGGCGGGGTCCTTCTGATTCAAAATATATTTTTATTTTCCCTAGCCTTAGTCTCTATTCCCATCTACATCATTATTTTTTTCGTATTCATGAAGATGTTTGGCTATTTAAACTATGAAGTGATGGAAAGCAGTGCAATGATGTCTTCATCTGTTATAGAAGATATTAACGGAATAGAAACTATTAAGTCCTTAACTAGTGAAGAAGTTAGTTACCAAAGAATTGACAAGGAATTTGTTATTTTTTTGGAGAAATCATTTAGATTACGTAAGTATGGGGCTATTCAAACTTCAATTAAAACCGCCGCAAAACTAATTTTAAATGTTATTATCCTTTGGTATGGAGCTAAATTAGTTATGAGCGGTAAAATGTCAGCGGGACAAATGCTTACTTTTAATGTGCTTTTGGGTTATTTTTCAAATCCTCTTGAAAATATTATTAATTTGCAGACGAAGCTCCAATCAGCTCAAGTAGCCAATACCCGTCTCAATGAAGTCTATCTGGTTAAGTCTGAGTTTGAAAATGATGGTGAGTTCTCAGAAGTTGCCTTCTTAGATGGTGATATCTCCTTTGAAAAGATGTCCTATAAATATGGCTATGGTCGTGATACTATATCAGGTATCAATTTGACTATTCCCAAAGGCTCTAAAGTCAGCATAGTAGGCTCTTCAGGATCGGGTAAGACAACTCTAGCTAAGTTGATGGTCAATTTTTATGAACCCAATTGCGGGGCTGTCCGAATCAATGGCTATAATCTCAAGGTGATTGACAAAACTACCTTGCGGCAACACATAAGCTATCTACCCCAGCAGGCCTATATTTTTAGTGGTACTATCATGGATAATCTGATCTTGGGAGCCAAAGAAGGCACTACACACGAAGATATTATCCGAGCCTGTGAAATTGCTGAGATTCGCTCAGACATTGAGCAAATGCCGCTGGGTTACCAGACTGAGTTGTCTGACAGTGCTGGAGTTTCCGGCGGTCAGAAGCAACGGATTGCTCTGGCTCGTGCTCTCTTAACTCAAGCCCCAGTTTTGATTTTGGATGAGGCCACCAGCAGTCTAGATGTCCTGACTGAAAAGAAAATAGTCAATAACCTTATGGCCATGACCAATAAGACGATTATTTTTGTGGCTCATCGCTTGAGTATTGCTCAACGGACAGATTGGATTATTGTTATGGATCAAGGTAGAATTGTGGAAAAAGGTAGCCATAAGGAACTCTTGGCTAATAAAGGCTTCTACTACAAGTTATTTAACTAAGGGAGACATTATCGTGGATCCAAAATTATCCGAAAGCCACCGTCACTGACATAATTTTACGGCAGTGTTGGTTGCTTTGGTTATTTTCATTAAAGGTTTTCTCTATTTTGTTAAGAAGAAGCCCATTGTCATCTTTCAAAGTGGGTAAGGATAACTTACTTCATAAATGGAGAATTGAAGTGTTAGCCGCTAATTAAAAATTTGTTAACTTTTACATAAAAGTGAAGTGCAATCCTAGTTGTTAGATTTTTTATCTAACTGTTGGGATGCATTTTATTTTTTGTATTATTCACTAGGAAACATCAAAAAAAAAACCATACCCAATTTTTTGAAATCAGATATGGAAAAATTCTAATAATTTTATTTTACTAATTTCTAATTACTTTGTTTACATCAATCCAATGACGTGAGCAACAACACCTACAACAAACAGCCCAAGAATCATTACAATTGGTGAAACTTTCTTATTAAGCAGCCACATACAAAGAAGTGTAAGTAGAAGAGCCATCAAACCCGGAAGTAATTTATCCAATTGATCTTGTAAAGTTTCCACTTTTACATTTGTTAAGCTCAAATTATCTTTAACACCTTGAAGAATCTTTTGAAGCTGCCCGCTATGAATAACTTCGTTGTCTTTAGGGAATTGTATATAAGTAGCTCCATTATCATTCGTTAATTTAGTTGATGGGAGTTTCAGCGCGAAATTAATCGTTACCCAACGCTGAACAAGTGCCCCAATAACAAACATACCGAGGATTGAAGCCCCCTTAGTAATATTTTTAAGAATCCCCCCTGAGAGATCTTTGGTGATTTCTGTACCTGCTTTATAGCCAAATTCTTGGGTATACCAAAGGAAAGCCATACGAATAATATTCCAAGCAAAGAAGAAGATGATAGGTCCTAGGATGTTGCCTGATATTGCAAGAGAGGCTCCAAGAGCACCCAGCGTTGGACGAAGAACAAACCAGAAAACGGGATCTCCGATGCCGGCTAATGGTCCCATCATACCGATTTTTATTCCTTGAATAGCAGCATCATCCACTTCAGTACCATTTGATTTTTCTTCTTCTAAAGCAAGTGTTACTCCTAAGATAGGAGCGGCAATATATGGATGAGTATTAAAAAATTCCAAATGGCGCTCAAGCGCAGCGGCACGATCTTCTTTTGCTGTATAAAGTTTTTTGATAGCTGGAATCAAAGCATATGCCCAACCTAAATTTTGCATCCGTTCATAGTTCCAAGAACCTTGCAAGAAGGTTGAACGCCACCATACTTTATGACGATCAGATTTTGATAATTGAATTCTTTCTGACATTATAATGCTCCCTTCTAGTAGTCCTCTAAGATATCACCAATTGGATCATTTGAACTGGAGGATGTTTGTCCACTACTGCTGTTTCCGCCAGTTTGATTAGTAAGGGCGATATAAATCATAGCAAGTGCTACACCTACCATACCAAGTCCAAACAAAGTAATTTGTGTATCTGGGATAGCGGCGAGAACAAAACCGATAATAAAGAATGGCCAAACTTCTCTTGTAGCCATCATGTTAAGGATCATAGCATAACCTACAGCGACTACCATACCACCGCCAATAGTCATACCATCAGATAGCCAACTAGGGATAGCTTCCAGTATTGATTTAACATGGTTAGCAGGGAGTGCAAGAAGCAAGGCAACAGGGAAAACGATACGAAGGCCCTGAAGAAGAAGAGCAAAATAATGCGAGCGTTCAACAGCACGAATATTACCGTTCTTTGCGGCAGCATCAGCTCCATGGACGATACCAATTGAAACAGCGCGTACCACCATTGTTAGTGCAAGACCAGCAATAGCAAGAGGGACTGCAACACCGTAGGCAATGGTAATACCTTTTTGTGAAAAATCTCCTCCTTTAATCATAATTACTGCAGCTGCAGTTGAAGCAAGCGCAATATCAGGGGCAACAGCTGCACCGATATTGGCCCAGCCAAGAGCAAGAAATTGCAAGGTTCCCCCAAGTATGATACCTGCTTCCAAATGTCCTGTTACAAGACCGATTAAAGTACATGAAACAAGCGGTTGGTGGAATTGAAATTGGTCTAAGATACCATCAAGGCCTGCAAGGAAGGCAATGATGAGGACCAAAATAATAGAAATAACTGACATTATTCTAGTTCCTTTCGTTTTTTAATAAATAAAGTTATTGGACATTTGCTTTTTCAATGAGTTCAAACAAGTCTTTTTGAGAGTCGTTTGGCACCTTGCGAACGTCGAATTTTACGCCTAAATCGCGGAGTTTTTCGAAGGTTGCCACATCATCTTTATCCATAGAAAGAACATTGTTGACCATTGTTTTTCCGGTTGAGTGGGCCATAGAACCGATGTTTAATTCTTTGATTGGCACACCTCCTTCAATCGCTTCAAGAGCTTCTTGAGGTGTTTCAAAAAGAATCAGCGCATGCGTGTTGCCAAAACGAGGATCTTTGGCTGCTTCAATTAATTTCTTAATTGGCACTACATTAGCTTTGACACCGCCTGGTGCTGCTTGTTTGATTAATCCCTTACGTAATTCATCTTTAGCAACTGCGTCAGAGGCTACGATAATACGGTTAGCTTTGGAAGCTGGGGTCCAGTTGGTAGCGACCTGTCCATGCAAGAGCCGTGTATCAACACGGGCAAGATTAATTTTAAGTTTGCCATCGCCAATAACAGTTCCTTCTGGGATGGCACCTTGAGGTACAGCAGTCTGAGCAGGTGCGGGAGCTGCCGTTTCTTGAGGCTGTAATTCTTCAGGAAGGATTTTGACACCGTCTTTAGCTTCCTTAATAATATTTGCAGCAACTTTTTCAACGCCGGCAGAAGCATCCATCATGCGTTCTGTATAGGCCTGAATCAGCATTGGTAAATTAAGTCCGGTGATGATTGCAAATTTACGGTCAGGATTTTCTTCCATGACACGGCTGGCCTGATTAAATGGAGATCCGCTCCACAAGTCAGCCAGAACTAAAATCTCATCATCCGCATCAAATGCAGCAACTGCATCGTTGAATTTGGCATAAAGGTCATCAGGTCCTTCGCTTGGCATGAAAGTAACAACTTGAACTTTCTCTTGATCGCCAAAAATCATAGAACCGGATTGATGAATACCAGCGGCAAATTCACCATGACTGGCGATAATGATTCCGATAGCCATTCTTGTTCTTCCTCCTTTTTAATATTTTTTCTCAATTAAAAAGAATAATGTTCTCCTTGAATAAAGACACAAAATTCTCCCTTGTTAAAGAAATTTAAGAACATTATTATTGTAAAACGTTTTCATGGAAAAAGCAATAGCTTTTTAAGAAAAAAATCAAAAAGTGGCAAAAAACGGCAAAACTAGCCATTTTACAGGTGAAAAAAATTTCAGAAAAAGACAATGCTAATTTTATTTTTGACAGTTTTTGACGGAAAGAGCGACAGATAATGTCAGTTTTCACCCTCATAATAAGTAAAAAAGCGGGAGCATTGGAGACTTTTGTCTCACACTCCCGCTTTTTTATAGTCCTACAGCCTTGCTGCACAAGTGATAGCTTCAACAGTTTCCCTAACCAGCTGTACGGAAACAGGTTGATAAAATCTGCTTTGAATGACTGATTTCTGTACCGCTCTCAGCTGTGGATTGGAAAATTATTACTCTTCTTTTTCTTTTTCAGCCAGTGTCCTTGCCTTTTGGATGGCGTAGAAATACAGAACAATGTAAGCCGCCTGAATCAGCAGCGGAAGGACAGCTAGTTGGTTGAAAATTAAAAAATAAGCGATGTTAAAGGTTGATACTGCAAGCCCTAAATAATAAGGAATGGAGCTGACTGTTTGTTCCTGCCTTAATTTTGATAAATTGATAAAGCAAAAAACGGCGATAGTGATATTGATGATAACCACGACAACAGTAATCATAATGGCTGTTGATGTGATTGACTGCTTGATGGCAGCCAGTTCTTTAGCTGATAACTTATATTGCTCAATTGTTCCGTTTTGAATAGCCCGACGCAGTGAAAGGGCGCTGAGTATGCCGAAAAGTCCTAAAATAATACTTAAGATATTGAGAACAGCAACGGCGATTGTGCTGGTTCTAAGTGCCTGCCTTACTTTTTCGTATGATACCATATAAACCTCCTAAAAATAAAAAAGCCTGTGTTTTATAACACAAACTTATTTTAACATAAACTAAAGCCGTTGAAAATAGGTGAGACGGCTAATTCACAGTCTCAAAGCCTGTGAGAAAAAAATTGCCCTTTCATTTCAGTACCTTTTGATCTAAAAAGTTAATCTGAAATATGGGAAGCTAATCTTTAAAGAAGGTATCAAAGTCAGCTTGGGACAGACCTATCATAGGATCGATGGTCAATAGATTATTTTCAGTCAGGATGAAGGAGTCTTTTTTAGATTCCTGCGGACTTTCTTCGATTTGCTCTGTCTTTGGTGAAGATGACGGAATCTGATTGGTCTTTGGACCTGAGTCTTCAAACCGTTCAACAAGATAGGTTCGGCGCATAGTTCCCTGATTTTTAACGGCATACTCAAAGGCTGCGATTTCACCGAGCATTATTAGCTTACTTTTTGAACGTGTAATGGCCGTATAAACGAGATTGCGCTGCAAAAGCCTCCCCCCCTGACGCGTGATAGGAAGGATAACCACTTTAAACTCACTGCCTTGAGATTTATGGATACTCATGGCATAGGCCAGTGTTATTTTGGACCAATCATTGCGAGGATAGGAAATTTCCGTTCCTTCAAAATCAATGATAATTTCGTCTTGCTTGGATTCAGTATACTTTGCAGGCAGCAGGTCGGTGATATAGCCGATATCACCGTTGAACACATTGATTTCAGCATCGTTCACCAGTTGAAGCACCTTATCGCCTTTACGAAAATGCAGTTCATTGAACTGAAATTCCAGTCGTCCGGCCAAGGGATTGAGGAGCTCTTGCATCAGTGTATTAAGGTTGTTAATGCCAGCCTGTCCGCGATACATGGGTGCTAGGATTTGAACA
This sequence comes from Streptococcus ratti FA-1 = DSM 20564, assembly GCF_000286075.1. Taxonomy (GTDB): domain Bacteria; phylum Bacillota; class Bacilli; order Lactobacillales; family Streptococcaceae; genus Streptococcus; species Streptococcus ratti. Next base: position 73,536 of record NZ_AJTZ01000003.1, on the reverse strand, counting down.
TCCTGAGCTGCAATGCCGCTTTTAAGAGCAGCTTTGACAATCTTAGTGATCATTGGCGGGATATGACTGCTCTGTGCTTGAAAATAAGAGCGGTCAGCCTTTTTTTCTGTAAAATCAGCTGGCAGAATGCCTTGGCGAATCTGACCAGCCAAAGTGACAATAGTTGAATCCTCAGACTGTCTGAATATCTTGCTTAGTGAAACTTGTGGCAGTGCATTGACTTTCAGTAAGTCAGCCAGAACCTGTCCTGGTCCGACAGAAGGGAGCTGATCGCTGTCACCGACAATGATGACCTGTGTATCTGATGCAATAGCGCTGAACAGCTGATTGGCCAGCCACGTATCTACCATTGAAAATTCATCAATAATAATTAAGTCACAGTCCAAGAAATCTTCAAGCGCTTGATAGTCGCTGTCGCTGTTTAAGCCCAGATGGCGGTGGATAGTCGCACTGGGAAGACCAGTCAATTCATTCATGCGCCTGGCTGCCCGGCCAGTCGGGGCAGCTAAAATAATAGGAATATCGCTGCTGCTGAGATCAAGCTTATGAAGGTTGGCATAGGCTTTAATGATACCATTGATGACCGTTGTTTTTCCTGTTCCCGGTCCGCCGGTTAAAAGAAAGACTTTGTTTTGAAGTGCTTTTTGGATAGCCCCCTTTTGAATAATGTCATAGTGAATATTGAAGTCTTCTTGGACATGGCTGATCTCAGCTGCAACAGCCTTATTTTCAATAGGCTTTTTTAGTGGTTGATTAAGAATACGGGAGAGGTGCTTTTGAATACCAATTTCTGCATAGAAAAGTGTATTGTCAAAGATTTTAGTGTCAATATTTTGTACTTTATCCTCAATAATCAGCTGGCTCAGCTCTTGAGCCACCTGGCTGGGATCGAGTTCGGCCTGCCTTGCCTCTTCAAGAATAAAAATGGCCTTCTCCAGCAATTCTTTAGCTTCAATGTAAGTATCGCCCTTATTGATGGAAGTTTCCAGAAGAGTGTGCACTAAAGCCGCACGAAAACGCTGGGGAGCATCGCTTTGTATTCCTAGCTGCTCGGCTAATTGGTCCGCCAGTTTAAAGCCGATTCCTTGGATATCTTCAACCAGCTGATAGGGATTGTCCTTGATAATATCCAGGCTGTCTTCACGATAATGGTCGAAGATTTGGACGGCGAGTTTAGTGTTGATGCCGTACTCGGCCAGTTTAGCTAAAATTTGTTCGGTTCCGTAGTTCAATCGCAGTTTGCTGATGAACTTTTCTCTGTTGACTTTGGAAAGACCGGGGATAGTACTTAGTTTGCTGGGATCTTTTAAAATTTTATCAATGGGTTCATCACCGTAAAGCTGGATAATTTTTTCAGCAGTTTTTTTCCCGATACCATTAAAATGGTCACTGGAAAAATATTTAATCAAGCCGGCAGAAGAAGGTTTGGCACGCTCATAGCGCTCAACCTTCAGCTGCTCACCGTATTTGGGATGCTTGGTCAGTTCTCCCCAAAAGGTATACGTTTCTCCTTCGATCACATCGGCAATAGTTCCTGTGACAATAATTTCAAAGTCGTCAAAATCACTGTCGGTATCGTCAATTTCTAAGAGAATAATTTTAAAGAAATTATTAGCATTTTCAAAAATAACGCGTTCGATAGTGCCTGAAAAATAATAGGTCATAATAGTTCCTTATAAAAAATCGAGAGCGGAAATGCCTGAGTTTATTTCCCGCTCCCGTTTAACTGAACGTCTTCTTATTTATTTGAAATAAAACGGATAGCATTTAAGGGCCAAAAGCGGAATTTCACTTCACCCACCAGCTTATCCTTAGAAAAAGTCCCGACTTGACGGCTGTCCTTGGAGACAATCCGGTCATCTCCCAAAAGAAGATAGCGGTCTTTTGGCACTTTAATGGTAAAGCTGGCATTTCCTTGGCTGTCCGTTGTAAATGCGGTAGATTTTGAAGCTAGTTCCTGAAAATAGGGATTGTAAGAATAGGTACTGTACAATCGGTCTTCAGCGAATTGTTTCTTATACTGCTTCAGATAGGTTTCATCTGCTTTTTTACCGTTAATAGAAAGCATGTCATTTTTATAAGTGATGGTGTCGCCAGGCATACCGATAACACGTTTAACAATATGTTTGTTACCTTCGGTAGCTACGACAATATCAAAATGTTCAATTGATGCCGTTTTGATAACGATAAGGTGCTCTCCATCAGCCAAGGTGGGATCCATAGAGTGGCCGTCTACCTGAACAGGGAACCAGACAAAGAGACGCAAGAGTCCGAAAACGATAAAGAAGGCCAAAAGGAGCCCCCATTCTTTTAAAAATCTTTTCATAATACCATCCTTATTATTTTAGTAATTGATAAGCTTTTTTTGTGTTTTTGAAATGCAGCTTGGCTGTATGCCTGAGACCATCTTCTCCGTAAGTTCTTAAAATCTGGCTGGCAATCTTATCAGATTGGGTACCTGCACCGCTGGGCAGGTTGAAGCCGATTTCTTGGCTTAAAGTAGCAAGATTGTCTAAAAAGAGCTTGCGAGCAATAATGGAGCTGACTGCTACTGCCAGATACTTTCCTTCTGCCTTTTCTTCCAGACTGATGGGATTAGTGAAGCGATTGAGCTCACCTTTCACATATTTTTGATAATTATTGGGGCTGGTGAAGGCATCAATAACAATTTTATCGGGTGCTGCTCCCTCCTGCAAAAGCAGGAAGATGGCCTGATTGTGCATGGCTACCTTGACAGAAACAGCATTATGCCTGTGATTGGGGCCTACGACCTGATTATATTTTTGAGGCGTTAGAAGCAGTGCTTTATGCGGTATTTTTGCCTCCAATAAGGGAGCAATCTGCCGAATTTTAGCATCGGTCAGATTTTTAGAATCATCTACGCCCAACTCTTTTAAAAAGAGATAATCAGAAGGCTGAACAAAGCTAGCGACTACTGCCAGACCGCCAAAATAAGACCCGTTTCCCACTTCATCAGAACCAATGAAAGAAAGGTTATCGCTGCTTTCCTCATCTTGATAGGTAGGTTCTGTCTGAAAGCCTAAACGCTGAGCAGTTTCTGAAACATTTTTTCCTTGAAAGACGGCCTTGCCTGATGTGTAAATCAGAATTGTAGTTTCTTGAAACTTGGCAGCAAAGCGTACATGAGCATTGTTGTTTTGGATGCTATAGCTGCTAAGCTTTTCGATCAGGTCTTGAACAGCTTTTTCGTCGAGCTGCAGAACAAAAGTATTCATAAGATATATTTTAGCATAAAAAAGCCAATCTTTGGAATATTCTAATGTGATATAGATAATAAAAGAATGAATCAAAATTTTTTATAAAAGTTAAAAGGAAGAATTTCTCCTGTTTTTCTTGCTTGAGAGAGATTTTTTGCAAGAAATTAAAAATTCTCTAATTTACGAAAAAAAGATTTTACGCTATAATAAAATTTGAGGTGAACTTATGACAAGTAAAAATCGGTACAAATTCACATTTGGTGAAAAAACATTAACACTGACAACTGACAAAGACAATCTCTTCATGGAAGAGATTGAACGGGTTGCTAAAGAAAAATATGACGCTATTAAAGAAAAATTGCCTCAGGCCGATGATGAAACGATTGCCATTTTGATGGCTATCAATGCCTTATCAACCCAGCTCAGTCGAGAAATTGATTTTGACAAAAAAGAAGAAGAGCTGGAAAAATTCAGAACTAAGGAATTGTCTATTCTGAAAGGCCGGGCTCAGCAGCGAAACGGGGCCAAAAAATGATTTCGTTTTTAATTCTCTTGCTTTTAGCTTGGAATTTTTATATTGGCTATCGCCGCGGCATCATTTTACAGGCTTATTACTTTGCAGCCAGTTTAATTTCCTTGGGAATTGCTGCACTTTACTATAAACAGCTAGCTGAAGTTCTAACGCTGTGGGTGCCCTATTCCAATGCCAGTGAAGGTGCGTCTGTTACTTTTTTTAGCTCAGTGGGTCTGTTTGAATTGGATAAGGTATTTTATGCGGGTCTGTCTTTTTTCAGCCTTTATGTCTTAGCATATCTGATTTTTCGTCTGCTGGGCATTTTTGTGCACTTGGTGAGGCTGGAACGCTTTGACAAGCCTGTTTTTGCCTATGTCAGCGGGGGCTTAGCAGTTTTGGTGAGCATGCTGTCCTTTAATCTTTTTTTTAGTATTTTGGCAGCTGTTCCTGTCACCGCAGTCCAGAATTTTCTGACAGGAAGCGCAGTAATCCGTTTGCTGATTAACTTTCCTTTATTTTCATGGATTGTCAGTCATTTTTGGATAGCAGCAGTATTGAAGTGAGGTTCGGCCTCGCTTTTTTGCTGCGGATTTTAGTATCTGGCATTTTACGGCATTATGGTATAATAAAGCCATGAATACAAAGATTTTAACGGCCTTAGAATTTGATAAGGTCAAAAAACAATTTGCCGGTCTTTTGCAGACCGAACAGGGACAAATAGAGTTAGACAGTTTGCTGCCCATGGCTGATAAAGCTAAAATTGAGCGTTCTTTTGAAGAAGTGGCAGATATTGAGCAGATTTATCAAGAGTACGGCTCCTTTGGCTTGGGTCACAGTCAGGATATTTCTGAAAGCTTGCGCCGTCTGGAATTAGGGGCTGATCTCAATATTCAGGAACTGCTTGCGCTCAAGCAGGTTCTGCAGTTGTCAGCTGAAATGAAGGACTTTTATGATAATTTGGAGAACGTTTCATTAACAGCTTTAGATCGCCTGTTTGAAAAGATTGAGAGCTTTCCCGATCTGCAGGGAAGTTTGCAAGCGATTAATGACAGCGGCTTTATTGAAGATTTTGCCAGCCCGGAATTAAGGCAGATCCGTCACAAGATCCAGCAAAATGAGCAGCAGATTCGCCAGATTCTTCAGGAAATGTTAAAAAAACAGGGCGACTTGTTGGCTGAAAACCTTATTGCCAGCCGCAACGGCCGCAGTGTTTTGCCTGTAAAAAATACCTACCGCCATCGGATTGCAGGTGTTGTTCATGATATTTCTACCTCTGGAAGCACTGTTTATATCGAACCCAGAGCGGTTGTCAATCTCAATGAGGATATGACACAGGCGCGTGCTGATGAGCGGCATGAAATGACTCGTATTTTGCAGGCCTTATCGGACAGACTGCGTCCAGTCGTAGCTGCTATTAGAAATAATGCTTGGCTGCTGGGGCACCTTGATTTTGTGCGTGCCAAGTATCTTTATATGAGAGAGTATCAAGCGTCTGTTCCCAGTCTGACAGCTGATAAGACCATTGAGCTGCTGGGCGTCCGGCATCCTCTGCTGCCACATCCGGTAGCTAATGATCTGCATTTTGACACTGATACAACTGCTATCTTAATTACCGGTCCTAATACAGGCGGTAAGACTATTATGCTAAAGACGCTGGGGATAACCCAGCTGATGGCTCAGTCAGGCCTTCCCATTCTGGCTGATCAAGGGAGTAAAACCGCCATCTTTAAGGAAATATTTGCTGATATTGGTGATGAGCAGTCCATTGAACAAAGTTTGTCAACTTTTTCAAGTCACATGACACATATTGTTGATATCTTGCAGGCAGCCGATAAAGACAGTTTGGTCCTTTTTGATGAACTTGGTGCCGGTACAGATCCGCAGGAAGGAGCAGCTCTAGCCATGAGTATACTGGAACATTTGCGCCTGTCTAATATCAAGACCATGGTCACTACACATTATCCAGAACTTAAGGCTTATGGTATTGAGTCTGATTATGTGGAAAATGCTAGCATGGAATTTGACATGGTAACGCTAAGTCCCACTTATCATTTTATGCAGGGCGTTCCGGGACGTTCCAATGCCTTTGAGATAGCCCGCCGTCTGGGCCTTTCAGAAATAATTGTTTCAGAAGCTGAAAATCTGACAGATACGGATTCTGATGTCAATCGGATTATTGAGCGTTTGGAAAGTCAGACAATTGAAAGCCGCAGGCGATTGGATAATATCCGTGAAGTTGAACAGGAAAATTTAAAGTTCAACCGTGCGGTCAAAAAATTGTACAATGAATTCTCACACGCCAGAGATAAGGAGTTGGACAAGGCAAGGGCTAAGGCTCAGGAAATTGTTGATAAGGCTTTGGCTGAAAGCGACAGTATTCTAAAGAGTCTCAAGGCAAAGTCGCAGCTTAAGCCGCATGAAGTTATCGAAGCCAAAAGCCAGCTTAAAGTTCTGGCACCCGAAGCTGATCTTTCAAAAAATAGGGTTCTCAAAAAAGCTAAGAAAAAGCGAGCAGCTCGAGTGGGAGATGATATTATCGTCAGCGGCTACGGACAAAGAGGTACCTTGGTCAGCCAGCTTAAGGACGGCCGCTGGGAGGCTCAGGTCGGTTTAATCAAAATGACCCTGCAGGAAAATGAATTTGATTTGATAAAAAAAGACAGTGCAAAAAATCCGCCGAAAAAACAAGTTCAGGTGGTCAAGAGAAGCTCTCAAAAAGTTCCCCGCGCCCGGCTTGATTTACGCGGTAAACGCTATGAGGAGGCTATGCAGGAGCTAGATGAGTTCATTGACCAGGCGCTGCTCAATAATATGGCTCAGGTTGATATTATTCACGGAATTGGAACCGGTGTTATCCGAGAGGGCGTTACCAAATATCTGCGGCGCAATAAAAACGTTAAAGAATTTGGCTATGCCCCCCAAAATGCAGGCGGCTCAGGAGCAACAATCGTTACCTTTAAATAGCGTAGCAAATATTAGGCAAACGATAGCTTTTGGTGTAGAATAGGCTTATCAAAATGATGAAGGAGAATTTATATATGGCAAAGGTAGTTACAGATGCGAACTTTGAAGCAGAAACAAAAGACGGTCTTGTTCTTGTTGATTTCTGGGCAACTTGGTGCGGCCCCTGTCTCATGCAGGCCCCAATCCTTGAACAGCTTTCAGAAGAACTGAGTGAAGATGAACTCAAAATTGTCAAAATTGATGTGGATGAAAATCCGAATACAGCGCAGCAATTTGGCATCATGAGCATTCCAACACTGCTTTTTAAGAAAAATGGCGAAGTTGTGAAACAAGTAGCCGGTGTTCACACAAAAGATCAGCTTAAGTCTATTGTAGCTGAGCTTAGTTAATCGTTGTATGTTATCAGTAAAGAGGAAGAGGTTGAGATGAAAGTCTCAATCTCTTAATTTTTTATCCAGTCCTAAACGATTGCTGCAGCAGATGATTTTTACTCGATCCGATAAATGTAAGACAAAAAAGGACCCTGATTTCTCAGGGCCTTTTTAGGAGATTTATGAAAAAGAAAAGTTTTTAGGAATCCTATTGCTAGGATGACTATAGTATACGAACGATTCCTTAAGATAGGCTTAAAGAATTCTTTCAGAAAGCTTAAAGATCAAAATTAATTTTGCTGAGGCAGAAATGGCTGATACTGCCCTTTCAAATAGGGAATATTAGGGAGAATTGTCTGATTTCCGCTGAGACGATTCCATAAAAAGGAAAAATAAGAGAAAAAGATCTCTTAACTTTAGAGACCGGTTTTCAAATAGGTTTCTATCATTTTTTTCTGAGGTGCAGCCATGGGAAAACGTTTAAAGTCTTGGGCAGGAACCCAGCAGAGCTCATGCTCAGCAGAAAGACTGTCAGCAGTTGTAAAGCCTTCTGTCAGCTCAATCTGCCATTTTTGATGGCTGAAAGTATGTTTGACAGGCTGAAAAATTTTATCAGACCAGTTGACAGTAAGCTGATAATCCTCTGAAAAAATATGTTTTTGTGACTGCGTTTCTAAAATGGCCGTCTCATCATTTTCAAAGAGATTCAGCTGCTGGCTGATAAAGTCCGTTTCCATAAGCGGAAATGTCCAAAAGCCTGCCAGTAAACGGCCCTTATTATTTTTTTCAAGCAAAAAGTCGCCTTTTTGGTTGCGAATAATAAAAGCTTGTATTTGCACAGGACGCGGTTTTTTCTTAGGCAGTTTAATAGGGTATTTGTCCATTGTCCCATGGAGATAGGCAGCACTGAAAGAGCGAACAGGGTTTTCTTCTGGTCTTGGATTTTTAGCTGCCTCAATATCTGTCCCCAAGTCCATTAAGGCCTGATTAAAATCACCGGGCCGCTTAGGATCAATAAGGATTTTTGTTATAGCCTGAAAAATTTTCCGGTTTTTAGGAGCGCCAATATCATAGTCAACTTCAAAAAGTCTGGCCATAACCCGCATGACATTGCCATCAACCGCTGGTTCAGGCAAATCAAAAGCGATACTAGCAATAGCTCCAGCTGTGTAAGGCCCGATTCCCTTTAAAGCAGCAATATCTTCGTAAGTATTGGGAAAATGTCCACCATGTTTTTCCATAACCTGCCGGGCAGCCGTTTGCATGTTGCGCACACGGGAGTAATAGCCTAAACCTTCCCAGGCCTTAAGCAATTGTTCCTCGGCGGCCTGTGCTAAGTCTTGAATACTGGGAAACCAGTCCAAAAAACGTTCATAGTAGGGGATAACCGTCGCTACCTGAGTTTGCTGCAGCATGATTTCAGAGACCCAGATGCGGTAGGGATCTTTTGTTCGGCGCCAAGGCAAATCACGCTTTTCCTGATCATACCAAGCTAATAAGGTTTTTCGGAAGGAGGCAATCTTGTCTGCTTCCCACATTGTTATACCGTAATCATTTAAATCTAGCATAAGTCTATTGTAGCAAATGCTGATTTATTTTCCAAAAAAGTTATATTTTTGACAGTTTTATCTTGACAAATGTAAGCGGTTACGATAAAATAAACTTAGAAAGAAGATAAGAAATCATTAACGATAAGGAGGAATTCTTATGGTAAGATTGAATATCGCACGGTATAAAAACGGAGATTAAATATTTCTATAAACCATTAGTTTTTTGTTAAAGCAGGAGGTGGCGCTTATGTTGATGTTTGATGTAGGTCGCTATAAGAACGGTGACAAAGAATAGACGGTAGGCAGTAACTTTACAAATAATGTTTTAGTTTTATTGTAGATGTGAAAAAAGCAAGAGGGCGATTGAAGATTATAATCAGGATATGAAGAATAAGTGACCAGAAACGATTGTATAAGAAGGAAGTTTTGGGTGGTCGTTATTTAAAATCCCTATAAGTAAAATGCTCGCGAGTAATGCCCCTGCTTTGATAAATAAAAATAAAGTTATGGTCGACAGTCTAGGTAGATAAGTTAGGTTGGAGAGCTCAAAGACCTAGTAATTCTTAATTTAAATAGAATATTAAAGGAGGTCTACCATTTTAGAGATAAATCAGAAAGACTATGAAAATAGTGAATAACTCCTTGAAAATCAAAAAAGTGCAAAGGAGAAGTCCAATGACACTTTAATTGTAAAAGCAGAAGGAACCCCGACGATGAGCGTGTAAATCGTCGGGGTTTGTGTATATACACTCTCTTACGGCTTTATTAAGTTTAGTGCCACTGGTAGACTCATTGAGTCTACTTCATTGCTGACAGAACTTCTGGATTACAAGAATCCGTAAAATTTTGTTGATAAAGGAGACCGATAAGATGACAAACTTTGTAAATAATAATTTCGCTGACATTCTTTTAAACCGTCATTCCGTACGCCATTTTGATTCTGCTGTCAAAATTAGCCGTGATGAAATGGCTCAGATGATTGATGAAACCCGTACAGCACCGTCAGCCTGCAATCTGCAGCCTTGGCATTTTCTTGTTATTGACAGTGAAGAAGGCAAGGAAAAACTGCGTACTTTCTTTATGCGTTTTAATACACCGCAGCTGGAAACTGCATCAGCTATTGTCATGATCTTTGGTGATACTGAAGCTTATAAATCTTATCGTGATTTGTGGAATAAAGCCTGCGACGACGGACAGATAAGCCCTGAAAAAAGAGATGAAGTTTTAAAAACTTTTCTGCCTTTATATGAAAATGCAAGTCGGGAAGCACTCTTATTTGATGCTAAGATCAACAGTGCTTTGGCAGCCATGCAGTTCATGCTGATTGCACGAGCTCATGGCTATGAAACGAATGCTATTCAAGGTTATAACTCCAGTCTTGCTGCTGAGACCTTGGGGCTAAATCCAGAGCGTTATGTGCCTTGTATGGCAATTGCTGTTGGCAAGCCTGATCCTGATAAACAGCCGGAAGAATTTCATTCCCAGCGTTATCCGGTTGAGAAAATCAGTGATTTTCTTTAAAGAATCAAAAAGGGCTGGGACAGAGCTGTTTCAGTCCCGAACCTTGTACTGCAATAATAGTATGAAACAGTGATTGGGAATACAAAATTGATTTGATGTCTGCTGATTTTTGGTTTGCTCCCAATCTTTGCTTACTTTTAGGAAAGTCCTTGCATTTGTTCTATAATTTTTGTATAATAATATTTCGTGAGTATCCCTCACTTACTCATGGCAAAGACCATGGGTCATTAGTCCAAAAGGAGGAAAAATCAATGGCAAAGTACGAAATTCTTTATATTATTCGTCCAAACATTGAAGAAGAAGCAAAGAATGCTTTGGTAGAACGCTTTGACTCTATCTTGACCAACAACGGTGCAACTGTTGTTGAATCAAAAGATTGGGAAAAACGCCGTCTTGCATACGAAATCCAAGATTTCCGTGAAGGACTCTACCATATTGTCAATGTTGAGGCTGAGGACGCCGTAGCTCTTGACGAGTTTGACCGTCTGTCAAAAATCAATGGTGATATTCTTCGTCATATGATCGTTAAACTTGACGCTTAAGAAAGTAGTGGTAGTTTATGATTAATAATGTAGTACTTGTTGGTCGCATGACTCGTGATGCTGAGCTTCGTTACACTCCAAGTAATCAAGCTGTTGCAACTTTCACGCTTGCGGTTAACCGTAATTTTAAAAATCAAAATGGTGAACGTGAAGCTGACTTCATTAATATCGTGATTTGGCGCCAGCAGGCTGAAAATTTAGCCAACTGGGCTAAAAAAGGTACCCTGCTTGGAATTACAGGCCGTATTCAAACCCGTAATTATGAAAATCAGCAGGGTCAGCGTGTTTATGTCACAGAGGTTGTTGCTGACAATTTCCAAATTTTGGAAAGCCGTGCTACACGTGAAGCTCAATCGGGTAGTTATAATACTGGCGGCAATTTTGGCGGAAGTAATTTCTCTTCCCAGCAGGATGCTTCACAATCACAAACACCTAACTTTGGTCGTGACGAAAGCCCATTTGGTAATTCAAATCCAATGGACATTTCAGATGACGATCTACCATTCTAATGGATATGGACAACTCAAGTATAAAACTTGAAACAACAATAATATAAAGGAGAAAAACATGGCTCAACAACGTCGTGGCGGATTTAAACGCCGTAAAAAAGTTGACTATATCGCAGCTAACAAGATTGAATATGTTGATTATAAAGATACTGAATTGCTTAGCCGTTTTGTTTCAGAGCGCGGAAAAATTCTTCCACGCCGCGTAACAGGTACTTCAGCTAAGAACCAACGTAAAGTAACAACTGCAATCAAACGCGCTCGCGTAATGGCACTTATGCCTTTTGTAAATGAAGATTAATAAAAAGACCTTGAGGGGTCTTTTTAGTTTGTCTTCTAAAAACGTGAAAAGGATAGGAACTGCCATTTTTCCTTGTACTTGAGATAAGGAAAGAGAAGCAAAACTAAATTTTCATAGAATAAATGTTAAATAATGGGAATTAAGAGAAAGATTTAGAATACTTTTGAAAGGAAATAGCAATGTCTAAAGACATATTCAATATTTGTGCAACACTAACAATCTAGCTTTTCTTTGTCATTGGGTGCCTGTAGCAGGACTTAGTTACTTGCCACATATTTTAGTCTTAATTTGGATGATTCACTTGGTAGCATCTTATTTTGCAGGACATAGCAAAAAATAAAATTGCAAAGAGGCTGGGACAAAGCGCGATGATTGTTGTGCAATCATGGCTGTCTGTCCCACTCTCTTTTTAATATTGAATATCAACTTCTCCTAGGGCAACTGTGCCTGTCAGTGCAACAGATATAATATCGCTATCACTGCTAGTATCAGGGATGCCTGAAAAAGAAATGGAGGCAAAGGGAGTGCTTGTTTTATTGACAATGCGCCAGTTGCCGGGGATACGGATATTCGTCTGACCAAAGGCAATATCAAGCCGGATCTCAGGAGAATCAGTCATAAATTGTGCCTGAGTGAAATCGATCGACTGCTCGCCGAATTTAGTGTTGATGTAAACGTTGGTTAGTTGTTTGGAGCTAACATAAGTGGTATTTTCTGAAAAAAATGTCCTAAGATAAAGATCGGTTTCATTGTCAATATAACTGGCGCTTTTTTCGTTTTCAAAATGGTGATGGGAAGTGCTTTTGCTCTTATAAGTATAGGAGCTGCGGGGGATAATCAGATTATGCAGGACGATACCGACAAGAACAATGCCAGCAAAGAGCGGAGTGGTAGAGTAGGTAAAATGAAAGACATCTTTAAGGTAAATGCTTAAGAATCCCAATCCGATAAAGAACAAAATCAAATTGCGCTTGCTCAGTCCAAAAAGGCCAAAGAGCAGGGCTAAAAGCAACGTGCCATCAAGAATCAGATGCAGAGAGGGAACGAAGGCGATAGCGATAAAATAAACGGCGAGCAGCAATAGCAGCAAATACCATAAGTACCCTTTTTTCATAATAAACTCCTTTTTCATGATTAATTCTTTGTAATAGTTTCGAGAAACCCAAGTTGTTTTGGCTGAATTTCTGAAGCTGATTTTTGGTGTGGACGAAAAAGATTTATTGATGGCAGAGCTCCCAAGACTGTTAGCCATTTGACTCTTGCCCAATGTGCTGGAAATAATCAGGCAGCAGGTCTAGGAAATCACGCAGATTCAGCCTGCTTTGATAGACCTTGTTTGCCGTATGCACATAGGTCTTACGATTATGATTTCGATGAAAATAATATCGGTGATATTTAAAAAGAAAACTTCCTTTTCTGAAAATACCTCAACAGACTAGTGTTTAGAGTTTAAGTGAATTTCCGTAACACCGAGTGCTAGCTTATCATCAAAAATATATCTTATCTCCATGTATTAACTATAGCATAAAAATTTATAAAAATGACCGCTTTCTTTCCAAGTGGTCATTTTTTGTGTCTAAACTGTCATATTTACCGGTGAAAATTATTTTGCACTTTGCTGCGGAGCTAATGTATTTTCAATATTATATTTCTTTTTAAGCAGGTAGCGAATACCAAAGACAAGGGCTCCGAAAATAAGCAGAACAGGGCCTGAGAGTTTAGGATTGACAGCTGCCGGTAACAAACTCGATGCTGTGTAGAGCAGCATCCATAAAAACATAAAGAGGATCAGAATGCCCAATGATTTCAACAGGCTTGGCCGTTCTTCTTTAGGTTTGCCGGAATGCCGATAGACAAAGTGATAGCTTGCAAACATGACTGCACCGCCGCCAAAACCGATGAAGAGAATTGACACAATACCATAGGTCGGTGCCTGTTTACTGAAGAAATGTAACAGTCCTGTTACTAAAGCGACAATGGCAAGGAAGAAGAGCGAAGTATCCAGCCACATCAGCCAAGGATTGGTATTTTTGGGAGCAGGCTTATTTGCTTTGTCTTCATCATCTTCAATGAAATTAGCTGCCCAGGCACTCGGAGCGCCGAGAAAAGATCGAGCAGGAATTCCCTGCTTTTGTTTTTCTAAAATTTCTGGCAGGTACTCTTCAAGGATAGCCTTGATGTCGTCGTCAGATTTGCCAGCTTGACTGAATTGATGGGTGACAATATTGATAAATTCTTGATTTTTTTTAGTAAGATTTTGTAAATCCATGTGTTAGAGTTCTCCTGTTTGTAAAAATCTAAATAAGAAGACAGTGGGGTAAAAGAGGCCTGACACTTTTTAGTGTCCGACAGTAAAAAAACAGTTAGGCCGCACAAGAGAGTAAATCAATCTTGTTTTACCGCTTGTAGCAGCAAGAGGGTACGGCATAGCGCCCGATAGCGGATGCCGGTAGAATGTCGAGACAGTTTTAATGTCCGACATTACAGGAAGAGTTACGCCGGACAGGCGGACAAATCGATATTATTTGATCGCCTGTCCCAGTAAATGGGTACGGCATAGCGCCCGATAGCGGATGCCGGTAGAATGTCGAGACAGTTTTAGTGTCCGACATTCTTACCCATTTAGAACCATTTTTTTCTAATAAAGTAGATAACGACGATTGAGCTCATAGCTGCTGCGATTAAAACGATGTACCAGAAGGCATGGTCCATGCCGTTTAAGGGCAGCCAGTTGTTTTGAAAGTTCATGCCATAGGCAGAAAAGATAACGGTTGGAATATCAAGCGCCATGGTCATCAACGCCAAGGTCTTCATAATGGTGTTTTGGTTGTTGGAAATGATTGAGGCTGAGGTTTCTGTCATGACATTAAGGACATTTTCATAAATGCCAGCCATTTCAATGGCCTGTTGGGTCTCAATTAGGGTGTCTTCCAATAGATCCTCGTCTTCAACATACTTTTTGAGGCTGGATGTGCTGCTGGAGAGTTTTTTGACAATCCGTTCATTGAGCTTGAGGGAAGCTCGCAGGTAGACAATGGATTTTTCCAGCTCCATCATATCGATCAGTTGCTCGTTACGTGTCGCTTTTTCCAGTTGAGCCTCAATTTTGTCACTTTGCCGATCGATGGAACGCAGGGCGGTCAGGTAGAGTCCTGCATTTCGGTAAAGGAGCTGAAAGACAAAGCGTGTCTTCATAAAGGTATAAAAATTGCGTATCCGATGGTTCAAGAAATTGTCAAAGAGCGTTAAGGGTTCCAAACAAGTTGTAATAACAGCCGTTTCTGTAACAATAATACCTAAAGGAATTGTAATATAATAACTTCTGTTATTGCGCTCTTCAGATGTAGGTACGTCTACGATAATAAGGGTATAATTATCTTCAACGGAAACACGGGAAGTTTCTTCAACATCGAGAGGTGCTCTTAAGTCTGTGATATCAATGTTAAATCTTTCGGCAATCTGTAGTGATTCTTCCTGGGAGGGGTTGACCAAATTAATCCAAGCACCTGGCTCGAACGTTTCAATTTCTTTGAATTCTGTTGCTGTTGAAAGAAACATTTGCTTCATGACAAGCCCTCCTCTTCATTTATTTAATGCATACTGTTTTATTATACTACATTTGAAACATTTTGGGGTAACTGATTCTTAAATATTTGTTATAATAAAAAGATAAGATTAGAGAGAAGGCTCAATTTATTATGCAAGACAAGTTAATTATTCATGGAGCGCGTGCTCATAATTTAAAAAATATTGATGTGGAGATTCCGCGTGATAAGCTGATTGTTATGACAGGCCTGTCGGGCTCTGGGAAATCAAGCCTTGCATTTGATACCATCTACGCTGAAGGTCAGCGCCGTTATGTTGAGAGTCTGTCGGCCTATGCCAGACAGTTTTTGGGAAATATGGATAAGCCCGATGTGGATTCAATTGACGGTCTCAGCCCCGCCATTTCCATAGACCAAAAAACGACCAGTAAAAATCCGCGTTCAACAGTTGGGACAGTTACAGAAATCAATGATTACCTTCGTCTTTTGTATGCGCGAGTCGGTGTGCCTTACTGTAAAAACGGCCATGGTGCGATTACAGCTTCGTCTGTAGAGCAGATTGTGGATCAGGTGCTGAACTTGCCTGAGCGGACGCGCATGCAGATTTTGGCTCCTGTTGTCCGACGGAAAAAGGGTCAGCATAAGTCTGTTTTTGAACGGATTCAAAAGGACGGCTATGTTCGCGTGCGGGTTGACGGTGATATTTTTGATATAGCAGAAGTTCCAGAACTCTCCAAAAGCAAGATGCACAATATTGAAGTAGTTGTTGACCGCTTGGTACAAAAAGAGGGCATTCGCGGACGGCTGTTTGATTCTATCGAAGCAGCCCTGCGCTTAGGTGATGGCTATGTTATGATTGATACTATGAATGGCAGTGAATTAATCTTTTCGGAGCATTATTCCTGCCCTGTATGTGGCTTTACAGTACCTGAGCTGGAACCGCGCCTCTTTTCTTTCAACGCACCTTTTGGTTCCTGTCCAACTTGTGACGGTCTGGGTATCAAATTAGAGGTGGACTTAGATTTAGTCATTCCCGATGAGACCAAAACGTTGAGAGAAGGAGCGCTTGCTCCTTGGAACCCTATCTCTTCAAATTACTATCCACAAATGTTAGAACAAGCCATGGAAGCTTTTGCTGTAGATATGGATAAACCTTGGAAAAATCTGTCGAACGAGGATAAAAAGCTTGTCTTGTACGGTTCGGATGGCAAAGAATTTCATTTTCATTATGAGAATGAATTTGGCGGTGTCAGAGATATTGATATTCCTTTTGAAGGTGTTGTTAGCAACATCAGCCGGCGGTATCATGAAACCAACAGTGACTTCACCCGCAATGTGATGCGCGGTTATATGAATGAGCTGACCTGTGCTACTTGTCAGGGTTACCGCCTCAATGACCAAGCGCTCAGTGTTCGAGTTGGTGGTGAAAAAGGGATAAATATTGGTCAGGTATCTGAGCTATCTATCGCAGATCATCTGGCTTTGCTGACGCATTTGGAATTATCAGAAAATGAAAAAACTATCGCGACACCAATCGTCAAAGAAATTAAGGACCGCTTGACTTTTCTTAATAATGTTGGCCTTAATTATTTAACTTTATCACGCTCGGCAGGAACTCTATCAGGAGGGGAAAGTCAGCGCATTCGCTTAGCAACGCAGATTGGCTCCAATCTAAGCGGTGTACTTTATATTTTAGATGAACCTTCTATTGGTCTGCACCAAAGAGATAACGATCGTCTCATTTCCAGTCTTAAGAAAATGCGCGATCTGGGCAATACTTTAATTGTGGTTGAGCACGACGAGGATACTATGATGGCAGCAGACTGGCTGGTTGATGTTGGACCGGGAGCAGGTGCTTTAGGTGGTGAAATTGTTGCTTCGGGAACACCTAAGCAGGTTGCCAGAAATAAAAAATCCATTACTGGCCAATATTTATCCGGCAAGAAGAAAATTCCTCTGCCTTTGGAACGCCGTAAGGGAAAGGGCCGTTTCATTGAAATCAAGGGAGCAGCAGAAAATAACCTGCAAAATATTAATGTCAAATTCCCCCTTGGAAAATTTATCGCTGTGACAGGTGTTTCGGGTTCTGGAAAATCAACCCTTGTTAACAGTATTTTAAAGAAAGTCATTGCGCAAAAGCTTAACCGTAATTCCGAAAAACCTGGTAAATACAAGTCTATTTCTGGAATTGAACATATTGATCGTTTAATTGATATTGACCAAAGCCCCATCGGTCGTACACCGCGATCAAATCCTGCCACCTATACAGGTGTCTTTGATGATATTCGGGACCTCTTTGCTCAAACTAACGAAGCTAAAATTCGCGGTTATAAGAAGGGGCGGTTCTCTTTCAATGTTAAAGGCGGGCGCTGCGAGGCTTGCTCGGGTGATGGCATTATCAAGATTGAAATGCACTTCCTTCCGGATGTCTATGTGCCTTGTGAAGTCTGCCACGGCACCCGTTACAACAGTGAAACCTTGGAAGTTCATTACAAGGAGAAAAATATTGCAGAAATCCTTGATATGACAGTCAACGATGCGGCGGAATTTTTCGCACCTATTCCTAAGATTGCCCGTAAGATCCAAACCATCAAGGATGTTGGACTGGGCTATGTGACACTGGGACAGCCAGCAACTACTCTGTCAGGCGGGGAAGCGCAGCGGATGAAACTGGCCAGTGAACTCCATAAACGTTCGACTGGCAAGAGCTTCTATATTCTTGATGAGCCGACTACTGGGCTGCATACAGATGATATTGCCAGACTTCTTAAAGTTTTAGAGCGTTTTGTGGATGATGGCAATACGGTGCTAGTCATTGAGCATAATTTGGATGTGATTAAAACAGCAGATCACATTATTGACTTAGGTCCTGAAGGCGGAGTTGGCGGCGGTCAGGTTATTGCGACCGGAACACCAGAAGAGGTGGCTCAAGTACCGGACAGCTTTACAGGTCAGTATTTAAAAAATAAGTTAAAATAACAGCAAAGGGCAGGATCTTTATGATTATTATAATCATGAAAGTCCCACCCTGTTTCTTTTTGTTTTACTGCTATCTTATACTCTTTAAAAATCAAATTTATAGATTGTTGCCTTCACTTTGCTCTACTGAGTGAGAATCCCATTTATTGAATAAATTGACCAAAGACAGCTGAACTGTCCTGCATCATGTCTGTTGCTGTTGGGATAAATATTTTCTAACTTCTTCAGCCGTAAGTTTTCTGATTTCTGTATTAGGAAATTCTCTATAATCAGATGTTGAAAAGAGCGGTTTGCCGCTTATACAGCTCTTATCCTTGTTCTTTTTGAGATAAGCCAGCATAGTATTTTTATCTGTAAAGATTTTATAAGAAAACCTTCCGTTGCTGTTTTGAATTTCATAAATACCGCAGCACTGCTTCATGGTAAAATCTGCTGTTCTCAAATAAAGCTTAGCGATTTCTAGGGATTTAAACGGGAATTGCCATCTCTGTAACCCTTTTTCGGTCTGTTCAATACAAATACATCTCCCGCAGCTTCCACAAATGTATTGCGTGTGATTTTCTAAGCACTCTTTCGGATGAAGTAAAGGTGTTGCCCTGTTTTCCGCGACATAACATTCGTTGCAAATCATATGATTACCTCCATTGTTTCTATCAATATTATCCCACTTTTCATTTCTAAGAGCCAGTTGTTGACAGATTCTTCTCGGCCCTTTTAAATCTATTAAATTCATGATAAACTTATAAGCAAGAATACAGGAGATCTTTTCATGAAACACAGAGTTCAAAAAGTAGAAGCTGCGCTGGCTGATGCCGGCTGTGATGCAGTTCTGGTAACCAATCTTAAAAATATTTATTATCTAACAGGCTTTTGGGGAACAGCGGGAACAGTTTTTATTAGTAAAAACCGCCGTCTTTTTCTAACAGATGCCCGTTATAGTCTGCTTGCTGAGCAAGCTATTACAGGATTTGATATTATCGAAACACGTTCAGCACTGGCAGAAATTGCTAAGATTATCAAAGATGATAAACTTTCCGTGATTGGTTTTGACAGTGAAGTTTCCTATGCTTATTATCAGGAATTAACGGCAACTTTTACAGAGTACCGTTTGCTTGCTCTGACTAATTTTGTAGAAAAATTACGTATGATCAAGGATGCTGATGAAGTTGAAACCATCCGTCATGCCTGTCAGATTTCCGATCGAGCCTTCCTAGATGTACTTGATTTCATTAAACCAGGGCAAACAACTGAGTTGGATGTGGCTAATTTCTTAGATTTTCGCATGCGAAAATACGGTGCCAGTGGTGTATCCTTTGAAACAATTGTCGCATCGGGTTACCGCTCTGCTATGCCCCATGGAGTAGCGTCAGACAAGGTCATTCAAAGAGGCGAGATGCTGACCCTTGACTTTGGCTGCTATTATAATCACTATGTTTCTGACATGACGCGGACGGTCCATATTGGACAAGCGAGCGATCAGGAGCGGGAAGTCTATGAGATTGTCCTGCGGAGCAATCAGGCGTTGATTGCATCTGCTAAAGCCGGGGTGACTTATCGTGCTTATGACCAGATTGCGCGTGAGGTGATTGATGCAGCTGGTTATGGAGCGTATTTTACGCATGGCATCGGTCATGGAATTGGTCTGGACATTCATGAGGTTCCCTATTTTGGAAAATCCGATGATACTATTAAAGCAGGGATGGTTCTGACAGATGAACCGGGGATTTATTTAGAGAATAAGTATGGTGTCAGGATTGAAGATGATCTCCTTATTACTGAGGACGGCTGTGAGGTTCTGACATTAGCACCCAAAGAGTTAATTGTTTTGAATTAATCAAACTATTCCATCAATCATCGGTGCTTGCAATAAGAGAAATTTTTTTAAATATTTTGTTGATTTTACTTATGTGAAGGGGTTTATATGACGGTAACAAAAAGGCTATCCTGGCAGGATTATTTCATGGCTAATGCGGAGCTGATTTCTAAGCGTTCAACCTGCAATCGCGCTTATGTCGGTGCTGTATTGGTTAAAAATAAGCGAATCATTGCGACGGGCTACAATGGCGGTGTGTCTGATACGGATAATTGTGATGAAGCTGGTCATCAAATGGAAGACGGGCACTGTATTCGAACGGTTCATGCTGAGATGAACGCGCTCATTCAGTGTGCTAAAGAAGGTATTTCGACTAATAATACTGAAATTTACGTCACGCATTTTCCATGTATCAACTGCACTAAAGCACTCCTGCAGGCGGGGATCAGCAAGATTACCTATAAGACGGCCTACCGTCCTCATCCTTTTGCCATTGAACTGTTAGAAGCTAAAAATGTTCCTTATTTTCAGCATGATGTACCGGAAATTCATCTAGGGCAGCAAGAGCAGCCAGGCTCAGAAAACATTTGAGAATGCTGTGACATTATGGTAGAATGAGATGATAATATTTTGTAAAGAGGTATAGAAAAAATGATTGAAGCAAGTAAGCTTAAGGCTGGCATGACTTTTGAGACCAATGACGGTAAATTGATTAAGGTGCTTGAAGCCAGCCATCATAAACCAGGTAAAGGCAATACTGTTATGCGCATGAAACTGCGCGATGTCCGTACGGGTTCGACTTTTGATACAACTTACCGTCCGGAAGAAAAATTTGAACAGGCTATCATTGAAACACGTCCTGCTCAATACCTTTATCAAATGGATGATACAGCTTATTTCATGGATACAGAAAATTATGAGCAGTATGAAATTCCGGTTGCCAATGTGGCAGAAGAGTTGAAATTCATTTTGGAAAACTCAGAAGTTAAAATTCAGTTTTACGGGACAGAAGTTATCGGTGTGACCATACCAACAACTGTTGAGCTGGCCGTTACGGATACACAGCCATCCATTAAGGGGGCAACTGTAACAGGCTCAGGAAAACCTGCAACGCTTGAAACAGGTCTTGTTGTCAATGTGCCAGACTTCATTGAAGTTGGTCAGAAGCTGATTATCAATACAGCAGAAGGTACTTACGTTTCTCGTGCTTAAATAAAGCCGGATTTGTAAACTTTATTAGAAAGGATAGCATGATGGCAAATGAAATGATTGGAGAAATTGTCATTTCTCCACGTGTACTTGAAGTAATTACAGGCATCGCGACGACCAAGGTTGAAGGTGTCCATTCACTTCATAATAAAAAAGTAGCTGACAGCCTTAGCAAGGTTGCTCATGGACGAGGCGTTTATCTTCAGACAGAAGAAGACGGAACCGTTAACGCTGATATTTATGTTTATCTGCAATACGGTGTTAATGTACCGGCAGTTTCTATTGAGATTCAGCAAGCTGTTAAGGCGGCGGTTTATGATATGGCAGAAGTCAGTCTTTCAGCAGTTAATGTCCATGTTGTTGGTATCGTCCCTGAAAAAACACCAAAACCTGATATGAAAACCCTGTTTGATGAGGATTTTCTTGATGGCTAGTGTATTTATTGATTCCAGACGTGATCTTCGTGAACGTGCCTTTCAGGCACTCTTTTCTTTAGAATTTGGCGGTGACAGTTTCAAGGCCGCAGATTTTGCTTATACTTATGACAAGGCTGATGTGAAAGAAGCTGACCTGCCTTTGTTCCTTCTGGCCTTAGTTCAAGGGGTATCTGAGTATAGAGAAGACCTAGATAAAAGTATTTCCCAGCATCTTAAAGCAGGCTGGACGCTGTCTCGTCTGACACTAGTTGATAAAAATTTGCTGCGCCTGGGCTTATATGAAATTAAATATTATGAGGAGACCCCAGAACGTGTCGCTCTGAATGAGATCATTGAAATTTCAAAAAAATATGCTGACGAAAAATCCAGTAAATTTATCAATGGTGTCCTAAGTCAGTTTATTGCTGAGAAAAAATAAAGAGCCTGAGCTGACATTTTTGCTGCTAACCAAAGCGCAAAAAGCAGCCGGGCTTTTTTGCTATTACCAAATATATCAACATTTAGGTGAAAATAGTTTCTATGACAGTGGTCAGCAGCGGCCACTGTTTTTGTATGAAAAAGAATGATTGAAAAATGAAAGCGCATACGTTATAATGGAAGTATCTGTTTTTAACCAAAGGAGAAGAAAATGAAGGAATGGACGCGGGAAGAGCGTTACCGTGTGCTGCAAGGTGCAGATGATATTCTCGGACTTTACGAGAGTATCAAGGAATCTGATTACAGGCAAACTTATCATCTACAACCTATTACAGGCTTATCGAGCGATCCCAATGGTTTTGTTTATCATAAGGGTGTCTGGCACCTTTTTTACCAGTGGTGCCCGTGGGGTGCTGTGCACGGCTTAAAGTATTGGTATCATACGGCATCAAAAGATTTGGTTCATTGGAAAAACTGCGGTGTTGGTATTTATCCGGATTCTTTCTATGACAATAAAGGGGTGCATTCTGGTTCGGGCTTTTCGACAGGAGACGATCTCTACCTTTTTTATACAGGAAACCATCGTGATGAAGACTGGGTACGGACACCCTATACCTGTGTTGCCAAGTTAGAAGATTCCGGTGAGCTGATTAAAGCTCCTCAGCCTCTTTTTGGCCCTCATGAAAATTATACGGAACACCAGCGTGATCCCAAGGTTGTTTATGATGAAGAAACTCAAAAATATTACATTCTTTTGGGAGCCCAGTCTAAAGACCTTAAGGGGAAGGTTTTAATTTACAGTTCGGATTCCTTGCTGGAAGGCTGGACTTTTGTTGGTGAACTGCGGGTTCCGGGTTTTGAAGACTTAGGTGGTATGTGGGAGTGCCCATCTATCGAGCGCATTTCTGGTAAGGATGTTTTAGTTTTTTCACCCCAGTACACGACCCTGCCGAATCGCAACCAAAGTACTAACCACAATATTTATTTGCTTGGGAAAATGGATTATAAGAACTTAACGTTCACAGCAGAAGGAAATTATCGCCATCTGGATTACGGCTTTGATTTTTACGCCGCCCAGTTTGCAGCCAATAACGGAGACCCTGACAGAGCTGTTTTAACAGCTTGGATGGGACTGCCAGATAATCACTACCCAACTGAAGCAGAAGACTGGGAGGGCAGTCTGACCCTGCCGCGTGAGCTGCGCCTTGTAAACAATCGCTTGCTTCAGCGGCCCGTGCCAGGACTTGCCTCGCTTCGAGAGAAGGCTGTGGTTTTAGATGAAGAGCTGCCTAGAGTCTGTGAATTGGAGGTGTCAAACCATCAGGGACAAGACTTTGAACTGAAACTGTTCAGCAAGAAAGATGGCAGCGGCGGTTTTTGTATTTCCTATGACAGTCAAACAAAACTCTGTACAGTTGACCGCAGTCAGATGGATCAGCATTTCAATGCAGAGCTTGGGGAGTGTTTAACGGTTCCCTTGGAAGATGGACTGACCAAGCTTGCTGTCTATATTGATAAGAGCTCCGTTGAAATATTTATCAATGACGGGCAGGTAACCTTTACCTCCCATCTGTATCCTACTAAACAGGAAGCTTATTACAGTGCAAGTTCTCATCTGGACTTGCAGGCGTGGCTCTTAAAACCAGCGGTGACAGATGATTTTGTTATTTAAAAACTCACAAAGCGTTAGCTTTGTGAGTTTTTAAATGCTCCTGCCAGATAGCAGTGCTATGGGAAGTTTATGTTCTTTTTCACTTATGGTCTGTCCTGCAATTTTTTTAAGCAGCAGCTCAACGGTCAGCTGAGCAATATCGTGAATGGGCTGCTTAATGGTCGTCAGCTGAGGCAGATAATTTTCAATGAAGGCAGTTCCATCATAGCCGATTAATTTTAAGTTTTCAGGAATCTTGATATTCAGTTCATTGGCGACTTTCATCACCAGCATAGCTGTCAGGTCATCAGAAGTAAAAATACCGTCCGGCTGAAAACGATCAAGAATATTTTTGATTTCCATTTCCTTGCGAACGGGAGAATAGTCGCTGGAAACGTTAATGAAATAAGAATCGGGCAGGACAGAGCTAAAGCCTGTTCGGCGCAGGGCTGTCGGCGAGCAGCTGTCATCATTGCCGGTAATCATGACAATTCGTTTGCAGTCAGCCTGCTCTAAAGTATGGGCAGCCAGAGCTCCGCCTTGAAAATTATCGGATGAAACAACAGGGATATTGGGAGAGAGATTACGGTCAAAGGAAATAATAGGAGCAGTGACACGGTCGTAATCAGGAATTCCTAAATTATGGCTGCCAGAAATAATGCCGTCCACCTGATTGGCTTCCAGCATTTCCAAGTATTCGCGTTCCTTGTCAGAATCATGCTCACTGTTGCAGATAATGGTCTTGTAGCCTTTGTCAAACAGCTCGCGCTCCAAATGTTCAATTAATTCGGCATAAAAGATATGGCTAATGTTAGGGAAAATCAGGCCAACCAGCTTGGATGATTTTCCCTGCAGACTTCTGGCGAGATTATTGGGTTTATAGCCGAGTTCACGCATGGCCTCATTGACCTTTTGAATGGTTTTCTTTGAAAGATAGCCTTTGTTATTAATCACGCGGGAAACAGTAGTAGGACTGACACCCGCTAATGCTGCAACATCTGTTAATTTTGTAACCATAAGTTAATAGTTTAATTCAAAGTACTTACCAATTGGCTGTCCCTGCTTGATAACGATACCATTCTGGTCTGCATGTGGGAAGACACGGCCTGTAAATACTTTTTCTCCCTTATTGATGAAAATTTCAAAAATTGATTTATCGATGAAAATATTTGCAGTTGTAACTTCATTGTCAATCGCACAGGAACGAGTTGTACCGTATTCAAGAGCATACTGCTCTCCTGCCTGGGAGCGATCCAGCAGAATCTCTCCTTTTTTAGTATCGACAACTACCGATAAGCCCCTGCCATTTTGGTCAGCAAATAAAATAATTTCACTGCGGCTGTCCTTGTCAAAGGTCAGCTCCAGCTCATAAGTATTGTTGGTTGAGCTCATATTGGTAAAAGTTTTTTCTTCCTGACGCAGGCTGGTAATGGCATCAACAGGATATTGGTACAATTTTCCGTCTTTAATCGTCAGTTCTTTGACCAGGCTCATGGCTCCTTGGTAATCATATTTATCGGTTGGATATTCCACATCCGGCAGTCCGATCCAGCTGATAGACAAGGCCTGGCCGTTAGGTGCGTTGAAGGCTTGGGTTGCATAGACTTCAAAGCCATAATCTAAATTGTGAATCTCAGAAGGGTTGATGAGGGCGGCCTTTTCTGTGTCAAACGTTTGACCTATTTTATACATGTTTGGATAAATATTGTCATAGCTAATGACCTTTTTGTCCAGCCCCTGAGGACAGTAAAGAAGAACCGGCTGGTCGTCTACAAAAACTAGATTAGGACATTCAATCATGTAAGAGGTGGCATCGTTGTCAAAGTCCAGATCCCCTACAAAAGCCCATTCTTTATAACTGTTGTTCAAAGCCTTATAAAGCTTGATAAATCCTTTTTTATCAAGGCTTTGAGCACCGATAATAGCGTAGTAGTCACCCTTGTAGAAGAAAATCTGCGGGTCACGAAAATGTTCAGTCACATCATCTGGCTTAGCAATCAGCGTTTGAGGGACTTTTTCTAAATGTCCGCTGCTGTCGAGCAAACCGCCATTTTGATAGGTATGCCGCACCCAGTTTTCATCGCGGACATTGCCTGTATAAAAGATGAACAGTTTATCGCCAAACTGCATGGCAGAACCTGAGTACATTCCGTGGCTGTCCAAGGATGTATCCGGGTATAAAATTGTTCCTGTCTCTTTAAAATGGATTAAGTCGGTTGACTCTGTCTGTACCCAGGACTTGAGACCGTGAGCAGCACCAAATGGGAAATACTGGTAAAAGAGCTGCCACTTTCCTTTAAAATAGGAGAAGCCATTGGGATCATTGAGAAGACCATAGGCCGGTTCAACATGAAATACCGTATGCCAAGGGGAACTAGCAGCATTTTCTTTAATTTTCTGAACCTCTTCCTCTGTCCATTTATCATAAGGTTTGTACTTTTGTTCAGTTGTTAATGACATAGTGCCTCCATCATATAATTCTATATTATATACTAGACGTTTTCTTCTTAAAAATCAATATTTTACTGCAAAAAGTGACTTTTTTATGTAAAACGATTGACATATTATGAAAAAATGATAAAATATAAAGCGTGGAAAGTAAAAAAACGCTTTCAAAAATCAAAAAATTAAAGGAGTTTTTTGCAAATGGATTATGGCAAAGTAGCTAGCGAAGTCATCGCAGCTGTCGGTAAAGATAATCTCGTCGCTGGTGCACACTGTGCCACTCGTCTTCGTCTCGTTTTAAAAGATGATACGAAGGTTAACCAACAAGCTCTTGACAACAATTCTGATGTTAAAGGGACTTTTAAAATGGATGGTCAATACCAAGTCATCATTGGGGCTGGTGATGTTAACCATGTTTATGCTGAGTTGATCAAACAAGCGGGTCTGAAGGAAGTTTCTACTGAAGATGTGAAGAAGATTGCAGCCGAAGGTCACAAACCAAATCCAGTTATGGCTTTCATCAAGGTTTTGTCTGAAATCTTTGTACCAATCATTCCTGCCCTTGTTGCAGGTGGTCTTTTGATGGCGGTTAACAATATCTTCAAATCAGAAGGCCTGTTTGGTTCCCAATCATTGATTCAACAATTCCCACAAGTTTCTGGTATCTCTGACATGCTGACAGTCTTATCAGATGCGCCATTTATTTACATGCCAGTCTTACTTGGTATCTCAACTTCCAAACGCTTCGGTGGTAATCAATTCTTAGGGGCAGCCCTCGGACTTATGATGTGTTCGCAAGAGTTGAATGAAGTTATCGTAAAAGCAGCAGGAACAACGCTTGATTGGAACTTCTTTGGATGGCATTTGCATGCCGCTCAATACACTTCCCAAGTCATTCCAGCGATTATCGCCGTTTGGGTTATGTGTATCATTGAAAAATGGTTCCACAAACACCTGCATTCAGCAGTTGACTTTACCTTTACGCCGCTCTTCACTATGATCATCACAGGTTTCTTAACCTTTGCTCTGATTGGTCCGGTCTTCGGTCAGGTATCTGACTGGGTAGCAAACGGTCTGGTTTGGCTGTATAATACTTTAGGATTCCTTGGTATGGGTATCTTCGGTGCTTTCTATACACCAATTGTTGTTACAGGTCTTCACCAGTCCTTCCCAGCATTTGAAACAATCTTGCTTAATTCTTATAAAGCCGGACAAGGTTCAGGAGACTTCATCTTTGTTGTCGCTTCAATGGCCAATATGGCTCAAGCAGCTGCAGCCTTTGCCATTTTCTTCTTGACTAAGAATTCTAAAACAAAAGGTTTGTCAAGTTCAGCTGGTATTTCTGCTTTGCTCGGTATTACAGAACCTGCTGTCTTTGGGGTTAACCTCAAATACCGCTTCCCATTCTTCTGTGCCTTGATAGGTTCAGCTATCGCTGCAGCTATCGCAGGACTCTTTAATGTTATTGCTGTATCATTGGGTTCAGCCGGTATACTCGGTCTTATCTCTATCAATCCTAAATCAATTCCATTTTATCTGATTTGTGAAGTGATTTCATTTGCTATTGCTTTTGCTATCACGTATTACTATGGTAAAACTAAAGAAGCTCAAGTCTTCGAGGTTGAAGCAGCTGTTGCAGCTGCTGAAGCTGATGTGGAAGAACACGGTTCAGTTGCAGCTGATACCACTGATGCTGCCGCAGCTCCTGTAAAACAAGAAGCAGCAGTGGCTGACGAAATTCTGGCAGCTCCTCTTGCGGGTGAAGTCGTAGACCTTAAATCTGTAAGTGATCCCGTCTTCTCCAGCGAAGCTATGGGTAAAGGTGTTGCTGTCAAACCTAGCGGCAACACGGTCTATGCACCGGTTGACGGTACAATTCAAATCGCATTTGACACAGGTCATGCCTACGGTATTAAATCTGATAAGGGAGCAGAAATTCTGATTCATATCGGTATTGATACAGTATCTATGAATGGCGATGGCTTTGACCAGAAAGTAAAAGCTGATCAAAAGGTTAAAAAAGGCGATGTTCTGGGAACATTTGACAGTGCTAAGATTGCACAAGCCGGTCTTGACGATACAACGATGTTTATCATTACTAACACAGCAGATTATACATCAGTTTCACCTGTTTCTTCAGGGACAGTGGAAGTTGGCGACAACTTGCTGGAAGTTAAAAAATAACAGCTTTTGCTGGGGTTAGTACACATATACTAGCCTCAGCCTTTTATTTTTATTCTGCCAGATTAAAAGCAGAATTCTTTCTCAGCAGTTCCTTTAATTATGGTATAATAAAAAAAGTAGTTCCCTATAGAATGGTGCTTTTGCAGGCAGGGGCAGCTACTGGATATTGAAGCAAAAAAGATTCGAGGTTTACTATGTCTAAATTATATGGCAGCGTGGAAGCTGGAGGTACAAAATTTGTCTGTGCCGTTGGTGATGAAAATTTTGAAGTGGTGGAAAAAGTACAATTTCCTACAACAACGCCTTATGAAACGGTTGAAAAGACAGTTGCTTTCTTTAAACGTTTTGAGGACCAATTAGCAGCGGTTGCTATCGGTTCATTTGGTCCGATTGATATTGATGAAAATTCAGATACCTATGGTTACATCACCTCAACACCAAAACCAAATTGGGCTAACGTTGATCTAGTTGGTTTAATTGCCAAGGATTTCAAAATTCCTTTCTATTTTACAACGGATGTTAATAGTTCTGCTTATGGGGAAACTTTAGTGCGCAAGGGTGTGGATAGCTTGGTTTATTATACCATTGGTACAGGTATCGGTGCAGGAGCTATTCAACGTGGGGAGTTCATTGGTGGAAGTGGTCACACAGAAGCTGGTCACACCTATGTCTCACTTCATCCGCATGATGTTGCACATGAGTTTACAGGTGTTTGTCCTTTCCATAGAGGATGTTTAGAAGGTATGGCTGCCGGTCCCTCGCTTGAAGCACGTACGGGTATTCGTGGGGAGCTGATTGAGAAGAACTCTGATGTTTGGGATGTTCAGGCTTATTATATTGCACAAGCTGCAGTTCAGGCAACGCTACTTTATCGTCCACAGGTAATCGTATTTGGTGGCGGTGTTATGGCACAGCCACACATGCTTAAACGTGTTCGGGAAAAATTTGATTCTCTATTGAACGGATATCTGCCAGTGCCAGATCTTGAAGATTATATTGTAACGCCAGCTATTGCTGAAAATGGCTCAGCAACTTTTGGTAACTTTGCTTTGGCTAAGAAAATATCTGAACGTTAAGATACTAAAAAAAGCGAAGCAATTGCGCGTAAACAGCTCTTCCTACTCAGTTACTTTTTTGACACAGTGAGAACTTGGATGTTTAAAGCGAGTTTGCTCAGCGTCTTTTTCTTTTGCTAAAAAAATGTGATATAATGAGAAAAAATGACAGGAGAAAATGTAATGGCTGAACCTTTGTTTTTGCAATCACAAATGCATGAAAAAATTTGGGGCGGCAACCGTTTAAAAAAAGAATTCGGTTATGATATTCCTAGTGAAAGGACAGGAGAATACTGGGCGATTTCAGCTCACCCCAATGGTGTGTCTCTTGTTAAAAACGGCCGCTATAAGGGAATGCCGCTGGACAAACTGTATGCAGAGCACAGAGACTTATTTGCCAATAGTAAGAGTCCGGTTTTTCCGCTTTTGACTAAAATCTTAGATGCTAACGATTGGCTGAGCGTTCAGGTTCATCCTGATGATACTTATGCTTTGGCGCACGAAGGTGAATTAGGAAAAACTGAGTGTTGGTATGTCATTTCAGCTGAAGAAGGAGCCGAGATTATCTATGGACATCATGCTAAATCTAAAGAAGACTTGCGTCAGATGATTGCGTCAGGCGATTGGGACCGTCTTTTGACAAAAATTCCTGTTAAGGCAGGGGATTTCTTCTATGTCCCTAGTGGTACTATGCATGCTATCGGCAAGGGAATCATGATTTTGGAGACACAGCAATCAAGCGATACTACTTACCGCGTTTATGATTTTGATCGCAAAGATGCTCAAGGACGAAAGCGGAAACTCCATATCGAACAGTCCATTGATGTTTTGACAATTGGCAAGCCCATGAATTCAACACCAGCTTGTTTAGCGCTGCAAGATATTGAAACAACAGTCTTGGTTTCAAGTCCTTTCTTTACTGTTTATAAGTGGCAGATTAATGGTTCCGTCAGAATGGAGCAAACGGCTCCTTATCTTTTAGTCAGTGTGCTTGCTGGTCAGGGGCAGCTTAAGGTTGGTTTAGAAAGTTACGCACTAAAAAAAGGTGATCATTTTATCCTGCCGAACGATGTTAAATCTTGGCAATTTGATGGTGATTTGGAAATGATTGCCAGTCATTCAAATGAATAAAAGAGGAAAAGTTCAGTTTGTCTAAGCAGTAGGGCAAAAGCTCCTAAAATAATCAAAAGGCTTAAAATCAAGTTCTCTAAAACATTGATTTTAAGCCTTTTCTATTATGAGCAGTCATTGTCTTTTTGTTATAAAGTGAGTTTATGCCCATCCTATTTTTAGCCCTTTAAACATCAGCCTGATTCTTGAATATGGGCTGTATTTGTGATAAAATAAAACGATAATACTATCGAAAGGATATAGAATGGCAAATATTCTGCGCACTGTCATTGAAAATGATAAAGGCGAAGTAAGAAAATTAGCAAAAATAGCAAAAAAAGTTGAAAGTTATGCTGGTGAAATGGAGGCTCTTTCAGATGAAAAACTCCAAGCAAAGACTGAGGAATTTAAAGAGCGCTATCAAAATGGTGAAACTTTAGATGATTTGCTGCCTGAAGCGTTTGCTGTTGTTCGTGAAGCTTCAAAACGCGTTTTAGGACTCTATCCTTACCGTGTACAAATCATGGGCGGTGTGGTGCTTCACCACGGTGATGTTCCTGAAATGAAGACAGGGGAAGGAAAAACCCTGACAGCGACAATGCCTGTTTATCTCAATGCTCTTGCCGGCGAAGGTGTCCATGTTGTTACTGTCAATGAATACTTGGCAACGCGTGATGCTACTGAAATGGGAGAGCTCTATTCATGGTTAGGTCTGTCTGTCGGAATCAATTTGGCAGCCAAATCTTCTAGTGAAAAACGTGAAGCTTATAATTGCGATATTACCTATTCAACCAATGCTGAAATCGGTTTTGACTATCTGCGTGATAACATGGTAGTCCGCAAGGAAAATATGGTGCAGCGGCCGCTTAATTTTGCGCTGGTCGATGAGGTTGACTCGGTTCTGATTGACGAAGCGAGAACTCCGCTGATTGTTTCAGGTCCTGTCAGTACAGAAACAAATCAGCTTTATCACCGTGCAGATAGTTTTGTAAAGACATTATCAGAAGATGATTATGCTATTGATACACCGACGAAAACTATCGGCCTTAAGGATTCCGGGATCGATAAGGCAGAAGCCTACTTTCATTTAGACAATCTCTACGATATTGAAAATGTTGCCTTGACGCACTACATTGATAATGCCTTGCGTGCCAATTACATTATGCTGCTGGACATTGACTATGTGGTTAGTGAAGATCAGGAAATTCTTATCGTTGACCAATTTACCGGGCGGACAATGGAAGGACGCCGTTTTTCTGACGGACTTCATCAGGCGATCGAAGCTAAAGAAGGTGTATCGATTCAGGATGAATCAAAGACCAGTGCCTCTATCACCTACCAAAACATGTTTCGGATGTACAAGAAGCTGGCCGGTATGACCGGTACTGCTAAGACAGAAGAAGAGGAATTCCGCGAAATCTATAACATGCGTGTCATTCCGATTCCAACTAACCGTCCGGTAGCTCGTATTGATCATCAAGATTTGCTCTATCCAACGCTTGAGTCTAAGTTTAAGGCAGTTATTGCTGATGTCAAGGCCCGCCATGAGGAAGGGCAGCCAGTTTTGGTCGGTACTGTTGCGGTTGAAACTTCAGATCTCATTTCAAAAATGCTGACTCAGGCAGGTATCCCTCATGAAGTTCTTAATGCCAAAAATCACTTTAAAGAAGCTCAGATTATTATGAATGCTGGTCAGCGCGGTGCGGTTACCATTGCTACCAATATGGCTGGTCGCGGGACTGATATTAAGTTGGGTGAAGGTGTACGCGAGCTTGGAGGTCTTTGTGTTATCGGTACAGAACGCCACGAAAGCCGCCGGATTGACAATCAGCTGCGTGGGCGTTCGGGACGTCAGGGTGACCCTGGTGAGTCGCAATTTTATCTTTCATTAGAGGATGAATTGATGCGTCGCTTTGGTTCGGAACGTATCAAGGCTTTTCTTGACCGCTTTATTGAAGAAGACAGTGATGTGGTTATCAAATCGCGTATGCTGACCAATCAAGTTGAATCTGCTCAAAAGCGGGTTGAAGGTAACAATTATGACACGCGGAAACAAGTCCTCCAATACGATGATGTCATGCGTGAGCAGCGCGAGATTATCTATGCTGAGCGTTACGATGTCATCACCGCTGAGCGAGACCTGGCTCCGGAAATTAAGGCTATGATTAAGCGGACAATTGAGCGTACAGTGGAGGCTCACAGCCGCTTGGACCGCAAGGAAAGTCTCGATGCTATTCTTAATTTTGCTAAAACCAATCTGCTGCCCGAAGATTCAATCAGCTTACACGATATCGAAGATCTGAAGTATGATGATATTAAGGATCTGCTTTATGATGCAGCTCTTAAAAATTACGACCATCAAATTTCTAAGCTTCGTGATGAAGAAGCTGTTCGTGAGTTCCAAAAGGTACTTATCCTGATGGTCGTTGACAATAAATGGACTGACCATATTGATGCCTTGGATCAGCTTAGAAGTTCGGTTGGTTTGCGCGGCTATGCGCAGAACAATCCTATCGTTGAATACCAGTCAGAAGGCTTTAGAATGTTCCAGGACATGATTGGTGCTATTGAATTTGATGTGACACGTACGATGATGAAAGCACAAATTCATGAACAGGAACGTGAAAAAGAGGTTGAAAGCAGAACAACTGCCCAACAAAATATTTCAGCCCAATCTGGAACAGCGGCTCAGCAAGATCCTATTTTTAAAGGTGTCGGCCGCAATGATAAGTGTCCGTGCGGTTCGGGCAAAAAGTTTAAGAATTGTCATGGCCGCAAACGATTTTAAAAAGTGGGAGAATAACAATGTCTTTTAAAGCAACCAGTGATAAAATTAATGTTGAAGAAGTCCGCAGCCTGTCACAATTGACAGGCGACGCTTTGGACAAAAAAGAAGCTCGCGATCGTGAGCTGGAAGCAATCATTAAAGGAGAAGATGACCGCCTGCTTTTAATTATCGGTCCCTGCTCCTCAGATAATGAAGAAGCTGTTCTTGAGTATGCTAAACGCTTAGCAAAGCTGCAGGAAGAAGTCAAGGACCGTGTGTTTATGGTTATGCGCGTCTATACGGCTAAACCTAGAACCAATGGTGACGGCTATAAGGGAATGGTGCATCAGCCTAATACAGGAGAAGCACCAAGCCTGATTAATGGGATTATGGCTGTTCGCAACCTTCATTACCGTGTGATTACAGAAACAGGGATGACAACAGCAGATGAAATGCTCTATCCTGAAAATCTACCTTTGATCGAGGATTTGGTGTCTTATATAGCTGTCGGTGCCCGTTCGGTTGAGGATCAGCAGCACCGTTTTGTGGCTTCCGGAATTGACGTTCCGACAGGAATGAAAAATCCAACATCCGGTAACCTGAATATTATGTTTAACGGTATTTATGCGGCTCAAAATAAACAGTCTTTCCTCTTTAATGGAGAAGAAGTCGAAACCAGCGGCAATCCTTTGACCCATGCTATTTTGCGCGGCGGTGTTAATGAATACGGCAAAAATATTCCAAATTACTACTATGATAACGTCTTAGATACCATCGAACAATATGAAAAGATGGGCTTGGAAAATCCTTTCATCGTTATTGATACCAACCATGATAATTCAGGGAAAAACTATTTGGAACAGGTGCGAATTGTTCGCCAGACTCTTATCAACCGTGACTGGAATGACAAGATTAATAAATACGTCCGCGGTTTTATGATTGAATCTTACTTAGAAGACGGCCGCCAAAACGAACCGGAAGTTTTCGGAAAATCAATCACAGACCCGTGTCTGGGCTGGGACAACACTGAACAATTAGTTCACGAAATTTACGATACTTTGGGAAAATAAAATGGGGATTCATCAAAAAAGCACAACCATAGATATTTCTAAAATCAAAGCAGATACGCAGCTGAAAGATAAGGATTTAGCCAGAAAGCAGGCGCGTGACGCTGAGCTGGCTAAGATTATCAAGGGCGAAGATGACCGTATCCTTTTGGTCATGGGGCCTTGTTCATCGGACAATGAAGAGGCGGTGCTGGAATATGCCAACCGTTTGGCAAAACTTCAGGAAGAAGTCAAGGACCGCATCTTTATTGTCATGCGTGTCTATACAGCTAAGCCTCGGACTAACGGTGACGGCTACAAAGGGCTTATCCATCAGCCCAATAGTTCTAAGTTGCCAGATCTTATTAACGGTATTCATGCGGTCCGCAATCTTCATTACCGTGTTATTACTGAGACAGGATTGACAACGGCTGACGAGATGCTTTATCCGTCCAATCTTGTCTTAGTTGATGATTTGGTTTCTTACCATGCTGTTGGTGCCCGTTCGGTTGAAGATCAGGAGCATCGTTTTGTAGCTTCTGGGATTGATGTTTCTGTTGGTATGAAAAATCCGACTTCCGGCAATCTCAAGGTGATGCTGAATGCTATTCACGCAGCTCAGAGTTCACAAAATTTTATCTACAACAGTGCTGAGGTGGAAACAGACGGCAATCCTTTAGCTCATGTCATCTTGCGCGGCGGCAGCAACGAACATGGTGAATACGAGCCTAATTACTATTATGACATCCTCTTAAAATTGATTGACCAATATGAAGATATGGGGCTGTCATATCCTTTTATCGTTATTGATACCAACCATGATAATTCAGGGAAAAACTATTTGGAGCAGGTGCGAATTGTTCGCCACACGCTTATCAACCGTGATTGGAATGATAAGATTAATAAATATGTCCGTGGCTTTATGATTGAGTCTTATTTAGAAGACGGCCGTCAGGATGAACCGGAAGTTTTCGGAAAATCAATTACAGACCCCTGTCTGGGCTGGGACAACACCGAACAATTGGTGCATGAGATTTATGATACCTTGAAAAACAATTAAGCGAGCTATCTGATCTCAGGCAGAGTTGATGCTAAAATTTCACCGCAAAAAGAGCAGGTGCTGCCAGAATTTATCCTGTCAGATGTTAAATTTGATAACGATAAGAGATTGAGACCCTGTCTCAGTCTCTTTTAGAAAGATATTATGATAGTAGGACACGGAATTGATTTACAAGAGATAGGTGCTGTTCAGAAAGCCTATCAAAAAAACAGCCGTTTTGCTGATAAGGTGCTGACGGCTAAAGAGCTGGAAATATTTTCAAACCTTGCTGAGAAACGAAAGATTGAATATTTGGCCGGACGCTGGGCTGCTAAAGAGGCTTTTTCAAAAGCCTATGGCAGTGGTATTGGTAGCTTGCGCTTTCAGGATTTGGAAATTTTATCTAATGAAAAAGGAGCGCCAATCTTTACCAAAGCGCCTTTTTCCGGAAGTATCTTTATCAGTATCTCTCATTCAGGGAACTTCGTTGAGGCCAGTGTTATTTTGGAGGAAGAATCATGATTGCTAGCTATCATCGTCCAACAACTGCACATATTCACTTGGATCGCATCGGCTTTAATATCAAACAGGTACAAAGCCATATCACTAAAGCCATTAAAACATTTGCTGTTGTCAAGGCCAATGCTTACGGCCATGGTGCTGTGCCAGTGGCTAAAGCAATTCAAAATCAGGTAGATGGTTTTTGTGTGTCCAATTTAGATGAGGCTTTAGAGCTGCGTCGGGCTGGCTTGAAGGATTTTATTCTGATTTTAGGAGTTATTCTGCCTGATGAGGCGGCTTTAGCCAAAGAGGAAGGCATTACTCTTACGGTTGCTGATTTAGAGTGGCTGCAGGAAGCTAAGGCTAAAAAAATTGATTTAAAAGGACTGTCAGTGCATGTTAAAGTTGACTCTGGCATGGGCAGAATCGGTGTTAGAAGTCTGGCAGAGGCTAATCAGCTTATTGCCGGTTTGCAGGAAGCAGGGGCTTTTGCTGAAGGTATTTTCACTCATTTTGCAACAGCTGATGAAGCTTCCGATGTTAAATTTAAGCAGCAGCTGCAAAAATTTGAGAAAATTGTTGAGCGCTTGGACAGCAAGCCTCCAATTGTCCATGTCTCTAATTCTGCTGCCAGCATTTGGCACAGTGACACGGTTATGAATGCTGTCCGCTTAGGAATTGTGATGTATGGTTTAAATCCAAGCGGTCAGGCGCTTGAGCTGCCTTATCCGCTCAAACCAGCGCTGGACTTGACATCACTTTTGGTTCACGTTAAAGAGGCAAATGCCGGAGATACCATTGGTTATGGCGCTACTTATAGGGCTCATCAAGGTGAAATCATTGGAACAGTGCCTATTGGCTATGCTGATGGCTGGACAAGAAATTTGCAAGGATTTAAAGTGTTGGTAGACGGTCAGTACTGTGAGATTGTCGGGCGTGTATCTATGGATCAAATCACCATTCGTCTGCCTAAGCGCTATCCGTTAGGAACAAAAGTTACTCTGATCGGCCAAGATGGGAATGAGAGTATTTCGGCAACTGATATTGCTGAGAAAAAAGGAACCATTAATTATGAAGTTCTTTGCCTAATCAGCGACCGTGTTCCTAGAAAATATCAGACACAAACAGATAATGCAGATCATTAGCTTACAGAAGCTAAGACTGATAGTGTGAATAAAAAAGGCTCGGGAGGACGCAGGACTGAATGCTATGTAGTTACACGTGTGCTCCCGCTTTTTATTTTTATGCCTTATTCGAGAGTTGTTTTATGACCTGTCGAAAGTCAGCTGCTTTTGATATAATGGTAAAAAAGTTACTAGAGGGGTGCTTATGGACTTACAAGCGTCAATTGCAGTTTTAAAGGGTTTGGGTCCTAAGTCTGCAGAAAAATTTCACAAATTAGATATTTATACAATCGAAGATCTGCTGCTCTATTATCCTTTCCGCTATGAAGATTTTAAAACCAAGTCTGTTTTTGACTTGGTGGATGGTGAAAAGGCAGTTGTCACTGGAACTGTCGTAACTCCACCAAATGTTCAGTATTATGGTTTTAAACGCAACCGCTTATCCTTTAAAATTAAGCAGGGGGAAGCTGTCATTGCTGTGTCTTTTTTCAATCAGCCCTATTTGCAGGATAAGGTGGAAATTGATCAGGAAATTGCTATTTTTGGCAAATGGAATCAGGCCAAATCTTCTTTGACAGGCATTAAAATTTTAGTTCAGGCAGCTGATGACATGCAGCCCGTTTACCATGTTGCCCAAGGCATCTCGCAGGCTGCTCTGGTTAAGGCGATTAAATCGGCCTTTGACTCAGGCTATGCAGACAGCTTGCCTGAAAATCTTCCTCAGGTTTTGCTGGATAAGTATCGGTTATTGGATAGAAAGACTGCGACTAGGGCCATGCATTTTCCCAAAGATTTGGCAGAATACCGTCAGGCTCTTCGGCGCATTAAATTTGAAGAACTGTTCTATTTTCAGCTGAATCTGCAGATTTTAAAAGCAGATAATAAGACAGAGTCAAATGGTTTAGTGATAGCCTATGACAGAACAAAAATAGCAAGCAAAATTGCGGAACTGCCTTTTCCTTTGACAGGTGCACAAAAACGCAGCTTAGAAGAGATACTGGCAGATATGGCATCTGGAGCCCATATGAACCGTCTTTTACAAGGGGATGTCGGCTCCGGCAAGACTGTTGTCGCCGGTCTTGCTATGTATGCAGCCTATACAGCTGGTATGCAGTCTGCTTTGATGGTGCCAACGGAAATTTTGGCAGAACAGCACTATGACAGTCTGAATACCCTGTTTCCTGAATTGTCTATTGCCCTGCTGACCTCGGGCATGAAGGCTGCTGTCAAACGCTCAGCCCTGGCTGCTATTACCAATGGCTCTGTTGATATGATTGTGGGGACGCATGCTTTAATTCAAGAAGGAGTTGACTACCATAAACTGGGTTTGGTCATTACCGATGAACAGCACCGATTTGGAGTTAAGCAAAGGCGCCTTTTCCGGGAAAAAGGAGAGAATCCTGATGTCCTCATGATGACTGCCACTCCCATTCCCAGAACGCTGGCTATCACGGCTTTTGGAGATATGGATGTCTCTGTTATTGATGAAATGCCAAAGGGGCGCAAGCCCATTAAGACACGCTGGGTCAAGCATGAACAGCTGGATAAGGTTCTGTCTTGGGTCAAGGATCAGATTGAAAAAGGGGCGCAGATTTATGTCGTTTCTCCCCTGATTGAAGAGTCTAAAAGTCTTGATTTAAAAAACGCCCATGCCTTAGAAAAAGAATTAAAAGATTATTTTGCTGATACGGCCAACATTGCTCTCATGCACGGCCGCATGAAAAATGACGAAAAAGATGCTATCATGCAGGAATTTAAAAAAGGAACTGTGGATATTTTGGTATCAACAACAGTCATCGAAGTCGGTGTCAATGTTCCCAATGCTACCATCATGATCATTATGGATGCAGACCGCTTTGGCCTCAGTCAGCTGCATCAGCTGCGCGGGCGTGTCGGCCGCGGTGATAAGCAGTCCTATGCTATTTTAGTAGCTAATCCTAAAACAGATACTGGAAAAGATCGCATGCGGATTATGACTGAAACGACAGATGGTTTTCTTTTGGCAGAAGAAGATTTGAAAATGCGCGGTTCCGGTGAAATTTTCGGAACGCGCCAATCGGGAATTCCTGAGTTTCAGGTGGCTGACATCGTGGAGGACTACAATATTTTGGAAGAAGCCCGCCGCCTTGCAGCAGAAATTGTCTATAATAAAGACTGGCAGCAAGATAAACGCTGGGCAGTGCTCGTTCAAAACCTTAAACAAAAGGAGATTTTAGATTAAAAAGGCAGGCTGTAGTCTAATTGATAAGTGCTATCAACGAGATTACAGCCTGTCTCTTTGTTTTGAAAGACTAAGTGACCTGCCTTTTATTTTTTAAGGTATGCCTTAAGGGCAATTCCTAATAGGACTGTACCACAGATAATCAAAGTGGTATTTTGGATTTGCTTGCCGGAAAGTTCAAGCGAATAATTGAAATGCTGATCTTTTGGTTTATCAGTAGCGGTAATAGTTAATTTCATGGGAACCTCCTTTTTAGCCTTCCATATATTCTTTTAATTTTTGGTCGTGAAGCCCGGCATTAAGAGCGATCAAGAGTTTAAGCCGGGCTTTTTGACTGTTTAATTCCTTGACAAACATAACACCAGCCTCTTGCAATTTGACCCCACCGCCTTCATAGGCATAGACGGGTTCTGCAATACCGTTGAAACAGCGGGAGACTAGTGCTACAGGGATGCCTTGCTTAATCAATTTGACAATACTCTGAGCGCCTTCCGGCGGCAGATTGCCGGCTCCCAGTGCTTCAACGATTAAGCCGTCAATATTATTTGGGCTCAGGCTGTTTAAAAGCCAATCGCCCATACCGGCATAGGCTTTAACGATGGGAACGGTTCCTGAAATCTCTGTCAGATCAAAACGGACCCGTGGCTCAGCGGTTTTGAAAAAGAGAAGATCATGTTTCATAATAATTCCCAAAGGACCGTGTGTCGGTGTCTGAAAGGTAGAGACATTGGTCGTATGCGTTTTAGTAACATACTTGGCAGCATGGATTTCATCGTTCATAACCACCAAGACTCCCTTGCCCACCGCCTTATCATGACTGGCAACCCGCAGAGCAGACAGATAATTGTAGATGCCGTCGCTCCCTAACTCGTTGGAAGATCGCATGGCACCGGTCAGTACAATAGGAATAGCAGGCAGCAGCAAAGTATCAAGGAAATAAGCAGTCTCTTCTAAAGTATCAGTTCCGTGGGTAATGACAACGCCATCATAGGTTCCGGCTGTCTGGCGGATTTTTTGTGCCAATAAGAGCATATGGTCAACCTGGATATGGGGACTGGGAAGATTGAAAAAATCAACGGATTCAATCTGAATATCATCGAGAGTAAAGCCCACACTTTTCATAGGATTGTCCTGACCCGGAACAACCTTGCCTGTTTCATCAGTATGCATGGAGATCGTTCCGCCTGTATGCAAAACAAGTATTTTTTTCATCGTTTTTAAAATTCTTTCAAATTGTGTTATACTATATTTTAACATAAATTAAAGGATATAAAAGGTGATAGCGTGGCAATCAGAGCAGTTTTTTTCGATATTGACGGTACTTTGCTCAATGATCGCAAGCATGTTCAGAAATCTACCCAGCAGGCGATTAAGAATATGAAAAAACAAGGCATTCTTGTTGGTGTGGCGACCGGCAGAGGGCCTGCTTTTGTTGCACCTTTTATGGAAAATTTAGGGCTTGATTGTGCCATTACCTATAATGGTCAGTATATTTTTACGCGCGACCGCGTTTTGTACCAGAACCAGCTGCCCAAATCCACCGTTTACCGTGTCATCAAATATGCCAGTGAACAACGCCGTGACATTTCTCTGGGAACGAGCTCAGGCCTTGTCGGTTCTAATATCATCAATATGGGGACCAGCCGTTTTGGGCAATGGCTCAGCCAGATTATTCCCAAAAGATGGACGAAGATAGTTACTAGAAGTTTTAAGCACATTGTTCGTCGTGTTAAACCGCAGAGCTTAAATAGTTTGATGACACTTATGCGCCAGCCGGTTTTTCAGATTGTTTTGGTGGCAACTAAAGAGCAGAGCGATAGAATTGCTGAACAATTTCCTCACCTGACCATTACTCGCAGCAGCCCTTATTCGGCCGATTTGATTTCTAAGGGCATGTCTAAGATTAAGGGAATTGCCCGTGTCGCCAGAGAGTTCGATATCGAAATGTCTGAGGTCATGGCCTTCGGCGATTCTGACAATGATATCGAAATGCTGTCTGGTGTTGGTTTGAGCGTTGCTATGGGCAATGCTACCGAGCAGATTAAAAAAATTGCCAGCTATACAACCGCCAGTAACAATGACGACGGGATTTCCAAGGCCCTATCGCATTTTGGAATCATTCATCAAAAAACAGACAAAGTCTTTTCAAGCAGCGATGATAACTTTAACAAGGTCAAGGATTTCCATCAGCTGATGGACGGCGAAACCTGTGAGACACCGAGAGTTTATGATATTGTCGAAGGAGGGCACCGCTCCGATTTCAAAGCAGAAGAGATTGTCGAATTTCTATATGCTGCCAGCAATGGTGATCAAGAGGCCTTTGCTCAGGCTGTCCGGCGGCTCCATCAAGCTGTTGACAAGGCAGCCGATAAGGTACTAGCCAAGCCACATCCCGAAACACCTTTGGTTGGACAGGTGGATGCTTTGACTGACTTGCTCTACTTCACTTACGGCTCCTTTGTATTGATGGGAGTAGATCCAAAGCCGTTTTTTGATACAGTGCATGAGGCTAATATTGGGAAAATTTTCCCCGATGGCAAGGCTCATTTTGATCCCGAAACCCATAAGATTCTAAAGCCGGACGACTGGGAGGAGCACTTTGCTCCCGAACCGGCCATTAAAAGGGAGCTGGACCGGCAGATTCAAAAATCCCTGCACAAGTCTTAAAATCTAAGCTCACTAATGAAGGAAGAGAAAGAGAGATGAGAAGCGTCTCTGGCTCTGTACTTCTAGGAACAAGCTCTTAGGCTGCCAGTACAAGCAGTCGATGATGCCAGTAATTTATCAAAAACTGCTAAAAAGAATCTTTGCAGATAGAGAAAATGAAAAAACGAACAGCCGACCATGATTTTGCATCATATCTCAGCTTGTTCGCTTTTTATCTTTTTTTACTTATAATGTTTTTTCAGGGTCACGGACGACCAGCAAATCTACCTTAGCATGGCGAAGAATATATTCTGATGAAGAACCGATGAGCAGCCGCTCAAAAGCGTTGAGCCCAGTTGCTCCAAGCATAATAAGATCTACCTTTTCACGCTCAGGAATCTCAGTAGCTAGCAGAGGTTTAGGATTTCCAAATTCGATGATTTGTCTAACCTTTTCCAATCCTCTTTCACGGGCTTGCTTTTCATAATCATCTAAGACACTGTGAGCTTCTTGTTCCAGCTTTTCATAGATGTACGCATCAAAGGTTGCAACACTTTGGAGTGCGCGTGTGTCAACGACATGGGTCAAAAGCAGATTGGCATCATTTCTCAGAGCAACGCTGACTCCTTTTTCAAAAGCCAGTTCAGACTCGTAGGAGCCATCAATAGCAACCATGATATTTTTGTAAGTAGACATAAGCTAAACCTCCGTCTCATCTTTTACTTATATTGTAACCCTTTTCTGAAAAAAAGTAAAATATATCTAAGCGGTTTCTCAAAGGCTTTATCAGTGTTTATGCCTGAAGGAAAGATGAATTTTTAAATCGTCGATGAATGAGGGTCACAATCAATACTTTGATTGTATCGCCTGGGATAAAAGCGAGGCTGGTCATTAAAGCTTGATGAAGCGGTACATGAGATTGAATTGTCAGACCGACAGCTCCCACAACATCTATAAACAATGCACCCGCCAGCCAAATTAGTAAGAATTCTAAGAAGGCATTGGCCTTATCACATTTTTCTGTAACCAGTCCCACGAGAAAAGCAGCGAAAGGATAGGAGAACAAATAGCCTGCTGTGGGTCCCATGAAAACAGTAATGTTGCCATGTCCGCCAGAAAGGACAGGCAGACCTAAGGCAGCCATCACAAGAAAGATGGCGACGCATAAAAATCCGCGTTTGGACCCTAAGAGAGCCCCTGCCAGCATAATGCCCATATTTTGTAAGATGATAGGGACAGGAATGAAGCCCAGAGGAATACCAGGAATAAATCCAAGTACAATGATAAAGGCAATCATCATAGCCATTAAGGCAATTGTTTTTGTTTTCATAATGCTAAAAACTCCTTTTTAGTTAACCATAAATATTTTTGAGGGTAACTGTATTATGGCATATTTTTCTGACAATGGCAAGAGGGGATTCAAAAATATAGACTGACTTGTCAACAGGTGGAACAAAAAAGTCTATTGGTTTTTTGGAGCTTGATTGCGATTTTAACTAAAATGCGCTACAATAATGACACCAATGTAACAAATAAGCAGCGAGGTGAAATGATGAAAGAATTTAATAAGTCTACTAAACTTGAACATGTTGCCTATGATATTCGCGGCCCAGTTTTGGAAGAGGCCAACCGTATGATTGCTAATGGTGAAAAAATCCTTCGGCTCAATACTGGCAATCCGGCTGCTTTTGGTCTGACTGCTCC
Source organism: Streptococcus ratti FA-1 = DSM 20564 (assembly GCF_000286075.1). Classification (GTDB taxonomy): domain Bacteria; phylum Bacillota; class Bacilli; order Lactobacillales; family Streptococcaceae; genus Streptococcus; species Streptococcus ratti. Next base: position 30,156 of record NZ_AJTZ01000003.1, on the reverse strand, counting down.
TGACGAAGTTATCCGCGATTTAATTATGAATGCGCGTGAGAGCGAAGGGTATTCGGACTCAAAGGGAATCTTTTCGGCTCGTAAAGCCATTATGCAATACTGTCAGCTTAAAAATATTCCTGATGTTGACATGGATGATATCTATATAGGAAATGGTGTATCAGAAATGATTACCATGTCTATGCAAGGGCTTTTAGATGATGGGGATGAAGTTTTAGTACCTATGCCGGATTATCCGCTTTGGACAGCTGCTGTCAGTCTTGCAGGCGGCCATGCAGTTCACTATGTCTGTGATGAAAGTTCTAATTGGTATCCGGATATTGATGATATTAAATCTAAGATTACTTCAAATACCAAGGCGATTGTAGTTATCAATCCTAATAACCCAACAGGGGCCCTTTATCCTAAGGATGTCCTAGAAGATATTGTAGAAGTCGCTCGTCAGAATGATTTGATTATCTTTGCTGATGAAATTTACGATCGTTTAGTAATGGATAGCGGACAGCATGTAGCTATTGCCAGCCTAGCACCAGATCTTTTCTGTGTTTCCATGAATGGTCTGTCAAAATCACATCGCATTGCAGGTTTCCGTGTTGGCTGGATGGTCTTGTCGGGACCTAAAAAACATGTCAAAGACTATATTGAAGGGCTCAACATGCTGTCTAATATGCGCCTTTGTTCCAATGTATTGGCTCAACAGGTTATCCAGACTTCTTTGGGAGGTGTTCAGTCTATTGATAGACTGCTCTTGCCGGGAGGCCGTATTTATGAACAGCGTAATTTTATTTACAAGGCCATGAATGATATTCCTGGAATTACAGCAGTTAAACCACAGGCCGGCCTCTATATTTTCCCTAAGATTGATCGCAATATGTACCGTATTGATGATGATGAGCAGTTTGTTCTCAATTTCCTTAAGCAAGAAAAGGTGCTTCTTGTTCATGGCCGAGGATTTCATTGGATGGAACCAGATCATTTCAGAATTGTTTATTTGCCGCGTGTTGAAGAACTTTCTGAAATTCAGGAAAAGATGACACGATTCCTACAGCAGTATCGAAAATAAAAGGGCTTTCATAAAAATTGTCAAATAGTAGGGAATTTTCTGACAATTATTTGCATTCTAAAAAAAGCTTTGATATAATAGTTGCGACTATCAAAGAAAGAGTGAATTATGGCTAATTTATTATCGAAAACGCGGCGTATTACCTCTATTTTGCAACGCTCGGTTGAAAGTCTTCAAAGTGATTTGCCCTACGATACAATTGCGGATCAGTTGGCTGAAATTATTGACTGCAATGCCTGTATTATTGATGGCAGCGGTAAAATCCTCGGTTATGCAATGAAGTATAAGACCAACACAGACCGAGTTGAAGAATTTTTCCAAGCTAAAAAGCTGCCTGATGACTATGTCAAATCAGCCAGCCGGATTTATGATACAGAGGCTAATTTGTCTGTTGAAAATGATTTAACCATCTTTCCGGTTGAATCAAAGGATATTTATCCGGACGGTTTGACAACGATTGCTCCGATTTATGGCGGCGGCATGCGGCTGGGCTCTTTGATTATCTGGCGCAATGACAAGGAGTTTAATGATGACGATTTGATTTTGATTGAAATTGCCTCTACAGTTGTAGGGATTCAGCTCTTGAATTTGCAGACAGAAAATCTGGAAGAAACCATTCGCAAGCAAACAGCAATCAATATGGCAATCAATACCTTGTCTTATTCAGAAATGAAGGCTGTTGCAGCCATTCTCAATGAACTTGACGGCAATGAAGGGCGCCTGACTGCTTCGGTCATTGCAGATCGTATCGGCATTACACGCAGCGTCATCGTCAATGCCCTTCGAAAACTCGAAAGTGCGGGGATCATTGAAAGCCGATCGCTAGGTATGAAGGGGACTTATTTAAAAGTCATCAATGAAGGTATTTTTGATAAGCTGAAGGACTATAGCTGATGGCAAAAGCACTGATTTCAATTGATTACACCTATGATTTTGTAGCCGATAACGGCAAACTGACAGCGGGAAAACCAGCTCAGGCTATTTCAGAAAGAATTGCTCAGGTGACACAGGCTGCTTACGACAAGGGCGATTATATTTTCTTTGCTATTGACGGTCATGACGAAGGAGACGTCTTTCATCCAGAGACCAAGCTCTTTCCGCCTCATAATATCAAAGGAACAAGCGGGCGTGACTTGTACGGACCTCTGGCGGATTTTTATCAAGAGCATAAAAATGATAGTCGTGTCTTTTGGCTGGATAAGCGTCACTATTCTGCCTTTTCAGGGACGGATTTGGATATTCGGCTGCGGGAGCGCCGTGTTGATACTGTGGTTTTGACGGGGGTCTTGACAGATATTTGTGTCTTGCATACTGCTGTTGATGCTTATAATCTCGGCTATCAGATTGAAGTTGTTAAATCAGCGGTTGCTTCCCTAAGCCCAGAAAATCATCAATTTGCGCTCAACCACTTGCAAAATGTGCTTGGTGCAACTATAATAGAATAATCAATAAGCAAAAAATTAAATATGAAGAGAAGCAGAGTAGGCCTTGCGACTTGTTCAGAGAGTATCCGTTGCTGAGAGTGATACCAAGTTAAAAGAATCCGAAGAACATGCTTTAATCTCCTATCTTAAAAACATAGGCGCCTTATTCACGTTACGAATCAAGAGGTTATCAATCTTATTGATGACAAACAACAGTGGCACCACGGTCTTCGTCTGTTTAGATGAAGCTGGTGCTTTTTATTTTACGAAGAAGAGGATAACATGAAAGAATTATTTATTGGGAATTACGGATTGAAACAAGTTGGGCAAAAAGTAACGGCTAAAGGCTGGGTTGCCAATATCAGAAATCATGGGAAATTAGCTTTCATTGAACTTCGAGATCGTGAAGGTTTGCTGCAGGTATTTGTAGATAGTGCTGTTACTGACTTTGACAAGCTCCATGATCTGCATAAGGAAAGTATTTTGGCAGTAACAGGTGAGATTGTGGCACGTGATGAACGTTTTGTTAATCCTCATATTAAATCTGGACAGGTTGAATTGCGGGCAGAAAAAATTGAAATCATTGCCAGCAGCAAATTCTTGCCTTTTGAATTGGACAACCATGCTCATGCTGGTGAAGAAATTCGTCAGAAATACCGTTATTTGGATTTGCGCCGTGAGAAGATGACAGCTAATTTGAAACTGCGTCATCAAGTGACACAGGCTGTTCGCGATTATCTCAATCAGGCTGATTTTATTGATGTCGAGACACCTTATTTAACCAAGTCAACGCCAGAAGGAGCGCGTGATTTCTTGGTACCATCTCGTGTCTTTAAAAATCAATTCTATGCTTTGCCGCAAAGTCCGCAGATGTTAAAACAGCTCCTGATGGGGGCTGGCCTTGAACGCTATTATCAAATTGTCCGTTGTTTCCGCGACGAAGACTTACGCGGTGATCGTCAGCCTGAATTTACTCAGGTCGATCTGGAAATGAGCTTTGTTAGTGAAGAAGATGTGCGCAATCTGGTTGAAGGCATGCTGAAGGCTGTGGTTAAGGCAAGTAAGGGAATTGAACTGACAGAAGATTTTCCAATCATCTCTTATGCGCAAGCTATGCGACGCTTTGGGTCTGACAAACCAGATACTCGCTTTGCTATGGAGCTGAAAGATTTAACAGAACTTTCACGAGGCAACTCTTCTCTCTTCCTACAAAAGGGTCTCAAGAAAGAGAATGGCGTGGTTATGGGAATCTGTGCCAAAAATGCTGCCAAAGCCTTTACCAATCGTCAAATGTCTGCGCTGAAACAATTGGTTATGGATTTTGGTGTTGCTGGTTTTGCAACGGCAACTATTGAAAACGGTCAAGTGACGGGTTCATTGAAATCAACCTTTAAAGACCATAATGCAGAGCTCTTAGAACTTTTTGAGGCAGAAGACGGTGATGTCATTTTCTTTGTAACGGGTTCTCTCAAACGTGTCCAAGAAGCCCTGAGCGGTCTTCGTGTCAGACTGGCTAAGGATTTAGAATTGATTGATGATGACAAACTGAATTTCCTTTGGGTGGTTGACTGGCCGCTTCTAGAGTGGAATGAGGATTTGAATCGTTATCAAGCCATGCACCATCCTTTCACTCAAGGTGCCTTTGAAGATGGCAGTGATTGGAAGGAAAATCCAGAGAAAATGATGAGCCGTGCCTATGATATTGTTTTAAATGGATATGAAATCGGCGGCGGCAGTCTGCGGATTCATGAGCGCAAGGTCCAAGAAGCCATGTTTGAACTGCTCGGCATGAAAAAAGAAGATTATGAGCGTGATTTTGGTTTCTTCCTAGAAGCTTTAGAATATGGCTTCCCGCCTCATGGAGGACTGGCTCTGGGACTTGATCGCCTAGTGATGATTCTGGCAGGAGAAGAAAATATCCGCGAGGTTATTGCCTTTCCTAAAAACGGACAAGGTGCCGATCCAATGCTTGAAAGTCCGAGTCTGGTCGCAGACCACCAGCTGGCAGATTTACGCCTAGCTTTGCGTGACTAAGTACTTGAATTTGTGGTAAAATAGAACAGTTAGTGAATATAAGAGTTTTTGTTTTAACAACAGCTAGCTGAAAAGACAAAATAACAGACTAGAAAATAAGGAGATAAGAATGAAAATTTCTGAAGAAGAAGTGCGCCATGTGGCTAATCTTTCCAAATTAAAATTCTCAGACGATGAAACAACAGAATTTGCAACAACCTTGACTAAAATTGTTGACATGGTGGAATTATTAAATGAAGTGGATACGCAAGGTGTTCCCTTTACATCAAATGTCGCAGACAATATTAACTATATGCGAGAAGATGTTTCTGTAGCAGGCTGGGACCGCGAACAGCTCTTTAAAAATGTTCCTGAACATGAAGATGGTTTGATTAAAGTACCAGCTATTATTGACGAAGGAGGAGATGCCTAATGACTTTTAATACGAAATCCATTGACGAATTGCACGACCTTCTTGTTAAGAAAGAAGTATCAGCGGTTGAATTGACCAAAGCTACTTTAGAAGATATCAAAGACCGTGAAGAAACCGTTGGTTCTTTTATCACTGTAACGGAAGAAGAAGCCTTGGCACAGGCTGCTGCTATTGATGAAAAGGGAATTGATACAGACAATGTTATGTCTGGTATTCCTTTGGCTGTTAAGGATAATATTTCAACTAAAGATATTTTAACTACAGCTGCTTCTAAAATGCTTTACAATTACAAGCCTATTTTTGATGCCACATCTGTTGAAAAGCTCTATGGCAAGGATATGATTATCGTTGGTAAAGCTAACATGGATGAGTTTGCCATGGGGGGTTCTACTGAAAATTCTTATTTCAAACTGACTAAAAATGCCTGGGATCAAGGAAAAGTTGCAGGTGGCTCATCAGGAGGTTCTGCAACAGCAGTCGCTTCTGGTCAAGTGCGTCTGTCACTTGGTTCTGATACTGGCGGTTCTATTCGTCAGCCAGCAGCCTTCAACGGTGTTGTTGGTATGAAGCCAACTTATGGCCGTGTGTCACGTTTTGGTTTAATTGCTTTTGGTTCCTCATTGGATCAAATCGGACCATTTTCACAAACGGTTAAAGAAAATGCCCAATTACTCAATGTCATTTCAGGAAATGATAAGAAAGATTCAACATCTTCACAAGTGGAAGTGCCTGATTTTACACAGTTTATTGGTAAAGACATCAAGGGAATGAAGATTGCCCTTCCTAAAGAATACATCGGTCAAGGTATTGATGAGAAGGTCAAAGAAACCATCCTGAAAGCTGCTAAGCATCTTGAAAGCTTAGGTGCCATCGTTGAGGAAGTCAGTCTGCCTCATAGTAAATACGGTGTTGCGGTTTACTATATTATTGCTTCATCAGAAGCGTCTTCAAACTTGCAGCGTTTTGATGGTATTCGCTATGGTTATCGTACCGAAGATTTTGAAAATCTTGAAGATGTTTATGTCAATACCCGCAGTGAAGGCTTTGGTGAAGAAGTGAAACGCCGTATTATGCTGGGAACTTTCAGCCTTTCATCAGGCTATTATGATGCTTATTTCAAAAAAGCTGGTCAAGTGCGGACACTTATCATGGAAGATTTTAAGAAAGTCTTTGCCGACTATGATTTGATTTTGGGTCCAACAGCACCAACAGTTGCTTACGACTTGGATTCTCAGCACCAAGACCCAGTCGCTATGTATCTAGCTGACCTCCTGACCATCCCTGTGAACTTAGCTGGTCTGCCAGGAATTTCCATTCCTGCTGGTTTTGTTGAGGGCTTACCTGTTGGTATGCAGCTGATTGGTAAACCGTTTGCTGAACAAACCATCTATCAAGCAGCAGCAGCTTTTGAAGCAAGTACGGATTATCATAAACAACAGCCAGTCATTTTTGGAGGTGGCAACTAATGAATTTTGAAACTATCATCGGATTAGAAGTCCACGTTGAATTAAAAACAAATTCTAAAATTTTCTCACCTGCACCAGCGCATTTTGGTGAAGATCCAAACGCCAATACTAATATCGTTGACTGGTCTTTCCCCGGCGTTCTTCCTGTCATGAATAAAGGCGTTATTGATTATGGCATCAAGGCTGCGCTTGCTCTTAACATGGACATTCATCAGCGCATGCATTTTGACCGCAAAAATTATTTCTATCCTGACAATCCAAAGGCCTATCAAATTTCACAATTTGATGAACCTATCGGCTACAATGGCTGGATTGAAATTGAATTAGAAGACGGCTCGACCAAGAAAATCCGCATCGAACGCGCTCACTTGGAAGAAGATGCTGGGAAAAATACGCACGGAGTTGATGGTTACTCTTATGTCGATCTCAACCGCCAAGGGGTACCTTTGATTGAAATTGTATCAGAAGCTGATATGCGTTCTCCAGAAGAAGCTTATGCCTATTTGACAGCCCTTAAAGAAATTATCCAATATACGGGAATCTCAGATGTCAAGATGGAAGAAGGCTCCATGCGGGTCGATGCCAATATTTCGATTCGTCCTTATGGACAGGAAGAATTTGGTGTTAAGACTGAGCTGAAAAATTTGAACTCTTTCAATTTTGTTCGCCGTGGCTTGGCTTATGAGGAGGAGCGCCAAGCAGAAGTTCTTCGTTCTGGCGGTCAAATTCAGCAAGAAACACGCCGCTATGATGAAACAACTGGCGAAACAGTACTGATGCGTGTTAAGGAAGGCTCAGCAGATTACCGTTATTTCCCAGAACCAGATCTGCCAATCTTTGAAATCGAAGATGAGTGGATTGAAAAAGTGCGTGCAGAATTGCCAGCCTTTCCACAGGAGCGCCGTGCTAAGTATGTCAATGACTTAGGTCTATCAGCTTATGATGCAGCCCAATTAACCAGCTCAAAAGCTATTTCAGATTTCTTTGAAGCTGCGGTAGCTAAAGGAGCAGATGCTAAGGCTGTTTCCAACTGGCTGCAGGGAGACATTGCTCAGTACCTCAATGCAGAAGGTCAAACGATTGATCAAATCGGCTTAACCCCTAAAAACCTAACAGAAATGCTGCAATTAGTAGCAGATGGTACCATTTCTTCTAAAATCGCCAAGAAAGTTTTCCTTCATTTAGCTAAAAACGGCGGCTCAGCAGAAGCCTATGTCAAATCAGCAGGTCTTATTCAAATCTCTGATCCGGCTCAGCTCCTGCCAATCATTCAAGAAGTTTTTGCCAACAACGAAAAAGCTCTTAATGACTATAAAGGCGGCAACAAAAATGCAGCCAAATCGCTGGTTGGTCAAATCATGAAAGCCACAAGAGGACAGGCTAACCCGCAAGTGGCTCAGAAATTGCTTAATGAAGAGTTAGCGAAACTATAATCATAACCACCCGTTTGACGGGTGGTTATGATTTTATGCATACAGTGCTTTGATTTTTAAATCACTCTGCCATTGCCCTTATCGTCAAAACTGTAAGTTACACCATTGATTGTAAGGGTCGTATTTGACACACGGGCACCCGTATGAGGATCATAGTAATGAATCTCACCATTTTCGATGATAAGTTCCCCCTTGGCTTGTTTGCCATTTTCGTGGAAGTAGACATTTACCCCATCAATGACTGCTTCACCGATAAGCGCATAGCCTTCTGCACCAAGATAGTACCAGCTGCCGTCCCATTCTACATAGCGCTTGGTTAACATGCTGCCTGTCTCCTTGTCATAGTAGTGTCCATCATCAGCAAAAGTCCCTTTGGCCTGAATGCCATTTTGGTCAAAGTAAACTTGCACGCTATCAATGGTTTGAGCTCCATAGAGTTTATTACCGTTTTGATCGACATAATACCATTTGCCGTTAACCTCGACATAGCGGTTAGTTAACATGGCTCCCGTGTCTTTGTCGTAGTAGTGACCATTATTGGCAAAAGCTCCTTTGACAAATTCTCCGTCTTGATTGAGGTAATGCCACACTCCATCCACTTCAATAGGACGGTTGACCCACATAGCGCCCGTGTCTTTGTCGTAATAGTGACCGTTGTCAGCAAAGGCACCTTTGACTTGCTTGCCGTCCTGATTGAAGTAAACTTTTACATCGTCAATGGTTTGTTCACCTTTCAAGATACTGCCATCAGTATCTATATAGTACCAATTATTGCCAACATTAATGTACTGCTTTCTATTGGTCACTTTTGTCAATTTTCCTGTTTCATCAGCACTATAGGTGACGCCTTCATAAGTGAAGATACGGTTGGTAAGGATAGCAGCACGGGTATCGCCGTATTCTCCACGGAAATCAGCGAAATATTGGTTGCCATCTACCTCAAATAAAGGTTTAGGGCCGCCCGGAACGTCATCTCTTAGAGAGCCCGATTCATCAAAGTAGTAAAGGTGTCCATCAATTGTCTTAAAACCGTGAACGACATGACCGTTTTCATCTAAATAAATCTTTGGCGTCCATAAATAACCCCGCAGGTACATATATCTAATGGAACCCCAGTCATTATAGACCTTAATGCCATCTTCATTATAGAAACTTTCAGTACCGTCAGGATTTTTAAAAATCTTCCATCTGACTTCGCTAGGGGTAAAGTAGTGCTCTTTGCCATCAAGTGTTAGAGGCCCTTCATAGATATTACCATCATTATCATAGTAGTACCAAACTTCATCGTAAGTGCCATTGACATAAGTATTTCTGTAGACCTTTCTCAGTTTGTTGTTCCACAGTTCACCGGAGTCTGGATGGAAATAATATCCCTTACCATTGATAAGGACGCGTGTGCCTTTTGTTTGGAGACCGTTAGCATCGAAATGATAGGTCTTACCATCAATGGTCTGTAGACCAGTTACCTTATTTCCGTTTTCATCAACATAGTACCAGTGATTATCACCTGTGCTGACAAAGCGACTTGTCCACATAGTACCAGTATCTGGATCGTAGTAGTGACCATCACTAGCAAAGGCGCCCTTAACTTGCACACCATTTTCATCGAAGTAAACACGGTCACCGTTGATGGTTTGAGCACCAGTTAAATTAATGCCATTTGCATCAGTATAGTACCAGTTTCCTTTGTCATCACTGTGATAGTGGCCGCCGTTTTGCTCGCTTGCTTGACTTACAGCTGCTTGGGCTGAAGTAGTGGTTGATTCACTAGTGACAGCTGACGTACTTTCAGAAGTGGAAGGTGCGGCTGTTTGACTTTCACTAGTAGTTTCGGATGTTTCTTTTTCTGTAGTTGGCATTGATTCAGAAGCGACTGTCTCTGCGGAAGCCTCCGAAGGTGCTGCCGTCGTATGATCAACATTTTCGACTGAACCCTTATCAGCTGCCGGAGAAACTTGGGCTGCTTCAGGAACTGTGAGCACCTCTTCTGAAGTTGCTGTTTCTGCAGAAGGTGACTCTGCAAAAGCTGGCTTTGCTATAAAGGTAATGGCGGTTAAAGCTGTTACACAAGATAGCGTAATAAAGTATTTTTTGGCATAGTACCAAGATGAAATTCGTCTCTTTTTCATCGTTTTCACTCCCTTCATTTTAATTATAGAACAAAATTCAAACTTTACAAGCGTTTTCACGAATTACTGCTAATATTTATCCATAAAGGTATGGTGGAATCTAAATTTTTTTAGTTTTGAAGATATTTATCCCTATCTTATAACTATTGGCTGAATCCTGTGATTGCAGGAGTAAATTTTAAAAAGGCTGCTTGTACTTGGCTGACTCAGAATATCTGATGTTATTGAACAAAATGGCAGCATTCACTATTTAGATCAGAGAATTTCAAATGCGTTAAGAAAAAGACGAAGGTGCTGATAGAACCACATTTGCTATTGAATGCTGTTGCAATGGTGGATAAACTAGCTGTTAATTATATTAAAATTGGTATTCATGATGATTTTTCTTGAGCCTAAATTTAAAAGAGAACTTATTTCAATGGTTAAAAAAGGTTCATCTCAATTGGTAAAATATGAACAACCTAAAAGTCAGGTCAACTTGAATTATGATTTGATTATGAGCTCGCTAACAAGTTTAGCTTAGTAAAAAACGCTGATGAAGCTTAAGCCAGTAATTTGCTGGTTTTTTATTGAAAAAATATGCTAGAATAAGGGGAAAACGACTATTTGGAGTAACTATGAAAAAATCATTTAGCGGGACAGTTCTCGTTGTTCTGGCAGCCATATCTTGGGGATTATCGGGAGTTTCGGGCCAGTATTTGATGAAGCAAGGGATTTCTGTTCATTTATTGACTGCCTTGCGTATGCTCTTATCAGGCACCATCTTGCTTGCCTTTGTGATTTGGAAGCAGCCTAAGCAAGTCAAAACAGTGCTTAATGATAAAAAAACGTTAATCAGAATTCTCATCTTTAGTATTTGCGGACTGCTTTTGAATCAATTTAGTTATTTGCAGGCTATTCATTATACTAATGCTGGAACGGCAACTGTTTTGCAATATTTAGCGCCGGTTTTAGTTTTGGCTGTTGTTTGTTTTAAGGATCGCAGTTTGCCGACAGTAGGCGAAGTTGCTGCGATTCTTTTAGCCACCTTGGGAACCTTTGTTATAGCAACGCACGGACAGTTGGAAAATCTGGCTCTGACTCCAGCTGGTCTTTTTTGGGGTCTCTTTTCTGCTGTGACTTATACTCTTTATATGTTTTTGCCCATCAAATTGATTCAACGATGGGGCAGTCTTTTGGTCATTGGTCTGGGTATGCTGATGGGAGGATTGGTGTTTGCGCTTGTCGATCAGACTTGGCAATACGATGCTCACTTTCAAACTGCTAACCTTGTCGCATATTTTGGTTTAATTATTGTCGGCAGTGTCTTTGCTTATACGGCTTTTTTAAAAGGAATTAGTCTCATTGGTGCAGTAAAAGGCAGTCTTTTAGCGACTATTGAGCCAATAGCCGCAGTTCTTTTTTCAGCTGTTATTATGAAAGAAGTTTTTTACCCCATGGATTTTTTAGGCATGCTGCTGATTATACTGGCTGTCCTCATCATTTCAGTAAGAGATTTATTAGCAGCCAGCAAAGGAAAAATCTGAGGATTTAGTAAAGGCTTATTATTGGATTCTTTGGTTGATTTTGGAAAACGGTTCATGTATTAAAAGCGAGATATAATTATGCTATAAAGGGTGGGTTGTGATGCTGTCTGTCTAAAACTATTAAAAAATGCATATCATTCACTGCGGGTTTTATACATTTTCTTCATGTTTACAGCCTGATACATCTTTTTTCTTCCTCGCCTTATTCTTTATTTTATGTTAAAATAAAGGGTAATATTGTATTTGGAGAAGTAAGTGAGTATTGAAAATTATCGACCCGATTTCGTGGTAGAAGCCGTTTATGATTTAACCCCTGATAGTCTGCGAAAACACGGGATTAAGGCCGTTCTTGTGGATTTGGACAATACCCTGATTGCCTGGAATCATCCTGATGGGACGCCGGAGCTGCGCGACTGGCTGGATAGCATGACTGAGGCGGATATGCCGGTAGTTGTGGTCTCCAATAACAGTCATGCACGTGTCAGACGTGCGGTGGAGAGGTTTCATGTTGACTTTGTCAGCCGAGCAATGAAGCCTTTTGCGCATGGCATTAATACAGCAATTAGCCGCTATGGCTTTTCAAAAGATGAAGTGGTCATGGTGGGGGATCAGCTGATGACGGATATTCGTGCGGCTCATCGTGCCGGTATCAAAAGTATTCTAGTGAAACCCTTGGTGGAATCAGATGCTTGGAATACTAAATTTAATCGTGCGCGTGAACGCCGTGTTTGGAAAAAAATTGAAGACAAATATGGTGCCTTTGTCTATAAAAAGGAAATCTAAGTGGAAGCATTATTTTGTATTGGCTGTGGAGCCCAAATTCAAACAGAAGAAAAAAATCGTGCCGGCTATACGCCGCAATCAGCCTTGGAAAAGGGGCTGGAAACGGGAGAAGTCTATTGTCAGCGCTGTTTTAGGCTGCGTCATTATAATGAAATCACCGATGTTCATATTTCGGATGATGAGTTTTTAAAGCTCTTGCACGAAGTGGGGGACAGCAGCGCTCTGGTTGTTAATGTCGTTGATATTTTTGATTTTAATGGATCTGTTATTCCCGGTCTGCCGCGCTTTATTTCTGGCAATGATTTGCTTTTAGTGGGGAATAAAGCGGATATTTTACCTAAATCTGTAAAGGCCAGCAAGGTGAAACAGTGGCTGACAGAACGTGCGCATGAGGAAGGTTTGCGACCGCTTGATGTTCTCTTGACCAGTGCTCAAAATCACTATGCCATTAAAGAGCTGATTGCGTCTATTGAAAAACTGCGCAAGGGCCGCGATGTTTATGTGGTCGGAGTTACCAATGTCGGCAAGTCGACACTGATTAATGCCATCATTAGGGAGATTACTGGGGACAAGGATGTGATTACTACCTCACGCTTTCCGGGAACGACGCTGGATAAGATCGAAATTCCGCTGGATGACGGCAGTTATATTTTTGATACTCCTGGCATCATTCACCGCCATCAGATGGCGCATTATTTATCAGCTAAGGCTCTCAAGTATATCAGTCCTAAAAAGGAAATCAAGCCTAAGACCTATCAGCTTAATCCTGAACAAACCCTCTTTTTAGGCGGTCTGGGACGATTTGATTTTCTTCAGGGAAATAAGCAGGGCTTTACAGCTTATTTTGACAATAATCTTAAAGTTCACCGAACAAAACTGGCTGGGGCAGATGCTTTTTATAAAAAGCATGCAGGAGAACTTCTGACGCCGCCGGACAAGGAAGAATTGGCAGATTTTCCGCAGCTGGTGAGACACGAATTTGCTGTGGATGGAAAAACGGATATTGTTTTTTCTGGCCTAGGCTGGATTCGACTGGCAGGACAGGCAAAAATTGCCGCTTGGGCACCGCAGGGAGTTGCTGTAGTGACCAGAAAGGCATTGATATAAAATGATAAAGGAAGCTTATGGCATTAACAAGTAAACAAAGAGCCTTTTTAAAGAGTCAAGCGCATTCGCTAAAACCGATCGTTCACATCGGCAAGAACGGTTTAAATGATCAAATCAAAACAAGTATCCGAAACGCTCTGGATGCGCGTGAATTGATTAAAGTAACACTTTTGCAGAATACGGATGAGAATATCCATGAGGTTGCAGAGATTTTAGAAGAGGAGATTGGACTGGAGACAGTCCTGAAAATTGGCCGTATTTTGATCCTGTACAAGGAATCAAGCCGCAAGGATAATCGGAAAATTTCAGCTAAAGTTAAAACAATCTAAAGAGTTGATTTTGATAATGGAGGCAAGATGGCTTTAGAACTGTTGACACCTTTTACCAAGGTGGAATTGGAAGAAGAAAAAAAAGATAGCAACCGAAAACAAATCGGTATTTTGGGAGGAAATTTTAATCCTGTCCATAATGCTCATTTGGTCGTTGCTGATCAGGTAAGACAGCAGCTGGGACTTGACCAGGTGCTTTTGATGCCTGAATTTATACCGCCTCATGTTGATAAGAAAGAAACGATTGATGAGCAGCACCGCCTAAAGATGCTGCAGCTAGCGATTGAAGGCATTGAAGGCCTGGATATTGAGACCATAGAGCTTGAACGAAAAGGAGTCAGCTACACCTACGATACTATGAAATTGCTGACAGAAAAAAATCCTGATGTGGATTATTATTTCATCATTGGAGCTGATATGGTGGATTATTTGCCTAAATGGCATAAGATTGATGACTTAATGCAGCTGGTGCAGTTTGTCGGTGTTCAGCGGCCTAAGTATAAGGCTGGAACATCTTATCCGGTGATTTGGGTGGATGTGCCTCTGATGGATATCTCATCCAGCATGCTCAGAGAATTTATTGGGAAGAATCGAAAACCTAATTTTCTGCTGCCTAAATCGGTTCTGGATTATATTGAGAAAGAAGGGCTCTATCAATGACCTATGAAACCTATGTTGGCATGACCCGTGAGAGCCTGCTGGAAAAACTCAAGGCTCAGGTCTCTAAAAAACGCCTGCAGCATATGCTGGGGGTGGAAAAAGCAAGTATCTATTTGGCTGAGATTAATGGCTATAATCCTGACAAAGCAGGGCTTGCAGGGCTTTTGCACGATTACGCCAAAGAGCTCTCAGATGAGGCTTTCTTAGCCTTAATTGATAAATACCAGTTGAACCCTGAACTCAAAAATTGGGGGAATGAAGTCTGGCATGGTCTTGTTGGCATTTACAAAATTCAAGAAGATTTAGGTTTAAAGGATAAAGAGATTCTGCGGGCAATTGAAATTCATACGGTTGGCAGTTCTGATATGACCATGCTGGATAAGATTGTCTATGTTGCAGACTATATTGAGTGCAATCGCGATTTCCCGGGAGTGGACAAGGCGCGTGAAATAGCGGAGCAATCGCTGGATGAGGCAGTAGCCTTTGAAACCGTTCATACGGTTGAGCATCTGGCGCATCAGGCTGTACCTATTTACCCGCAGACAATTGAGACCTATAATGCTTATGTAGGGTATTTAAGAGAGGATTAAATGAAGGAAAAAGAATTACTGGAATTAATTGTTAAAGCCGCTGATGAAAAGCGGGCTGAAGACATTGTTGTCATGGATTTGCAGGGGCTGACTACTCTGACGGATTATTTTGTTATTATGCATGCAGCCAACAGCCGTCAGCTGGAGGCTATTGCCGATAATATCCGTGAAAAAGTACTTGAAGCTGGAGGCGATGCCAGCCATATTGAAGGCGATTCTAAAGGTGGCTGGGTGCTGCTTGACCTCAATGATGTCGTTGTGCATATCTTTTCAGAAGAAGAACGTTACCATTACAATCTTGAAAAACTTTGGCATGAAGCACCGATGGTGGATGTGGCAGAGTATTTAGCATAACAGACAACCTTGCCGCTTGGCAAGGTTTTTGAAAACAAGAAGAAAGGTAAGCAAAGCGAGCCTCTAACAACAATGTTCTGCTGTATTGAAAATTTACAAGAAAGGGCAGAAAGAAGCAAAATGAGGCTCTAAAAGATACTTTTTACTGTGACGAAGAGAGAGTTGATCCTTAAGCTCAACTTTTAGTCATGAAACAGAATATTTGCAGGTATCCGCTTCACTTTAGAAAGGTATAGAAGAAAAATGTTATGAGAAACTATCAAAAATTCGCTGCCGTCTATGACAGCATCATGGACGACTCCCTCTACGATCAATGGACGGACTTTTCGCTCCGCCATTTTCCTCAAAAGAAAATTGCAAAGCTTTTAGACTTAGCTTGTGGGACAGGTATCCAGTCCATCTGTTTCAAGCAGGCTGGTTTTGATGTGACAGGTTTGGATTTGAGTGAGGATATGCTAGACTTAGCGCGCAAACGAGCTGAGGCAGCGCACTTGGCTATTCCCTTTGTTCAGGGCAATATGCTGGATTTGTCGTCGGTTGGGACCTTTGATTATGTGACCTGTTATTCGGATTCCATTTGCTATATGGAAGATGAGGCAGCTGTAGGTGATGTTTTCGAGCAGGTTTACGCTCATCTCAATGATGGTGGTACTTTTATTTTTGATGTGCACTCGACCTATCAGACAGATGAGGTCTTTCCGGGCTATTCCTACCATGAAAATGCCGAAGACTTTGCTATGGTCTGGGACACCTATGCCGACCAAGCACCGCATTCTGTTGTGCATGAACTAACCTTTTTCATCCAAGACGAAGACGGCCGCTTTACCCGCTATGACGAGGTTCACGAAGAACGAACCTACGATTTGCTGACCTACGATATTTTGCTGGAGCAGGCAGGTTTTAAGAATGTCAAAGTCTACGCGGATTTTGAGGATAAGGAACCTAGGGATACAAGCAGGAGATGGTTCTTTGTGTGTGAGAAATAATCGTAATAATGCTACTTTTGACGGATTGAAGATATTAACTTTTATGTTATAGTAGGGTTGATATGATAACAAAGTGGCTTTTGGGGTGTTGAGGTGGATATGGCAAATTTACTGATTATTGTGGGACTTGGCTTTGCCGGCATTGATCCTGTAGGTATGTTACTGTTGCTTGGTGGCTTGGCTAAAGGACTTGATAAGAAGAAAGCCCTCATTTATACGCTAGGTGTTTTTCTGGGAACCAGTCTGCTGGGAACGGTTTTATCTGCTATTTTTGGCAATAAATTGAGCTATGTCATAGAGAACCTATTATTCAGTCTCTTTAAACTGCCTGATAGTCTATGGGTTGTCATTTACATTTTTATCATCTCTTTCCTTGTCATTTTAGGGTTAAAGAGACTGCGAGCTATCGAAAAGACTGCGCCAGATAAGGCAGCAAAGGGAGGTAAAAAGGGGCTTTGGGGGATGATTGGCTTTATGATTGTGACAGCTCTCATTGACCCCACCTTCATTGCTGTTTTAGCCCTTTCAGGACAGCGGCATTTAGTATTAGCTTTTATGAGCAACCTTATCTGGGTTCTTTTAAGCCAGCTGCCCCTTTTTTTACTGACGCTTACCATTTTGACTAACAAGCATCTGGCATTTACAAAATGGTTTAATAAGCTTATAGCAAAACATAGGCAGCCTGTTAGAAATATGGTGACAGGCCTGGTTTTTCTAGCGACCTTTGTTTTATGTTCAGACTTGGTCGCTTATTTGATAACGGGGACTTGGCTCATTGACTAAAGAAACAGCATGAGTCAGTAGTGACAAAAGCTGGCTATTTGGAGATAGCTTTTTATTGTTCCGTAAATCGTAAAATATTGTTCCGTTAAAACATCTATTGTTCCGGACTATGGTATAATAAAAGTAATAGACAAGGATGGAAGCGGGGCCTGTCGAAAGGTTCCTGCTCGTATCGTGGAGCCACTAACGAGCCGGTTCAACTCTATATAATTCGCCCCTTGATGGAACAATTATTAAAAGATTATGTCATTAGTCAAGAGAATATAGTGACCAAAATGGCTCCTCTTCATATCCAATTTGAAAGTATTCATCCGTTCATTGATGGGAATGGTCGTATGGGACGACTATGGCAGAGTCTGATTCTCTATCAATGGCAGGATATCTTTGAATGGATTCCTATTGAGACGGTTATTTACAAACATCAGCAAGCCTACTACGATAGCTTATCGCTCAGCAATCATCAGAACGATGCAACAGTTTTTATCGAACTTATGCTAGACGCTATTTTAGAAACTTTGCAGGATTATTCGCTCATAGAAAAGAGCGATAAAGTAGGCGATAAAATGAACGATAAAGAATTGCTATATTTTAATTTACTAGAAAAATATTTGAAAAAGCATGGCACGATAAGTAACCGAGAGTTTCAAGGATTATCAAACCTCAGTCCTTCTGCAGCAAGGAGCTATCTAGCAAGGTTTACAGAATTGGGACTGCTTATTAAAACAGGACAAAATCGCAATAGACAGTATCAATTAAGGCAGGATTTCACATGACCATCACAGGCATCATCGCCGAATTCAATCCCTTTCATAATGGGCACAAGTATCTTTTGAATCAAGATAACGGTCTCAAAATTGTAGCTATGTCTGGCAATTTTGTGCAGCGGGGAGAGCCCGCTATCATTGATAAGTGGACGCGGGCGCAAATGGCGCTGGCAAATGGAGCCGACCTCGTGGTTGAATTGCCCTTTTTAGTGGCAGTTCAGTCGGCCGATTATTTTGCTCAGGGGGCCGTGGACATTTTGCGTAAGCTGGGCATAGATACCCTTGCTTTCGGCACGGAAGAAGTCCTTGATTACCAGCGTTTATCAGCCCTTTATGGCAAAAAAGCAGAGCAGATGACAGCTTTTCTTTCGACACTACCTGAGGAGCTCAGCTATCTCCAAAAAACACAGCTCATGTGGGAAACTTTTGCAGGTATTGACTTTACCGGTGATACGCCCAACCATATTTTAGGCTTGGCCTACGCCAAAGCTTGTGCAGGAAAAGACATCAAACTGACTCCTGTTCAGCGTCAGGGAGCAGCCTACCATTCTGAGGAAAAAGAAAGGCTTTACGCTTCCGCAACCAGCCTGCGCCATCATAGACAAGATAAAAGTTTTGTGGCTAAGGGCGTGCCTAACCCCGACCTGTTTCAAGCGAGTCCGCAAGTGACTTGGGCTGACTATTTTCAACTTCTGAAATATCAAATTGCGACCCAGCCAGACCTGACACAAGTCTTTCAGGTCAACGAAGAAGTGGCTGCCCGCATCAAAAAAGCCATCCGGCAGGTGACCGACATTGACCAGTTGGTAGAAGCTGTCGCCACCAAGCGCTATACCAAAGCGCGCGTGCGCCGCATCCTGACTTATATCCTAGTCAATGCGCGTGAAGCTGACCTGCCAAAAGGTGTCCATGTCCTTGGTTTTACGGAGAAAGGACGTCAGCATCTCTCCAGCATCAAAGACAAGACCCAGCTTATCTCCCGTATAGGCTCGCAGCCATGGGACACCTTAACCCAGCAAGCCGACCAGGTCTATCAACTCGGAAATCCAGAAATCCTTGAACAGACCTGGGGACGAGTGCCGGTGAATATCAGAAAGAAGTAGAATTCTATGATGGTAAATCAAGTACAGGCCTTTATAGCAAACTCATCATTTCCTAAAACTTTAGAGGAGCTATTGCAAATTGATGAATTGAACATTGAATTGATATTATCAGGTGAAGAATTTGAATGGACAGTGCCAAGGTGGTCAAAAGCTGGAGATATAATATTTTTTATGTATTCTAAAACATCAATTAACACTATTAGACGATTAAGGAAACAATTAAATGAAGTAAAAGATGCTGATGTATTTGGTGTAGAGGAAGTTACAAAATTATTTTTGCTACTTGATAAAGGCGAGTACTACTATAGCAAGTTTGGTGCTAGTATTTTTGCTCTCGGTCAGGTAAGAGGTAGATTATTTCGAGATGATTTTTCTTATATAAATAGTTTTCATTGGGGTTCAAATATTTATAGCGGAATTGATAATGTTAAAGTATTAAGAAATCCTATAGCAATAGATGATTTTAGAGAATTTATTCATATTTCTAGACAATCGGGTATTACTCCTGTGTTGGGTATGGAATTTTCTGAATTAAAAAATCTAATCTGTCGTAAAAATCAAGGGTTAAGCACTCTGTTATCTGTAGAGGCTAGTCCATTTCCCATGAAAAGCATCAATCAAGAGAATTGGCTAGAGATGGGAAACATGTATAGACGGCAGTTCTTTTTAGAATATCAATTTAGAGTTTTTTATGTTGACTATTTACTAAAAGAACTAAGTGACATTAAGACTATTTATAAAGAATGTGCCTGTTATAAATCTAGTGAAAATGTTAAATTTGTTGATAATGTCATTAAGATAGCGGGCTTGTACTTACCTGTTGAAGTCAAGCTGAACATTGCTTTAGAAAAAGAACTGTTAGGGTAATTAAAGTCGTATACCTTTTTAGACAAATGTATATTAGATAAAAAGAAAAATAAGATTATTGATTCAAAAGATATCTATTTGCTTAAAGTGTTACTTATTGATACTGAATCTATGTACTTATATAATAGAAATACAAATGAAATTGAAAAAATTATTGAATTGGATTGTTTAAATAATGGTTATGATATAGACGCTGCAAGAATATTGCTTGAAGAGAAGTTATTTTAATATTGATTTTTCGAATAATAAAAGTGAAGACAAAGAACTTGTACAATATCTTGACAAGTTCTTTGTTTTTGTTATACTTATGGAAAAGAGGTTAAGTGAGGTATGGTAATGGAAGCAGTACTGTATTCAACATTTCGGAATCATTTGAAGGATTATATGAAAAAGGTTAATGATGAATTTGAGCCATTAACGGTTGTCAATAAAAATCCTGATGAAGACATTGTAGTCCTGTCTAAAAGTGAATGGGACAGTATTCAAGAGACTTTGCGCATTGCACAAAATCAGGAGCTGTCGGATAAAGTTTTACGAGGCATGGCGCAGGTCAAGTCAGGTGCTGTTAAAGTTCATCAGATTGAGGAGTAAGTGATGTTATTAACCTTTACGGATGATGCTTGGAATGATTATTGTTACTGGCAGGGACAGGATCGTAAGACCTTGAAACGTATTAACAAGATTATTAAGGATATTCAGCGCAACCCTTTTACTGGAATTGGAAAACCTGAGCCATTGAAATATGACTTTCAAGGTGCCTGGTCACGGCGAATCGATGCAGAGAATCGTATTATCTATATGGTTGATAACGATAGTGTCGCCTTTTTATCTTTTAAAGATCATTATTAAGCTCCGTGTTCTACGGGGCTTTTGTGATATAATGGACTTGCGACAGTTTTGAAAGTGAAGGGAAACTATGTCTATTAAGGATTATAAATATATAGCAGAGGTGGTGGTTTTAGCTGCCTGTCTATTCTGTCAATCATCTTTATTATTCCTAAGGCTAAAAAGTAAGAGATGTAAGAAAGCGCTGGGTTATGACAATTATCCAGCGCCTTTTAGATGACGAAAAATAATCTTATGACTGATAAAATATTTACTTTCCCCCTTGACTCTAACGCAGCGTCATAGCCTATACTGTCCTTATGAGAGGAGATTTGGTCATGAAAACAGTTAAAGAGATGAGTCAGCTTTCAGGTGTTAGTGTGCGCACGCTTCATTACTATGATGAAATCAATTTGCTGACACCTAGTTTTGTTGCGGATAACGGCTATCGTTATTATGACAATGCGGCTTTTGAAAAGCTGCAGGAGATCTTGCTCTTTCGTGAATTGGAATTTCCGCTCAAAGATATTAAAAAAATTGTAGGGAATGCGGCTTACGACAGAGATGCGGCTTTAAAAGATCAGATTCAGCTTCTGGAGCTGAAAAAGCAGCACTTGGAAAAAGTCATCAAGCATGCTAAGTCCTTGCAGCAGAAAGAGGATAATTACATGGATTTTCAAGCATTTGATAAGACAGATTTGCTAGCTTTCCAGGCAGAAGCTAAAGAACGCTGGGGAAATACAGCAGCATTTCAGGAATTTGATGCGAAAACAAGCAATCAAGATTTTGCTCAGATAAGTTCAGAAATGTCTGACATTATGGCAGGATTCGGACGCTTGAAGGACTTGGAGGCTGATGAACCCAAAGTTCAGAAGCAGGTGAGAGTTCTTAAGGATTATATCAGTCAAAATTTCTATGAGTGTACAAACGAAGTTTTAGCTGGTCTGGGGCAAATGTACGCTGCGGATAACCGTTTTAGTCAGTTTATTGATCAAGTAGGCGGTCAGGGAACAGCAGTCTTTGCGGCTCAGGCGATTGCTATTTATTGCCGGTAAAAGAGCCCTATGAGGTTAAAGCATCAGCTTTAGCCTTATAGTTATGCAAATTCTAACGAATTTGATTTCTATGGTCTCTAGTCACAGTGTTTCCTTATTATAAAATCTGTTATACTAATTATAAAAAACCAAAGGACAAGTTATGATTAGACCTATCGTAAAAGATATCTTCTTCCTGCAGCAAAAGGCAGAGCCAGCTACCAGAGATGATTTCGCTGTCGGTCAGGATTTGCAGGATACCTTGGCGGCCCATCGAGATAACTGTCTTGGTATGGCAGCCAATATGATTGGTATTAACAAACGGATTATCATTGTTTCCATCGGCTTTACCGACCTTGTCATGTATAACCCTGTCATGACAGCAAAAACACAGCCTTATCAGACAGAAGAAGGCTGTCTGTCGCTTACTGGCAGCAGAACGACCAAGCGCTATCGCGAGATTACCGTCACTTTTTATAACCAAGAATGGCAGAAACAGACACTGATGTTTACTGGCCTTTCTGCCCAAATTATTCAGCATGAAATGGATCATTTGGAAGGAAGATTAATTTAAGCGAATTCTCAAATGACTTATCTTGTGCTATAATAGTTAACGATTGAAAAATACAAAGGAGAATTTTTAATGGGACGTAAATGGGCAAATATTGTTGCAAAGAAAACTGCTAAAGATGGCGCAAATTCAAAGGTGTATGCTAAGTTTGGCGTTGAGATTTATGTAGCTGCCAAGCAAGGTGAGCCGGATCCGGAGTCGAATTCAGCTTTAAAATTTGTACTTGAACGCGCTAAGCAAGCGCAGGTGCCTAAACACGTTATTGATAAAGCTATTGATAAGGCTAAGGGAAATACAGATGAAACCTTTGTTGAAGGACGTTACGAAGGATTTGGTCCAAATGGTTCAATGATTATTGTGGACACGCTGACTTCAAATGTTAACCGTACAGCCGCAAACCTTCGGGCGGCCTTCGGTAAAAACGGCGGGAATATGGGTGCCGCAGGATCGGTGTCCTACATGTTTGATAAGAAGGGTGTCATTGTTTTTGCAGGCAATGATGCAGATGCCGTCTTTGAGCAGCTTTTAGAAGCAGATGTTGATGTTGAGGATGTTGAGGCAGAAGATGGCAGTATCACTGTCTATACAGCGCCGACTGATCTGCATAAGGCGCTTGAAGCTTTGCGTGCTTCAGGGATCGCAGAATTTCAGATTACAGAACTTGAAATGATTCCGCAGACTGAGGTTGCTTTGGAAGGAGAAGACTTAGCCGTCTTTGAAAAATTGATAGATGTCCTTGAAGATGACGACGATGTCCAAAAGGTTTATCACAATGTAGACGGTTTATAAGATAAGGGTCTGGGATGGGCATATATGATTGCAGAGCAATGTGGATGTCTCTTACGCTCTTTAATTTTAACCAACTGTGCGAAGGTGAGCAGCAAAATCGCGATTGAGTCCTACTCTTTTTAAGCTCAAATGTGCATAATAAGCTGTCTCAAAAAGGCTATCATAAAAATATTAAAAAAAGTGAGGAACGATATGTTAAATTTTGCAGACGCTGTTAAGGATTTTGAGCGTGTGACAGCTCAGGAAGCACAAAAAAGAATTGATAGCGGGGAAAAAATTATTCTTTTTATTGGACGCTCCACTTGCCCGTTTTGTAGGCGTTTTGCCCCTAAGCTGAACAAGGCAGCTAAAACTGATCATCAAGCGGTCGCCTTTTTAAACAGTGAAGATCAAAATGATTTAAAGGCGATTCAGGACTTGCGCAGTTCTTATTCTGTGAATACTGTTCCGGGTCTTTTGGTCGCTCAAAATGGTCAAGTTAAGGTTGTCTGTGACTCATCGCTATCAGAAGAAGCTATCCGTGATTTTATTGCTTAACGCTTACAATCCCTGCTTTCAGGGATTTTTTGCTGACTTTCCGCTTGCTCTTGAGGCTTAATTTTGTTATAGTATTTGATGACTTTAAATAATGAGGAGAATTAACTATGCCTTATCCGACACTTATTATGTTTGCTGTTCTTATTGGAGCTATCTTTTTGATGCAGCGTTCTCAGAAGAAACAGGCTCAGGAACGTCAAAATCAGCTGAATGCTATTGCTAAAGGCGACGAAGTAGTAACCATTGGCGGTATGTATGCTGTTGTTGACGAAGTGGATAATGACAGCAAAAAAATCGTACTTGATGTTGACGGAGTATTCCTTCCTTTTGAATTAACTGCTATCAAGCGTGTTATTGCCAAGGGAGGCAGTGACTCTTCCCCGCAAGAAGAATCAGCTGAAGCTATTGAAACTGCAGGTGCAGCTGAGACTTCAGAAGCAGAAGCAGATGCCGAATCTGCTATTGAAGAATAAACTTCCCCCTCAATCATGCTGGATTGGGGGTTTTTAGGCACGACAAACGCATGAAGAAAATATCGTTTTCAGAAATTAATTTCATAAACGAGATAAAGGACTTCCGTTATAATAGTAGTGGAGGTCGTAGTTATGAATGAGATGATTCGTTTTTTGGTAGAAGTTAGAGATGTCAGGGAGCCCTGGAAAATCAAACATTTGTTATCAGACATTGTTCTCTTAATATTCTTCGCTCGTTTATCAGGCGCAGAGTACTGGGATGAGATTGAAGCCTTTGGCAATGCCTACGAAAGCTCCTTACGGACTGTTCTTAGTTTAGAAAATGGCATCCCATCACACGATACGCTTCAGCGTGTTTTCGCGACATTAGACCCACAGGTTCTTGTAGAAGTTACGCAGATGTGGGCTAACATTTTAGAGGAGGCTGATCTCTCTGCCAAGACTTTTACAACCTTTTCGAAACGGTTGGTTGCGATTGATGGCAAAACTGTCCGAGGCAACGCCAGTCAAACCCAGAAAGCCTTGCATATTGTCACAGCTTATGCGACAGACTTAGGGATAGCCTACGGTCAAGTGGCGACTGATGAGAAGAGCAACGAAATCACAGCGTTCCCCGTCTTACTAGATATGATTTCTATCAAAGGTTGCCTGATTAGTATAGATGCTATAGGAACTCAAAAGGCCATTGCGGAAAAGATTATCCAGAAAAAAGGCGACTACTGTTTGGCTGTTAAAGAGAATCAGAAGGGACTATTAGAGGATATTCGTCCCTATTTTGAGTTGGATTCTAGGCGGGATGATACTTACGAAACCGTTGAAAAAGCCCACGGTCAAATCGAGGTCAGACAGTATGATGTCCTCCACGATGTCGGTTGGCTGAGAAAAGTTCATCCGGATTGGGGACATATTCAGAGTATAGGTCGAGCTCGTATTCAGATAACAAAGAATGGACAAGAAAGCAAAGAGAGTCGCTACTTTATTCTGAGTTGCCAGGTCAGTGCTCAGGAATTGTGTGCTTATGTTAGAGGGCATTGGCAGATAGAAAGTATGCACTGGTTATTGGATGTTGTTTTTCGTGAGGATGCCAATAAGACGCTAAACAAGCACTTAGCTTTTAATTTGAATGTGATGGATAAATTTTGTTTAGCTGTATTGAAGCGACTAGATACAGGAAAGAAAATGAGTATGAGGCATAAGAAATATGTCCTTAGTTTGTCCTTTGACAAGTATCTAAGCCGCCTACTCTAAGTTAAAAAAGGGTTCTATCGTTCAGAAAATGAATTGGAGCGTCTCATGCGTTTGTCGTGGTTTTTAGGCGAAAGAACAGTCACAATTCTTAAATTATGGTAAAATAGAAATAATAGTATTTTTTAAGGAAAAATAATGTTTACATTTAAGAGAAAAAAACAAGACGTGAAACTGGCTAAAATTCCCAATCACATTGCTATTATTATGGATGGCAACGGCCGTTGGGCTAAAAAGCGGATGAAACCGCGTGTTTTTGGGCATAAGGCTGGAATGGATGCGCTGCAGGAAGTGACTATAGCTGCTTCTGATTTAGGGGTCAAGGTTTTGACAGTCTATGCCTTTTCAACAGAAAACTGGAGCCGCCCTCAAGATGAAGTCAAGTTTATCATGAATCTGCCTGTGGAATTTTTTGATAAGTATGTTCCTGAGCTGCATAAAAATAATGTTCGTATAGTGGTCATTGGGGACAAAGAAGGCCTGCCAAAGCCAACTTTAGATGCTTTGGAGCGTGCCAGAGAATTGACCAAGCATAATTCGGGATTAATTTTGAACTTTGCCCTTAATTATGGAGGCCGTGCTGAGATTACCAATGCTGTAAAATTAATTGCTCAGGATGTATTAGATGCCCGTCTGAATCCTGGAGATATCACAGAAGATCTTATCGCTGCTTACCTAATGACTGACAGCCTTCCTTATTTGTACCGGGATCCTGATTTAATCATCAGAACCAGCGGAGAAATGCGGCTCAGTAACTTTTTGCCTTGGCAGTCTGCCTACAGTGAATTTTATTTTACCGAGGTTTTATGGCCGGATTTTGACAGGGAGGCCCTGCTTTTGGCTATTGAAGAATTCAATCACCGTCACCGTCGGTTTGGCGGCGTTTAGAAGGAGTTTATCATATGCAGAAACGCGTTATTTTCGGAGGGGCGGCCTTAGCTGTTTTTCTGCCTTTCCTGTTTTTAGGAGGAATCTTTTTTCAGCTCTTTGTCGGTATTTTAGCCATGATTGGTGTATCGGAAATGTTAAAAATGAAGGGATTGGAAATCTTTTCATTTGAAGGAATTCTGGCAATGCTTGCAGCTTTTGTACTGACGGTCCCTTTAGACAGCTATTTAACTTTTTTGCCCATTGATGGCAGCTTCAGTGCTTTTAGTTTGGTTATTTTCCTTATTTTAGCGGGAACTGTCTTAAACAATGGTCACTATTCTTTTGAAGATGCAGCTTTTCCTATTGCCTGCAGTCTCTATGTAGGTGTTGGTTTTCAAAACCTTATCAATGCCCGCACTGCAGGCCTTGACAAAGTTTTTCTGGCGCTTTTTATTGTTTGGGCAACAGATATCGGTGCTTATATGATTGGGCGGCAGTTTGGGAAGCGCAAGCTCATGCCAGCTGTCTCACCCAATAAGACGGTTGAAGGAAGCTTGGGAGGTGTTTTGTCGGCGCTCGTTATCGCCTTTATTTTCATGCTTTTTGATAAGAATGTCTACGCCCCTTACAGTTTCTTTGTGATGCTCCTTCTTGTTGTGCTTTTTAGTGTTTTTGCCCAGTTCGGTGATTTAGTAGAAAGTTCTATTAAGCGTCATTTTGGTGTTAAGGATTCTGGAAAACTGATACCTGGACACGGCGGCATCTTGGATCGCTTTGACAGTATGATTTTTGTTTTCCCTATCATGCACTTCTTTGGATTATTCTAAGAGGGAGGCAATGAAACGATGTCAGGATTAATTGCATTTATCATTATTTTTGGAATTATAGTACTTGTCCATGAATTTGGGCATTTCTATTTTGCCAGAAGATCTGGAATTTTAGTCCGAGAATTTGCCATTGGTATGGGACCGAAAATTTTTGCACATCAAGGCAAGGACGGTACAGCCTATACCCTTCGCATGCTGCCCTTGGGAGGCTATGTGCGTATGGCAGGCTGGGGGGATGATACAACCGAAATTAAAACGGGAACACCTGCCGCTTTAACCCTTAACGATAAGGGGGTTGTGGTTCGTATCAATCTTTCTGACAGACAGTTAGACAAAACGGCACTGCCCATGAATGTCACCGCCTATGATTTAGAAAACAGGCTGGAAATTACCGGCCGTGTTTTGGATGAGACTAGGACGTATCCGGTTGACCATGATGCAACTATTGTCGAAGAAGACGGTACGGAAATCAGAATTGCGCCTTTGGATGTCCAATATCAAAATACCAGTATTTGGGGACGTTTGATTACTAATTTTGCGGGGCCGATGAATAATTTCATCTTAGGAGTCGTTGTGTTTATGCTTGTCATTTTCTTACAAGGCGGTGTTCCGGATTATTACAGCAATCACGTTCGTGTAGTGCCTGATGGCGCCGTTGCAAAATTGGGTGTCAAAGATAACGATCAGATTCTTCAAATCGGAAAAAGTAAAGTTGATAATTGGGAAGATCTGACCGAGGCAGTGGCTGAATCAACTACTGATTTAGGCAAGGGTGAAACGATCCCCTTTAAGGTTAAAACTAAATCAGGCATTGAAGTACTGCGAGTTCGTCCAAGAAAAGTCAACGGCAGTTACGTTATTGGTGTTATGCCAAGTTTAAAGACAGGCTTTGCTGATAAGATAGTCGGTGCTTTTAAAATATCTTGGGACAGAGCCTTTGCTATACTGAATGCCTTAAAAGGTATTGTACTTCAGCCCAGCCTTAACAAGTTGGGTGGGCCAGTAGCGATTTATCAGATGAGCAATATGGCAGCTAAAGAGGGTGCTATTCGTGTCTTAGAACTGATGGGGATGCTCTCTCTCAATTTAGGTATTTTTAATCTGATTCCTATTCCGGCCCTTGATGGCGGCAAAATTTTAATTAATTTAATCGAAGCCATCAGGAGAAAGCCTCTCAAGCAGGAAACAGAAACGTACATTACACTCGCTGGTGTTCTGGTAATGGTCGCATTGATGATTGCCGTAACGTGGAATGATATTATGCGAGCCTTTTTCTAAACTAATTTAGACGGAGAAGAATTTTTAATGAAACAAAGTAATATGTTAATCCCAACCTTGCGCGAAATGCCAAGTGATGCACAGGTTATCAGCCATGCACTTATGGTGCGTGCAGGCTATGTCCGCCAAGTATCAGCAGGGATTTATTCTTATTTGCCGCTGGCCAACCGAGTGATTGAAAAAATCAAACAAATCATGCGTGAGGAGTTTGATAAAATCGGTGCAGTTGAAATGCTGGCGCCCGCTCTTTTGACAGCTGATCTGTGGCGTGAATCGGGCCGCTATGAAACGTATGGGGAAGACCTTTATAAATTAAAAAACCGTGACCAGTCAGACTTTATTTTAGGTCCGACTCATGAGGAGACTTTTACCAGCCTGATTAGAGATTCTGTGAAATCATACAAACAGCTGCCTTTGAATCTTTATCAGATTCAGGCAAAATACCGGGACGAAAAGCGGCCCCGAAACGGTCTGCTTAGAACCCGTGAATTCATTATGAAGGATGGCTACAGTTTTCATGCGGATTATGAAAGTCTGGATGTCACCTATGAAGATTATCGCAAGGCTTATGAAGCTATCTTTACGAGAATTGGTTTAGATTTTAAAGCGATTATTGGTGATGGCGGTGCTATGGGAGGAAAGGACAGCCAAGAATTTATGGCTGTTACACCGGACCGTACAGATTTAGAGCATTGGCTGGTTCTTGATAAGTCTATTGCTTCAACAGAAGAAATTCCTGAAGAAGTTTTATCAGAGATTAAGGAAGAGCTCTCATCCTGGCTGATATCAGGTGAGGATACAATCGCTTATTCCAGTGAATCTGATTATGCTGCTAACCTTGAGATGGCCACGAGCGAATATAAGCCAAGCGGAAAGGTTGTTTCCCACGAAGAAGTCCGACGCGTTGAAACTCCAGATTGTAAGACGATTAACGAAGTAGCAGCCTTCTTAGGAATTGATGAATCACAGACCATCAAGACTCTGCTTTTCATTGCAGATGATGAACCAGTTGTTGCCTTGTTAGTAGGAAATGATCAGCTTAATGATGTGAAATTAAAAAATTATCTTGGAGCTGATTTCTTAGAAGTAGCTAATGAAGATGAAGCTAAAGATATTTTCGGTGCCTCGTTTGGCTCTTTAGGCCCTGTTAATTTGCCGGAAAATGTTACAATTATAGCGGATCTTAAAGTTCAGAATTTGGGAAATGCAGTTGTCGGTGCCAATGAAGATGGTTATCATCTGACCGGGGTCAATCCCGAACGCGACTTTAAAGCGGTCTATGCAGATATTCGTGAAGTCTGTGAAGGAGAAACGTCGCCCGATGGCAAAGGTGTTCTTAAATTTGCCCGCGGTATTGAAATTGGTCATATTTTCAAATTGGGGACACGTTATTCCGACAGCATGGGAGCCAATATTCTGGATGAAAACGGCCGTTCCATTCCTATAGTTATGGGCAGTTACGGTATCGGCGTCAGCCGCATTTTGTCAGCAGTCATTGAGCAGCACGCTCGCATTTTTGTCAACAAAACACCTAAAGGAGGCTACCGATTTGCCTGGGGCATCAATTTCCCTAAATCCTTAGCGCCATTTGATGTCCATTTGATTACGGTTAATATCAAAGATGAAGCTGCTCAACTGCTGACGCAAAAAGTGGAAGAAAGCCTGATGCAGGCTAACTATTCTGTTTTGACAGACGATCGCAATGAGCGAATTGGTTCCAAATTTTCCGACAGTGACCTTATTGGTCTGCCAATCCGTGTAACTGTTGGGAAGAAAGCCTCAGATGGGATTGTTGAAGTCAAAATCAAATCAACTGGTGATACGATTGAAGTCAATGCTGAAAATTTATTGGAAACACTGTCAATCTTAACAGATTAAGTAAACGACGAACAAA
>NZ_AJTZ01000002.1 GCF_000286075.1 Streptococcus ratti FA-1 = DSM 20564 | reverse complement strand
GATATATTAGCACCTCGGGTTCAAGAGGACAGCTTTTTAGAAAAGAAATAATTTTTTACAGTGATATTTTATTTTTTAATCAACCGTGTTTTTAGTATTTAGAACACTTGATTTGCCATTACTGGAAGTAATTCGGTAATCACCATAAGTATTATAAGAATAGCTGTCATTCTTTTTACTATTGCCAACATATTCAACAAGAGCTGACCATGATAATTTTTGAATGATATCCCCTGATGTTTTGTGTTCTGAGTTATAGCCATAGTAAAAATCATAGATAACTGTAAATTCAGCTGAAAAAGTTGTTGGTCCGGTTTGAGTCACCTTGGTAACATCAACATCGCTAAATGTGATGGAATCCGCACTTCGATTTTTAGCACCCGTGGTGTTCGTATCTATCGTATTTTTGACCTCTTGATAAAATTTGTTATTGTTTCCGCTGGTAAAAACATCGTCTAGATTATCTGGTGTTGTTTGTGAAGAAGAATATGAACTCATTTTGCGGTAAGCTTCTGTAATCAGTGAATCCGCAGTATCACGGTCAAGAACACCGTCGGCATCCAAAGTGACGGTGTCGCCATCATAGATATCTTCTATTGACTGTGTTTCTGATTTCAGAGGCGATTTCCCAGGGAATGATTTTTGGACATAAATCTTGGAAGCATCTGTGACCGCTAATTTTGAAACTTTGTATTTGCCATCATGCAGTTTTCCGATTTTTCGACTGCCTACATACAAATCACCATCGGTAAGATTACTGTTAACCTGAAAATTGAGATATTTTACATTTAAATTGACTTTTATATTATTGGTAATCGTTTCTTCGGATGAAACTTCAAGTTTCTGACCGGATATTACTCCCTTAGCAACGAAATTATAGGCTCCTGGATAAAGCCGTGATATCGTCTTAGTGTAAGAATTGCTGTCAGTTTTGGCAATTCTCTTATGATTCACAAATAATTCTAAACCCTTGGTGTTGACAGATACTGTGGCTGAAACTGGTTTAACAGCAACACGCCAGTCAGGGAAAATAAGGAACTTTCTGCCCACATTTTTCAGCTGCCGGTAATCTGACGTCAGATCATCCATCTTTAGCGTCCTGTTTTCCTCAGAATTTCTATAAGTCAATTCTGATTTTTTTATTGGCTTTTCAGTATCACTCCACACTTCAAATGCTAGGGCTTTAGTAAAACTATGATTGGCAGCTTTCAAATACCTTTCGGCAACAGCCTCACGCGAAAAATACTGATTGCCATAGATATACCCTGCTCCAAGCACCAGTAAAAAAAGGAGCGTTAGTGCAGTTAAAATTCTCTTACCTTTTGGCCAAGGCTTTTCCGCTGCTTTTGTCGGTTGGCTGATGGGCTTAGCCTCTGCCGCTTGGCTGATCTTAGCTAAATCAAAATGCTGACTTTTCGCAAAAAGAAATTCATCCTGAGTTGGCTTGCGGCCAAATTGTTTTTCAAAAGCTTGCGCCCACAATTGTTTAGGTGGCTTTGTAGTGCCAACAGCAGGTGATTTTGAAGCTTGATCGTTCTCTGCCCCTTCATCTTCAGGCTCCGCAAGGACTTTTTCGTCCTCATTTAAGTTCTCCTCAGGAGCGGATGGAGAATTTATCTCCAAGGATTCTGCTGTATCCACAGAGATATTTGCTATTTTTTTAATACCTTTTAAATCAAAATCAGTCTTTTTACCTTCTAAAAACTCTTGTGAAGTCGGCTTACGACCAATAACCTTTTCAAATAATTCTACCCATTTTTCTTTGCTTGCCATAGTATCATCCTATATTTAATATAATTTTGTCAATGAATCTTTTATGCCATCCAGTCCGCCTAAGAGATTGGTTGCAATTGATTTAGTCGCGAAGAAAATAATTAGAACAAAAATAAGCAATGCAATCAGGCGCACATAAAAATTATTTAGGCTTCCCAGTGAAACCTTGATATTTGTTAAAACGGCTACGATTAAAACAGCCAAACTAACAACACTTAAGAGAATTAAATAGATAAATACAGTTTGAATAGAGCGAATAGCCGGTACTTCTTTGATCAAATGCGAAACCGATGATAGCCCTTCAAAAGGATCAGAACCGACAGAACTAAAAGATGATACGATTTGATAAGAATATTTGCTGGAAACAACCAATTTATTTGATGTTAAGAAACTCAGCAAAAAGACAAGCAGGTTAATAGCTGCTAAAAGCGGTGTATAAGCAATAGATTTCCCCCATAAGAATGTCACTTTTTCTTGGGATTTAGTAGCAAATTTATGAATTAAAGCCGGCAAGACAGCGATAATAGCATAAGCTATGAAAACAATAACAGTAACAACTATTATTTTACTGAAACCAAAATTGGTACGAACAGCGTCTTCAACAACAGAAAAAGCTTCCGGTTCATTAATTTTAAAACTCTCGCCACCGATAGTCATGTTAATAATCGAGGTAAAAATTCTATTAATATAATTGACCAAACCAGCAGCCAGAAAAAGCGCTGCAATAGCCAGTGTCACCAATCCATAGGTAAACTGACTCTTTGAAGACTGTACCTCCGGCCTTTTTAAGCCTTCCCAAAACCAAACAAAATAGCTTTCCCCTTTTTTCTTTAACTGTTCAACCTGCTGATGCCTTCCTGTCTGAGCATTAGCCTGATTTGCAGCAAGCTCCTGATCAAGCTGTGAGCTTCGGTCTGGCTCAGCTTCAGCTGTTTCTGCCGTCATCTTTTCAGCAGAATCTTGAACTAGCTCGCTTTTTTCCTTTGAACTAGGATCAGTTTCTACAGCATTCTGAAATTCTCCGGCAGCCAGAGCCTCTGCAATCTCTTTAGCAGACGGTTCACGTCCATTAATGACCTCAAAGTAATCCACCCAATCTTCCTTATTCATATCAATCTCCTTACAAAAATATTACGTAATTAAACAGATTATAGCATGACAATTTTAATTTGACAAGGTGATAACAGTAGGGACTA
The DNA here is from genome assembly GCF_000286075.1 of Streptococcus ratti FA-1 = DSM 20564. Taxonomy (GTDB): domain Bacteria; phylum Bacillota; class Bacilli; order Lactobacillales; family Streptococcaceae; genus Streptococcus; species Streptococcus ratti. Next base: position 138,417 of record NZ_AJTZ01000002.1, on the reverse strand, counting down.
AAAGGGTTTTCATCGTCATTTCAAGGAAAATAGGCTATGGTTTTATCCTGGTCAAGCTCATTTAAAGGACTTGCCTATTTCAGCCCCCTCCCAGCTTCAACCGATTCATAGATGATGAGCAGCCAACCCCATGTATGACATCAGTACATGTTAAAAGGCCGGAACCTTTGGTCCCAGCCTGTATGACTGTCATATTTTTATTTAGCTTCAATAACACCTAGATTTCCGTCTTCACGGCGATAAAGTACATTGGTTGTATTGTCATTAGCATCTGTATAGATAAAGAAGTCATGCCCCAAAAGATCCATTTGCAGACGAGCTTCCTCAATATCCATTGGCTTCAATGTAATATTTTTTGTTCTCACAACTTTTACTGCTGGTACTTCTTCAATTTCTTCTGCTTCAAACTCAGTTGTAAAAACATGAGATGCTGGTTTCTTTTCACGGTGTTTCTTAGCAATTTTTGTTTTATTTTTGCGGATCTGACGTTCAATCTTATCAACAACTAAATCAGTCGAGCCATACATATCCTGAGAAATATCTTCGGCACGAAGAGTAACTGAATCAAGAGGAATAGTAACCTCAACCTTAGCTGTTTTTTCGCGATATACTTTTAGATTGACGCGCGCATCTAATTCTTGATCAGCATTAAAATACTTTTCGATTTTTTTGAGTTTAGACTCAACATAGTTGCGAATCGCATCTGTTACTTCAATGTTCTCGCCACGAATACTATATTTAATCATAAGCTACCTCTTTTCTTGCGCTCAAAATAAGCGCTTTCTTCACTATTATTATATCGCTTTCATGAAAATTTGCAAGCATTTTTATCATCTTGCTAAAGAAAAAGATATCACTGTTTTCACACCGTTTTCACACAATAGCTGACTGGCTAGCTGAATAGTGGTACCTGTAGTGTAGATATCGTCCACTAATATAACCTTATCAGGTAATGCTTTAACCTTTCTTAAATAAAAAAATTGCTGACTGGACAGTCTCTCCTGCCGTTTTTTGCTCGATTGCTTCATGCTGTCCTTTTTTCCTAATAATTGGCTGTAGGGTAGTTTTGCCTCATCTAAAAAAGCCTCTACCTGATTAAATCCGCGGCTGCTTAAGCTAGAGCGGCTGATTGGAATAGGAACCAAAGTATAGCCGTTTCTGTTTTTTAAAGCTTTCTTGACAGTTTTTGCAAAAACCTTTCTTAAGAGATAATCTCCTTGGAATTTGTAAGTACTAAAATAATCTTTCATTGCTTGATTATAACAAAAGAGAGCTCTGTGATTGACCTTTTGTCCCTTGCTTTGCCAGTAAAGACAGTCCTGACAATAAGTATTAATACCATTTTTACAGCAAGCAGGACAATGACTGTCTGAAATACGCTGAAATTTAGAAAAACAGCTGGGACAAACCGCTTCCTGCGCAGCACTCAGGAAAAAGACAGAAGAAAAACTTAGGCTCCTTTCAAAAGGTGACTGACATAGCAGACAATTCATATAAAGCCTCCCCTTCGATTCATTTCTTTAATCTCGAAAACAGCTGTTTTTATTGCCTTATTAAGACCATTATGAAAGAAAATCAAGGCTCCTGTCGGCCGGTCTGCTGAGCGCCCGACCCGGCCGGCAATTTGTATCAAGGCCGTCTTGGTGAATAAACGGTGATTAGCCATCATGACAAAAACATCAATATTTGGAAAGGTGACGCCTCTTTCTAAAATAGTTGTTGACACTAAAATTTGAATCTGACCGTTTCTGAATCCATCAACCTTTTCTAAGCGATCCGGACTTAAACTAGAAACAAAATCAATAGATTCGTCCGGAAAATATTTTTTCAGAGCCTCTGCAAAAAGTGTCCCCAATTCTATATGCGGAAAGAAAATCAGCAGAGGGAAGCGGCTCTGCCGCTGATTTCGAATATACCTTAAAAAACGAACTGGCAGTTTTTGCTGGCCTAATTTTTCCAAAGAAAAATTCAGCCAAACACTCTGGGGCACAACCAAGGGTTTAGCGTGAAAACGTCTGGCTAAGTGCAGCTGTTTTAACTTACCCTGCTTGATTTGCCTGTCCAGCTTATCGGTTGAAGTTGCTGTTAAATACACCTTGACTCCATCAGATTTAAGGCAGCGATTTAAAGCATAGTGCAGCATTTTATTATCAACAAAAGGAAAAGCATCAACTTCATCTACAATTAAAAGATCGAAAGCCTGATAAAATCTTAAAAGCTGGTGAGTAGTCGCAATCACTAAGGGACTGCGTTCATAAGCTTCTGATTGAGCATGGAGCAAACTGATAGAGCAGGAAAAATCACGGCTTAAGCGTTTATACAGCTCCAAGCAAACATCAACCCGAGGGCTGACCAGTGCAGCTGCTTTCCCCTGCCTGAGAATATCATCCAAAGTCTTGTAAATCATTTCAGTCTTTCCGGCTCCAGTAACGGCGTGAACAAGTATGTCTTCTTTATTTTTGACAGCTTTTCTGAGACTGTCTGAAACAGCCTGCTGAAAAGAAGTCAGCTGCCCCTGCCAACTCAAGGCCTGAATTTCAGGGAATACCTGCTGCTCAAAGTAAAACAGTTTTTCTCGGCTGCTAATCCGGCCAAAGACCAGACAGCCTCGGCAGTAAACAGAACCATCAGGCAGAGCGTTTTCGGAGCTGTTTTTGCTGCCGCAGCGATTGCAGATAAAATAAGGGAATTTCTCTGTCATAGCTGGCATACTTTGGGCATGCTTTTTCAAACTGTCATTTAATTGGCTCTCTGTCCACAAACGTCCATAATAATTTTTTAAGTCCTCCATCAGTTTTATTATTCGTAAAAAGTTATAACAACTGGCTTGCACCTTTTCAAAAAAATGTGTACACTTTGTCTATGAACTATCGTACAATTGCTAAAAACGGCAGCACAGAAGAAATTATTAAAAAATCCCGCTTTATCTGTCAAGCCAAAAGAATTTACTCAGAAGCAGAAGGACGCGATTTCATTGCTCAAATCAAAAAAGAGCATTATAAAGCTGCTCATTCCTGCTCTGCTATGATTATCGGGGAAAACAGTGATATCAAGCGCTCCAGTGATGACGGCGAACCCAGCGGTACAGCAGGAGTTCCTATGCTGAGCGTTCTTGAAAAAAACAATCTGACCAATCTTGCGGTTGTTGTTAGCCGTTATTTTGGCGGCATCAAACTAGGAGCCGGCGGCCTTATCCGTGCTTACTCGGGAAGCGTGGCAAATACTATCAAGGCAATCGGAATGGTCGAAGTCAAAGAACAAACTGGACTTGAGCTCGTGCTGACCTATCCTCAGTATCAGAACCTTGCTGCTTTCTTAAGCACTCATAGACTGCAGGAGCACGATACTGATTTTGCCATCACTGTCACTGCAACTGTTTATGTTGATGAAAAAGATGTCGACACGATTCAAAATCATTTGAGTGATTTTTATCAAGGAAAAGTTAGCAGCCGCGTTTCTGGCAGCCAAATCGTCGAAATTCCTGTGATATAAATTATTTATCACGGTGATAAATAATTTATATTTTACAAAGTCTGATTTTCAGCCTATACTGGAAACAAATTAAACTTTGTGAGGTATATTTATTATGACAAAAATTTACGATAACATCACTCAATTAATCGGAAATACGCCTATTGTTAAACTTAACAAGGTTGTTCCCGACGGTGCAGCTGATGTTTATCTCAAGCTTGAAGCATTTAATCCTGGTTCTTCAGTCAAAGACCGTATCGCCTTAAACATGATTGAAGACGCTGAAAAACGCGGCCTTATAAAACCTGGAGATACTATTGTTGAGCCAACCAGCGGCAATACAGGTATTGGACTTTCCTGGGTAGGCGCTGCTAAAGGTTACAATGTCATCATTACAATGCCTGAAACGATGAGCGTTGAACGCCGCAAAATCATACAGGCTTACGGGGCTGAGCTTGTTTTAACACCAGGAAGTGCCGGAACCAAGGGAGCCATTGATAAGGCTCATGAAATCGCTAAGGAAGTCGGCGGCTGGGTTCCCCTCCAATTTGATAATCCGGCTAATCCAAAAATTCACGAACTGACAACAGGACCGGAAATCCTAGATGCTTTCGGCTCACACGGACTGGATGCCTTTGTAGCCGGTATCGGTACGGGCGGTACAATCACCGGTGTTTCGCGAGTTCTTAAAAAAGATAATCCCGATATTAAAATTTATGGTCTGGAAGCGGATGAATCTGCCGTACTTTCCGGGGATAAACCCGGACCTCATAAAATCCAAGGTATCTCAACCGGTTTCATTCCGGCAGCGCTTGATACCCATTCTTATGATGAGGTTATCCGTGTTAAATCTGATGATGCTTTGGCAACCGGCCGCGATTTTGGCGGTAAAGAAGGCTTCCTTCTGGGTATCTCCGCCTCAGCTGCAGTTTGGGCTGCTATTGAAGTTGCTAAAAAGCTGGGTAAAGGTAAAAAAGTTTTGGCTATTGCACCGGATAACGGGGAACGCTACCTTTCAACAGCACTGTATGAATTTGACTGATACAGATAAAATTAAGGCAATAAGCTTAGCTGTTTAAGCATGCAAGCTTATTGCTTTTTTCGTCAAATCAAAAAGAACAGCATAAAATCACACTGAAATTGATTTTATGCTATTCTTTTACTTTTTAAGCCACCTTTTGAATATTCTCTTTTTTAAACTGTGGGCACTTTTATCTAGCAGCTTTTAATTTTAGATTTGCTTGTCCTTGTGCTGATCCTGCTTTAAATACTCAAGATTTTCCTCAATCCAGACGGGTAGGTTATCAGCTAAAGGCTTAAAACCAATATGCAGACGGCTGTTGGAAAAACGATGCCGATGCTGATAATGGTGTTTTTCTTCTTCCAGAGTACGTAAAGACAGACTAGCTTTTTGGCTGTATTCATCGTAGTCAACAACCTGAACAAGGACTTCCTCGCCTACAGACAAAACCCGATAGATATTATCAATATATCCCGTTTTAATTTCAGAAATATGGATGAGCCCTATTAGTCCATTTGCCAGCTGAACAAAAGCACCGTAGGGTTTGATGCCGGTAATTTCCCCCCTTATCTTATCACCAATCTTCATCGCCAGTCACCTCAATGGTCTCAATGATAACTTCTGTTAGCGGACGATCTGAGCCATCCGTAGAAAGAGCCGCAATCTTGTCTAAGACCTCGTAAGAAGCTTGATCAGCCAGCTGACCAAAAACAGTATGACGGCGGTCAAGGTGCGGTGTGCCACCGTTATCAGCATAAGCAGCCGCAATTGCCTGCGGCCAGCCGCCGCGCTCTAATTCTTCAGCACTGTAAGGGAAATTTTGATTCTGAACGATGAAAAACTGACTGCCGTTGGTGTTTGGACCTGCATTTGCCATTGACAAAGCACCGCGAAGATTATACAGTTCCTCTGAAAATTCATCTTCAAAAGGCTGACCGTAAATAGATTCTCCACCCATACCGGTACCGCTTGGATCGCCGCCTTGGATCATAAAATCCTTGATAATCCGGTGGAAAACAACACCGTCATAATAACCCTTTTTAGCCAGTCCAATAAAATTAGCCACCGTTTTTGGTGCTTGTTCCGGGAACAATTTTACTGTTAAATCACCGTGATTAGTCTTAATAGTTGCTGTGGGAACATTAATATCATTCACATTTAACTGCGGAAACTGTACTTCTTTTTCTGTCAAACCTAATTCCTCCAATGCATATAAAATGCCGTCTTCTTCTACATTTTTTGTAATAAAATCAGCCTTTTCTTTCAAATCACCATGGCCATTGCCCATAGCAACGGTGATGCCGACATAATCAAACATCTCTAAATCATTCAGTCCGTCACCAAAGAAAAGGACATTCTGGGGGGTTAAATGAACTCTTTTTAACACATGAGCCAGTCCAGATGCTTTAGAGACACCGTTTTTGATGACATCAGACGAGTTAGGATGCCACCTGACAAAACGAATGTCTTTAGCCAGCTCTGCTGGCAGCTGCAGGCTATCCCCAACATCTTCGAATGTCCACATATGATAGACGTCATGCTTTTGATAAAAATCTGGGTCAACATCGCACAGTCCGTAAACAGGAACCAGCGCCTTGTCAACCAAATCAGCACGCCTTGAGACAACAGCCTTATCCTTACCAGCAAAGCCGTAGTCAATGCCTGTCTCTTTGCACCAAGCCACATACTTTTCAATGATATCCTTGGAAATAGGATCGTTGAAAATTTCATTGTTCTCATGATCAATCACGTAAGAACCATTGATGGTTACAAAAAAGTCTGGTTCTAAAGCACGGATTTCAGGAACAACACCGTATGGTGCTCTGCCGGAAGCAATGCCTGTCAGGATGCCCTGCTTTTTCAGACTTTCAAAGACAGTTGTGATTGATGGCGGCATATAGCCGCTATCTTTGATACGAAGCGTGTCATCAATATCAAAAAAGACAGCCTTAACCTTTTTAACCCTGTGTTTTAATTCAGAATCCATCTTTACCCCTTGTGAAACTAATTTCTTTTATTATTATAACACACTAATCGTCATCCTGCGGTACCAAATGATGCTGAAAAGCATAGACTACTGCCTGTGTCCGATCATCCACCTGTAGTTTCGATAGAATATTGGACACATGAGTTTTTACCGTTTTTAAAGAGATAAAAAGTTCATCAGCTATTGTTTGATTGTCATAACCTTTAGCGAGCAGCTCCAAAATATCTCTCTCCCGAGCGGTCAAATCCTCATGCAAATCAGGATTATCATGATGGGCTTTGATTTTCTTATCAACTTCCGTTTCAATCGCCAAATCACCTTTGGCAACTTTTTTGATGGCATTTAAAATTTCTGCAGCGCTGGATGTTTTCAGCATATAACCCTTGGCTCCTGCCTCGATAACAGGATAAATCTTTTCATTATCAAGATAGCTGGTCAGCACTAAAATTTTAGCGTCTTTCCATTCCTTCAAAAGCTCAAGCGTCGCCTCAACCCCATCCATCTCAGGCATGACAAGATCCATCACAACAACATCAGGCTTCAATTGTAAGGCCAGCTCAATCCCTTGACGGCCATTGCCAGCTTCTCCGACAACCTCAACATCTGCCTGCAAATCAAGAAAACTCTTCAGACCCAGTCTTACCATCTCATGGTCATCAACCAGGATAACCTTTATTTTACTCATCAACATCTCCTTTCATTATCGGTACATGAATATCCATAACAACCCCCTTATCCTTGGCACTCAGGAAGGATACTGTCCCAGCTAAATCATTGACGCGGTCTTCAATATTTTTCAGTCCGTAACTCAGATCGCGAACGGCATCCATGTCAAAACCGATACCGTTGTCAATCATTTTGAGCTGAACTTCAGAAGGCGTTTGGTACAGATAGACTTCTATTCGGCTTGCTTTAGCATGCTTCAACGTATTACTGATAAACTCTTGGGCAATACGAAAGAAATTACTCTCAACTGCCTTAGGAAGCTTATCAACAGTTTCCTTATAAACAACCTCGATATTGCTTTTATCCGTCAGCTCTTTAATAATCATAGCCAGCCCTTCTGAAAGTGTCTTTCCTTCTAGCTCAGTGGGACGAAGATGCAAGAGCAGAATCCGCAGATCATTTTGAGCATTATTCAGCATATCCTCAACAGCCAAAAGTTGGGTCTGCAGCTGGTCCTTTTCTAACTGTTCCAGATTATGTGAAACACCCGACAGAATCATGGAAGAAGCAAATAGTTCCTGACTGACAGTATCGTGCAGATCCCGAGCAATTCTTTTTCTCTCTTTTTTGACGATTTCCTGACTGCTGGCAATATAGGCATTCTCTGTTTTTTGTAGATTATTGGTCAGCTGCTGCATCTTATTGGATAAGCGATTGACATTCTTGCCAAGCTCGGTGTCATTTTCCTGGCTGATGGCTTGGTTGAGCAAAATCCGCCTTAAATTTTGATTTAAGTGCCTTTTACTGTTATCATCAACAATCATCCACACCAGCAGTAACAAAAAAGTCAGGGAAATAAAGGCTGCAAGAAGCGATAGGATGAACTGCTCCATAACAACCCAATCTTTGAGTAAATCAGTTAAGTCAAGATTGAGGCTGTTAATGATGACAAAAACAATCGAAATAACGGTAACCGCAGCATAAAGAAAAATCATGAAAATGGTTCGTTTTCTCATATACGCTCCACCTCCACTATTCCTGCAATGACATTTACAATGATCTTAACCGATTTGGTCAGATCCTGCCTGCTGTCTGCAAGCTTAATAGTTTCATTGCGCAGGTCATATTCGGGCGAATCAAAGAAGCGAACACTCCCATAAATACTGCTGACATCTAACTTTACAGCAACATCAACAGGAACTAAGATTTTGGTTAGTCCATAAACCTTGCGAATGATGACATGATTATTCTGTCCTACCATAATCACCTGACTCAAATTAATCACATCACTGCCGCTTATCCGAATGACATTAATATCGTCAAAGGCGTAAGAATCGGTCTCAATATACTCATTATTACCAATCCATTGGTGGGGTTGCTTTGTGACATTGAGCCCCTCTTCCTGCAGCTTCAATAAAGCGTAACGATTTTTCTTTTTAACCTGAGCAAAGTGATTGATCATTACATAGAGGATTCCCACAAGAACCGCAGCAATGGTGTAGGGGTTCAGCATAAAAATCAGAAAAAGCAGCAGCAAACTGGCTGTTAGCAGGAAATCATTTTTACTGCCCAGATGATAAAATCTCAGGGCTAAAAGCGTAATCACCAAAATCAGGATGAAACTCGATAAATCGCTGGCCAAAATAGTCATAAAGGCCAAAGCAATTAAGATGGTCTCAACAACTAGAAAAAATTGAAATTTTCTCATAGGTTACCTTCAAGTCTTATAATTCTTAGTCATTGTACCAAAATTCACGATAAATTTCATCTGCTTACCAGTAATCAAAAAGGAGAAGAAATATCAGAATCTGCTATCTCTTCTCCTTTTGTTATTTAATCGTTATTCTGATACTGATGACTCAGCAGTCGTATCACTACTGGTTGTTGCTTCTGTTGACTCTTCTGTTACAGTTGTTGTTTCCTCGGTTGCTTCGGACGAAGATGGATGAGTATTGCTTCCACCTGATTCCGAAACATAGAGGATGACATCGTCATCTGATGACAGGCTGACAGTCTCTCCGTAATAAGGACTTTGGCCTACAACCACAGCTGATGAGGCCGGCGATGAAATTTCTGTTGAGTAGTCGCTAGCATCATAAACCTTTATACGTTTTGCTGAAATGCCCATAGCGGCTAACGTATTAACGGCTTCTTCATAGGTTGTGTTTTTAAGATTCGGCATAGTCATCTCAACAACCCTGAGAGTAATCTTTTTGCCGCTGCCGGGACGATAAGTCTTCCCAGCCTTTGGCGACTGGCCGATTACTGTTCCACCGCTGTACTCATCCGATGAAACTTCTTTCAGAACAATATTTTTTCTAGAAACACCGTAATTATTGGTTAAATTATCAATAACATCTTGGTAATTTTGTCCAGTGTAGTCCTCCATCTTAAAGCCTTTAGAGCTGGCTATAAAAATATCAACACTAGATCCTTCACGCTTTTTAGTACCTGCGCTTGGATTCGTGCGAACAACTTTGCCATCACTCACGCTGTCATCTTCAACCTTACTAACCTGGCCAACCTTTAAACCTGAATTTCTGATGATTGTTTTAGCCGTTGACAGCTTATTTCCAGAAACATCCGGTACCGAAACAGTACTCGGCTTGGTTAAAATCAGGTAGGCTAAAATGATAATACCGATAAAAACCAAGGCAAAGAAAAGCTTGAGGAAGCGAGACAAGAAGCGTCTCTTCTTTTTGGGCTTATCCTGAACTTTCGGTTTAGGCTTGGGCTGACTGGCCGGCCTATCCGCATTGGTCGTCTTATTTTTTAAGGACTGGGCAGCCGAAGCAGCTCCTGCGGCCTGTTCAAGCTTGGGCAACGGTTTTGTATCTGCGGTGTCATTAAAGACTAATTTTTTTTCGCGGCTGCGACTAGGCTGCAGACAGGTTCTTAAATCCTGCAGCATTTCTTCTGTTGAAGTGTAGCGATTGGTCAAACGTTTGGCTGTTGCCTTAATAACAACATTTTCCAAAGCCTGAGGAACATTTTTATTTTCAGCAATGATAGACGGCAGCGGTTTTTGAAAATGCTGCAGAGCAATGGTCACAGCGCTGTCACCATCATAAGGAATATGCCCGGTCAACATTTCAAAGAGCATGATACCCATCGCATAGATATCACTTTGAACCGTTGCTTTTGAACCGCGCGCCTGCTCAGGAGACAGGTAATGAACACTGCCCAGCATTGAATTGGTCTGTGTCAGGCTGGTCTCAGCAAAGGCTACAGCAATCCCAAAGTCTGTTACTTTGGCCGTCCCGTCCTTAGTTAAAAGTACATTTTGAGGCTTCAAATCCCGGTGAATAATACCCTTTTGATGGGCAAGAGTCATCGCGGAAAGAACCTCTTTCATAATACGAATGACTTCAGCATTCGATAAAGGGGCGTGATCTTGAATATATTTTTTCAAGTCAGCACCGTCAACATATTCCATTGCAAGGAACTGCTGACCGTCTTCTTCTCCAATGTCACGAATGGCAACAATGTTAGGATGATTCAGCTCTGCCATGGCCCGCGCTTCCCGCTGGAAACGCGTCACAGCGACCTGATCTGTTTGATAATTGGTTCGCAGCACCTTAATAGCTACTTCCTCATTATCCAGAATCAGATCGTTAGCTAAATAAACATCGGCCATCCCGCCTCGTCCGATAGATTGGAGAATTCGATAACGACCAGCAAATAATTTGCCAATCTGGATCATTCATCTTCCTCTCTTTCGGCGTGGACCAAAGCAACGGTGATATTATCAAGACCGCCTGCATCGTTGGCCAATTGAATTAAATATCTGGCTTTTTCATCTAGGTTTTTACTGTCGTCGCTCAAGGCATTGACAATGACCTTATTAGAAATCATATTAGTCAGGCCGTCACTGTTGACTAGCAGATAGTCTCCTGATTCTAAAGATTGAATTCCAAGATCGGGTTCTACTGGATTAGCCTGACCGATAGACTGGGTGATAATATTCTTTTGCGGATGGCTGGCTGCTTCTTCTTCAGTCAGCTGACCGGCTTTAACCAATTCATTGACCAAGGAATGATCGCTCGTTAATTGAGTGTAAACACCATCGTGAATCAAGCCGATGCGTGAATCTCCGATATGAGCAAAAAGAACATTGTTATCCACAACGGCCAAAGCTTCTATTGTCGTTCCCATTCCTTGAAAATCTTCTGTCTGTCCTAATTCGTAAACGCGGCGGTTAACAATTTCAATATTGCGGACCAGCCAGTCACGGATCTGACCTAAGTCAGTCAAATCAGTGTCAACCCATTCGCGGCCTAAGTCGGTAACCGTCATTTCACTGGCAATATTGCCGGCACGGTGTCCGCCCATACCATCTGCTAATACGATTAGGGTATTTCCGGAACGATTATCAAATTTATTGATAAAATCTTGATTATTGGATCGTTTTTGCCCAATATCTGTAAAAAGAGAAATTTTCATATGTTCCTTGTCTGACAAAGTCAGCCTCCTTCTAAATCCTATGAAATACGCTTTACTTGGCTGATAAAGAAGCCATCTGTCAGATATTGCTCAGGCGTAATCACAAGACAGCCATCAACAGCAATATCCTCTTTCTCATGATATAATTTGACCTGTTCAAAATTCGGATGGTTATCCAAAAATTGTTTAAGTACCATCTGATTTTCTTCTTTAAAAATGGTACACGTACTGTATGTTATTATACCACCTTTTTTTATAGTTTGGCAAACACTATCTAAAATTGCCAGCTGGATTCTTTGCAGGCTGTCAAAGTCTTGATTGGCTTTGTTGTATTTAATATCAGGTTTGCGCCTGATAAGGCCCATGCCTGAGCAAGGAGCATCTACCAAAATTTTATCAAAGGTATCCGGAGCAAATTGCTCGTGGACTTTTCTGGCATCCAGCTTTTGAGTCTTTATTTTGTCTGATACTCCAAGGCGCCGAGCATTGTCCTCAATTAGTTTTAATTTGTGATCATACAAATCCAGAGCTGTCAATTGACCGCTTTTCAGATAAGAAGCCATGTGAACAGCTTTGCCTCCGGGAGCGCTGCAGGCATCAAGAACAATATCATCTTCCTGAAGTTCCAAAGTCGGTGCGACTAACTGGCTGCTCTCATCCTGAATGGTAATTTTCCCCTCTTTGAAAAGATTACTGTCGCTAAAATGGCCAGCTGCTTTGACAAGACCGACAGGGGACAGTACAGACCTGCTGGCGCCTGTCATCTGTTTAATCGCCTCTAATTCAGCTGGATTGACCACACGGATGCTAGCCTTGCTGCGGATTAAAAGACTTTTGAAAATAGCAACAGCTCTGTCTTCACCGAACTCATTGATTATTTTTTTAACCAGCCAGACTGGCAGCGAGTATTCAACCGAATAACCTTTGTTTTTCCGCTTGATTGCTTTTATATCTGGACTTTCCTGCCGCAAAAACTGCCTTAAAACAGCATTAACCAGCTTGGCAGCTCCCTTATGCTTCTTTTTGGCAATCGTTACTGCATCGTTAACAATGGCATGCTCAGGGATTTTATCCAGATAAAGAATCTGGTAAAGGCTGAGCATTAACAGATAATAAACCCAAGTATCAATCTTTTCACGATCTGCAATATAGTGGGACAGGTACCACTCCAGAGTAATCTTCCGCGTTAATGTTCCATAGACAAGTTCTGTCAGCAAGGCTCTATCCTTTTTAGAAAAGCTGTGCGCTGCTAGATAATGATTCAGGGCGATATTGCTGTAAGCTCCCTTATCAAAAACATCCGTTAAAACAGTAAGAGCGCCGCTGCGGGCCAACTGCTGCTTACTCTCCAAAATAATCACCCACTTTAAGTTTTTGACCCAAGCCATTTAAAAAGTCAGTAACAGCCATTTGGGGCTTGCCTGCCGGCTGCACCGTTTTTAAGGATAGAGCTCCCTGAGCCGCAGCTACAACCAGACTTTTCTTCGTTTTTTCAATAATTTCGCCGGGTTTGCCGCTGCCTTCAGTTTCTTGAACTTCATAGATTTTAAAGCGCTGCTGATTTAAAAGAGTATGGGCAACAGGCCACGGATTCATACCCCGTACCTGATTAAAAATATCACGGGCTGATTTGTTCCAGTCGATGCGCTCCTTATCCGGTGTAATATTGGGTGAGAAAGTTGCCTGACTCTCATCCTGCGGCTTAGGAACAAGATCACCGGAAATATAGGCAGGCAGAATTTTTAAAAGCAAATCACGGCCTAGAACTGACAATTTTTCAAACATCGTTCCAACATTGTCCTCATCAGCAACTGGTATTGAGGCTTTAGCCACCATATCACCGGCATCCATCTCTTTAACCATTTCCATAATAGTTACGCCAGCTTCCTTATCTCCGTTGATAAGAGCATAATGGATGGGAGCTCCGCCTCTGTATTTGGGCAGCAGCGACGCATGGACATTGACAGCAAAACCAACACTGTCAATCAGCTTCATAGGCAAAAACTGACCAAAAGCAGCTGTGACAATACCATCGGCTCCTATGTTGATTAGTTCAGCCATCTCAGGAGAGCCTGACAGTTTTTCAGGCTGGTAAACTGTTAACCCGTGCTCCAGAGCCACTTGCTTGACAGGCGTCATCTTGATTTCTTTCTTACGGCCGACAGCTCGGTCAGGCTGAGTGACAACCGCTGCAATCTCATAACGGCCGTCTGCCAGCAGACCTTTAAGAACAGTTGCCGAAAAATCGGGCGTCCCCATAAAAATTAATTTTGTCATTTTAACCTCATTAACATTGTTAGCTTGCAAGCTTTGTTACATAAAGCTCTGCGGTTCATGGTCAATAATCAAACGCAAATCGCGGTTTCCTTTTTTCTGCGTTAAATCCAGAATCTGGTTCAAAACAGACTCCAGATGCTCTTCAAAGCGATACTTAATAATAATTTGATAGTGGTAGAGATTATGCGTTCTGGCGACAGGCTTGGGCGTGGGACCCAAAATTTTAATCTTATCCGTCAGCTCTGCCTTAAGAAGAGCCAGCACTTCATAAGATTTTTTGATAACTTCCTGCTCGTCCTTATGCGACAGGGTCAGACCTACAGTAAAGTAATAAGGCGGATAGGCCAAACTTCGGCGAAGAGCCATCTCCCGGCGATAAAAAGCTTCATAATCCTGATTCTTAGCCATTTGGATAGCATAATGATTAGGATTATAAGTCTGAATCAAAACGTCACCGGGCTTATCAGCCCGCCCTGCTCTGCCGGCAACTTGAGTTAAAAGCTGGAAAGTCCGCTCACTGGAGCGAAAATCAGGAAGGTTTAAAGAGGTATCTGCATTCAAAACTCCCACTAAGGTAACATTAGGAAAATCAAGGCCTTTGGCAATCATCTGAGTGCCCAACAGAATATCAGCTTCCCCTCGGCCAAAGGCCGTGAGAATTTTTTCATGAGCTCCTTTTTTTCTGGTTGTATCAACATCCATACGCAAAATCCGAGCTGCCGGCAGCACTTGAAGGAGCTCATCGTAAGCTTTTTGCGTTCCGGTGCCATAATAGCGAATCTTCTTGCTGCGGCAGTTAGGACAGCTATGCGGGATACTTTTAGAAAATCCGCAGTAATGGCAATTCATCGTTTTCGTATCCATGTGCAGGGTCAAAGAAATGTCACAGTTAGGACAGCTATCCACATAGCCGCAGTCCCGACACATAATAAAACTGGAGTAACCGCGGCGGTTAAGCATAAGCACCGTTTGCTCATTCTTTGCCAGCCTATCCTTAATTTTATCAATCAGTATCGGCGTTAAATTGCTCACTTCCTGTTGGCCTATAAAATCACGAAAATCAACAATTTCAACCTTGGGTACCTGAGCCAATGGATTGGCTCGCTTAGACAGTCTCAAAAGCTGATAAACATCACGGCTGGCCCGAGCCCTGCTTTCAATACTAGGCGTAGCACTGCCCAGAACCAGCACAGCCTTATGATAGTCAGCCCGAAGCAGGGCAACGTCACGCGCATGGTAACGAGGATTCGACTCCTGCTTATAGCTTGCTTCGTGTTCCTCATCAATAATGATGGCGCCAATATTTTCCACAGGCGCAAAAATAGCTGAGCGCGCACCGACAACAACACGGGCCTGACCGGATTTGATCTTGCGCCACTCATCAAATTTCTCACCGTCAGAAAGACCTGAGTGCATAATAGCTACCTGACTGCCAAAACGGGAAATAAAACGGTTGGTCATCTGAGGCGTCAGCGAAATTTCCGGTACCAAAACAATAGCCGTCTTCCCCATTTTCAAGGTTCTGTCAATCACATGCAGATAAACTTCTGTTTTCCCGCTGCCGGTAATACCCTCTAACAAGTAAGGCTTGCTGCCTAGCCCAATAGCAGCCGTGATGGTTTCAACAGCTGACTGCTGTTCTTCATTTAAGTCTAAAAAGTCAGACTGATTGACATCTTCAAAGTAAGCAGCGCTGCGGTTAACTTCTATTTCTGATATTTTAAGAATTTGCTCTGCAATAAAATAATGAATCACTTCCCGCGAAAAAAGATGCTTCAGTTCTGAAAGCATCTGCCCCTGCGGATGGCTGAGAAGGTAATCTTTTAGCTCCTGCCGCTTTTTAGCCCGCTTGCTGACAGTTAAATCTGTTAATTTTTCTACATCAACTTCATAATACTTTTGTGTTTTAATGTTCTTTTTATCTTGGGCAATGTAGGAAACAGCAATTTTGCCAGCTTGAATCAAGCGAAGACTTTTCAGCTGGGCTTCTCTGCTTAACTGCGAGAAATTAATTTGTTCCCTGCCGGCAAAAATCAGTGCCTGTTCTGCCTGAGACAAGCCATTCTGAGCTTTCAAGAGCCGGTCGTAGTTCGAATTTAAAAGGTTCGGAATCATTGATTTCAAAATCGAAATCTTGTAAGAAAAAACAGTCTTGCGCATCTGATCTGCCAGCAGCAGCTGTTCCCGATTAAGCACCGGATCTGCGTCTAAAACTTCTGCCAAAGGCTTTAACTGCTCATCTTCTCCTTCAGCAATATTGACCACAAACCCCTGCAAAAGACGGTTTCCCCTGCCAAAAGGAACATGAACACGCGAACCTGCTACAAGGACCGATGACAGTTCTTCCGGAATTTTATAAGAGAAAGGTTTATCCGTCTGCATTAAAGGCACATCTACAATAACCTCTGCAATTTTTACCATCATCTACCTCAAATATGAAAAATCTAAGATTGCCGCCAACCTTAGATCTTTTCACCTTCTTCTTCCTTTTCTTTAGCAATTTGTTCCTTGATTTTACGCTCTTCTTCTTCTTTAGCCAGACGTTCAGCTTCAGCTTTGGCACGCATAGCCGCCCGCTTAGCTTCTGGGTCAGGATGGATAACAACATTGCCTGCCTCAATTTCCTCAAGCGCTTGGAGAGTTGGCTTCACAGATGAAAATTCCTGTGTCGGATTAGCGCCGGATTCCAGTTCATGGGCACGTTTAGCCTGCAGCATAACAAGGGAATATTTTGACGGTACTTTATCTAATAAAGTATCAATCGAAGGTTTTAACATCATAGGTCTTTCTTCTCTTTTCTAATTTATCTTAAGGGCAACTCTTCTTTAATCATTTTATCATAGCGTCCAATGACGCGCTCAACGCGGTAATGCTCTGTTTCGATAATATGTTTAACACGCTCTGCGGCCAAATCAACCTCATCATTAACAACAGCATAGTCATATTCCCGCATGAGAGCAATTTCTTCCTTGGCACGTTCAATACGCTGGGCAATAACTTCCTGACTGTCCGTTCCGCGGCCTACTAGGCGATCTTTTAATTCGGCTAAATCTGGGGGTGTCAGAAAGATAAACACACCATCCGGAACTTTTTGCTTGACCTGAAGTGCTCCTTGAACTTCAATTTCCAAGAAAACATCAATTCCCCTATCAAGCGTCTCATTGACATAATCCAAAGGCGTTCCGTAATAATTACCGACGTATTCCGCATACTCCAGCATCTGGCCCTGTCTGATGAGCCCCTCAAATTCCTCACGGGTCCGAAAGAAATAGTCAACACCGTCAGTTTCACCGGGCCTTTGCGGACGCGTTGTCATTGAAACCGAATATTCAAACTGATGGTCAGGGGTTGAAAAAATTTTCTGCCTGACAGTCCCTTTACCAACACCGGAAGGTCCTGAAAAAACGATTAGCAAACCACGTTCAGACATTTTTAGCTCCTTAAAGTTTCTGTTTCTAGTTTAACAAAAAGACACCTGTTTATCAAGAAAATTTTGCCCGTACCCGCTGTCAAAATACCAGCCAGTTCTGACAAAACTAAGAAGCAGCCATTAAGAGAGCTCAGCCTGGTTAGTCTGCTTTTTCCAGAAGGTTTTTGGCATTGAAATGCAAACAAGTCTATTTAATAAGGCCGGGCACATTTGTATCCCAGCCTTTTTGTTTTTTTATCCTCAATGAAAATCAAACTAGGCGACGCAGATGCAGATAGAACTGTCTTCATCAAATCAAGGCAACAACGTCTGAGTTTAATTTTCGAAAAGCATAAATTGCTCTGCAAGGGCATACCAAAGCAGCAGCCCATTGTTATTTGGCATAATCAATGGCGCGTAATTCACGGATAACTGTCACCTTAATATTGCCTGGATAATCCAGATTGTTTTCAATTTTTTCACGTACTTTATGAGCCATGATGGTCACATCATCATCAGACAGTTTTGCAGGCTCTACCATGATGCGGATTTCACGTCCAGCCTGAAGGGCATAACTATTTTGAACTCCTTCAAAGCTTGTTGCAATCTCTTCCAGATCACGCAGACGCTTAATGTAATTTTCCATGGACTCATTGCGAGCACCGGGACGGGCAGAGCTGAGAGCATCTGCTGCAGCTACCAGAACAGCAATGACTGACTCTGGTTCAACATCGCCGTGGTGGCTGGCAATTGTATTGATAACAACTGGGTGTTCCTTATACTTGCGGGCAAATTCTGTCCCGATTTCAACATGGCTGCCCTCAACCTCACGGTCAACAGCCTTTCCAATGTCATGAAGGAAGCCTGCGCGGCGGGCCAAATCAACATTTTCACCCAGCTCACTTGCAAGCAGTCCGGCTAATTTCCCGACTTCAACAGAGTGGCGCAAGACATTTTGCCCATAGGAGGTACGAAATTGCAGCCGTCCCATCAATTTAATCAGATCCGGATGAAGATTTGGAGCACCAATTTCAAAGGCAGCCGCTTCCCCATACTCGCGGATGCGGTTATCCATTTCCAAACGGTTCTTCTCAACCAATTCTTCAATCCGAGCCGGATGAATGCGGCCATCCTGAATAAGAGCCTCCAGAGTCATGCGCGCAATTTCTCTGCGAATAGGATCAAACCCTGATAAGACAACGACCTCCGGAGTATCATCGATGATAATATCAATTCCTGTCAGGCTCTCCAAGGTACGAATATTGCGGCCTTCACGGCCAATAATCCGTCCCTTCATACTGTCATCGGGCAGGTGGACAGTCGTAATTGTCTGCTCTGTAACATAATCTCCTGCCAATCGCTGCATGGCCTGAGCCAATAGATTTTTAGCTGTCTTATCAACCTTATCCTTCACTTCACGATCGGCTTCTTTAATGCGATTAGCAATATCGTGCGACAGGTTCTTTTCCGTTTCAGAAAGAATAATGCCGCGCGCTTCTTCCTGACTTAGAGCTGCTACTCTTTCCAGCTCTTGAGTTTTCTTAAGTTCTAATTGTTCAACTTGCTGCTCACGCTCATTAATATGTCTAGATTTATCGGACAGACTTTGCTCTTTGCTATCGAGCAACTGTTCTTTACTGCTTAAATTCTCATCTTTACGGTCAAGAGAGCTTGCACGTTCAGTTAAACGTGCTTCCATTTGCTTGAGCTCTTGTCTTTCAGATTTAAATTCTTGTTCGATCTCTTCACGATATTTTCTAGCCTCTTCTTTTGCTTCTAAAAGCAATTCCTTTTTATAGGCCTTACTCTCACGTTCTGCTGTTGTCCTAATATGCTCGGCATCCATTTCCGCCTTGCTCCGAGCATTGACAGCATCTTGTTCTGCATTTAAAAGAGTCAGTTCTGCCGTTTCTTTAGCCTTTTTTAAGCGGGCTGAGATAACGACATAACCAATAACCAAACCAATGAGGGAGAAAACAAGTGCTAAAAGAATATTTAACATGTTTTACCTCAAAAATTTTATTGGATTTCAATTAGAAAATCCAAATTATAGTTTATCATAAAATATTATTTTCTACAATAAAATTATCAGCAGTATTTCCTAATTTATGATATGATTATCGTAAATTGACAAAGGAGATTATTATGTCTAAAAAAGTTATTGTTGAAAGTTTTGAACTGGACCATACAGCCGTAAAAGCCCCTTATGTCCGCCTCATTTCAGAAGATCAGGGGCCAAAGGGCGATGTGATCACTAACTTTGATATCCGTTTGGTGCAGCCCAATGCAGATGCCATTCCAACCGCCGGCCTTCATACGATTGAACATTTGCTGGCTAAGCTCATCCGCGAACGAATTGACGGTATGATTGACTGCTCTCCCTTTGGCTGCCGCACCGGTTTTCATCTTATTATGTGGGGCCGGCACACTACAACAGAAATTGCCCAAGTTATCAAGTCCAGTTTAGAAGAAATCGTTCAAGCTACTTCTTGGGAAGATGTACCCGGAACAACTATTGAATCCTGCGGAAACTACAAGGATCACAGCCTCTTTTCCGCTAAGGAATGGTCAGCTCTTATTCTTGAGCAGGGCATTTCCGATGCCCCCTTTGAACGCCGCCTCGTCTGATAATTGCTAAAAAGCAATCAGCCTGTCTCCACCCGCTGCTGAAAACTAATATGCTGAGCTATTGGGACAGTAAGATTTAAGATCTTGCTTTTTTATTGCTGAAAACTCAGGCAGCAGGCTTCTTCTCTTGGCAGCATTCCGAAAAAACTGCCGATATAAAAAGCGAGTTTACCAAATGCCGCAGCTGATTGCAGTGAAATGGATCCTCGCTTTTTTTAATAATCTAATTTATCCGAATTTCCGGAAGCATTGCCTACAAAGTAACCTGTCTTACAGTTGATAGAAAAAAGATAGGTTCCATCCGGCTTAAACATATTGTAATAGCCATTGCCATTGATGATATTGACTTTTTCAAGAATATAGTTATTACCTGTGATATAGCCGCGTTTTTGCGAAATCGCAACAATCTTTTCCAAAACACCTGCATTGAAGGTCCATGCCGGATTACTGCTGTCTGCAATCTTAGACTGATCATAAGGAACACGGCTGCGATCCCGCTGAAGTTTCGATACATCATAATTAGAGATACCGTGACCAGATGCACCTGACGGGGCAGAAGCTGCTGCGTTGGATGAACCATTGCTTGGAGCAGTCTGTGCCGGTGCACTCGATGCGTTATTGCCAGCCGAATTAGAGGAGTTATCAGCAGCTGAACTGGCTGAATCAGAGCCCGAGTTCTGAGCATTTTGTCCGCTGCTGCCCGAATTTGATGCGGCATTACTGTTCGTATTAGACGAAGAGGTCGCATTGCCAGCTTTTTTCTTAGCGTCCAGCTGTTTACGGCCGTCAGCAATAACTGACTTCAAAAGCGCATCCAAGGTGGCATTGCCCGTGTTTAATGTGCTTTCTGCAATATCATCAAAATTAGCGTCATCTTTAACAGTCGCCGCTTTTTTTGCACCATCAACAATCGCATTGGTTTTAAACTTCCCATTGACCGCATTAATGGCTGAAAACTCCCGTTTCAGGCTGTCATATTTTTTCTTAGCTTCATCATAATACTTGCTGCCCTTAAGTTTTTTTAAGGTTTTTTCCAGTTTAGGCATGTTCGCAAACTGGCTGTTTTTCAGCTTAACACGCTTAGCATCTGCAAAGAAAGCTGAGTAAGATTTTTCAAATGTTTCCGAGATTTGGGCAAAATCTGTTTTTTTCTTTGCCGATGTTGATGTCTTTGCTGTCTTGCTGGTTTTAGGAGACGGATTGCTCAATTGGTAAACACCATAAGCCGTACCGCCTGCCAATAAACAAAGAATAATAAGAGAAGGAATAATGACCCGCTTACGCTTATAAAACGGCTTTCCTTCATGATCATCTTCATCTTCATCAAAATCAGCAAAGAAGTCATCAGATGCTGCCTTGCTTCTGCTGTATGTGGAAGCAGCCGGTGCAACAGTCTCTTCTTCTGCTTTTGCAGGAACTGTTTGTTCCTGCGTATCTGTCAGAGGCACATCATCAAATTCGGCCTTATGCCAGACTTCCTGATCAGGATTGACAGCCGGCGCAACAATGGTATCTTCTAATTCATGCTCAGGTTGAGTCTCCTCAGCAGGTGCGGATGCAGCTTTTGAAGCTTCCGGTTCTTGCTCAGTAGCAGTCTCTTCTATAGGATCAATTAAACCGGTGTCAGCCAATTCCTGACGCTGCTGCTTGATGAAATTATCCAGTGCACTGGTATCAATGCTCTGAAAATCATCACTCTTAGTATCAAATTTTTGTGAAGCAACTTCATCGCGGTGCTGCTTAATATAGCGATCAAGCACGCCATCTTCTTCTCTTACACCAGCCTTGATTTCAGAATCCTTGCGTACAGCCTCTTCGACTGTCATGTCTTTGGCATCTTGAAAATCAAGTTTTTCTGCATTTTCCGTGTTCTCTACTGACTTATTTTCTTCCTTGGACACGCAATGTTTCCGCCTTTCTATTTTAGCATGCGCTTGACACGCTGACCGTAGAACTGATACAAATCAACTTTTAAGGTTCCATTGTAAAGTTTACGTTTTTTATCTGCTTTTCTTCCGAATTTTTCTTCAAAATTCTCATCACTGGTTAAAATAAATTGACTCCACGTTTTTAAAGGAGCAAAAGTTTTACCCATTTCATTATACAAAATGTCCACTGCTTTGTCATCAAGCAATCTCTCCCCATAAGGAGGATTGGAGACAAGGACACCGTTGATTTTATCGGTTTTAAAGTCCTGCAGACGCATTTGTTTCAATTTGACTACATCTTCAAGTCCGGCTTCTCTGACATTTTTCTGAGCGGTTTCAATCATCCTTCCGTCAATATCAAATCCTGAAATATCAAGTTCTGCCCCGTAATCAGCCTGCTCATCTGCTTCTTTGCGCACCTTGGCTACCAAGGCTTTATCTACCCAAGGCCACTCCTCAAAGACAAACTTACGCTTAAGGCCTGGGGCAATGTTCCTACCAATCATCGCAGCTTCAATGCAGAAAGTCCCCGAACCGCAGGTCGGATCAACAAAAGGTTTATCTGGAAACCAATTGCTTAGCAAAAGAATAGCTGCAGCCATATTTTCTTTAATGGGAGCACCGCCTTTTTCCGTGCGGTAGCCGCGTTTAAAAAGGCTGGAACCTGTGGTATCAATCATTATTCTAGCCTTATCTTTTAAAATGGAAACTTCTATCTTAAATTCAGGACCATTTTCAGCTAAAGGAATATTTTCAGGCCTGTGAAAATATTTTTGCATCTTTTTGACAACCGCCTTTTTCGTGATGCTCTGAACACTAGGCTCATTGTGCAGCTTGGATTTAACAGACTTAGCCTTCGCAACGGGAAAGCGGCAGCCTAAAGGCAGGTAGTTTTCCCAATCAAGAGCATAGACACCTTGAAAAAGCTCTTCAAAGGTTCTTGCCGGAAATTCTCCAACCAAAATTTTGACGCGGTCTGCCGAGCGCAGCCACAAATTAGCCGTGATGATTGTTTGGACATCTCCCTGAAAGAGAACTCTGCCGTTTTCAACCTGGCAGTCAATACCCAGCTGCCTTAATTCTTTGCCAACAACTGCTTCAATTCCTGCTGCCGCTGTCGCTGCTAAATCAAAAGATTTTTTCATAATTCCTCACTAAATGACAATAAAAGCTAGCAAACCGCTAGCTCACCTATTATGCAATTTTCTATAAGCCATGTTTTGTTCCAAAGATGACTAGGTCTCACCTTCTTCGATAATCATCTGTCTACTGCTATGCAGTCAGAAAAGACCGTTCTGTTTCCGGCTCTTCCATGCCCCTACCAAAGTTTGGGTTGCTAGCTTGAGGGGTTTACCGCGTTCCACCTTTTATGTTTCCATAAAAGCTACGTCACTGTGGCACTTTCAGGATGACTCTCACCTATCCGAAGACTTAGCAATTTTATCCGCCGTAATGTGCAAAACACATCCCCAGGCTTATTTGTTCGCCTGGCACAAACACTACCGGCATCACAGCCAGTGCTAGCATGGACTTTCCTCATGATAAAATATTATCACGCGATTATCCAAAAATTGCACAGTTTTCCCTTCTTTATTCGGTAATTTGCTTACCGAAAACTTCCTTTTCCAGCCGGCTGATGCGCTTTAGAATATCAAAATTCGTTGCCGTTGTCGCTGCATGGCTGGAACCTACAGCAGAAGCTGATACCGCTGACGGCTGAACAGGCTCTGGACGTTTTTTAACCTGCTTCATCTCTTCCTTCAAACGAGCATTTTCCTGACGGAGCTCCTCGATGGTTGATATATATGTTTCATAATCCTTGATAATATCATCGAGAAATTCATCAACTTCTTTTTTGTCATAGCCTCGCATGCTAGACTTAAATTCTTGTTCAAAAATATCTTTAGGGGTGTACATAATACTTGCCATTCGTTCGTCTCTCCAAACATATCATTATGTGTAGAACTAGCCTACACTATCATTCATAATCATACAGAAAATTAATTTAAAAATCAAGTCTTTTATGTACAAATTCTAATCTAAATCCTGTGCCATATCATTTAATTCTTCAAAAGTCAGACCTTTCAGCCAATAATCATCCTTGGACTTCACCAGTTGATACAAATATTTAAGACTCGTTTCTTTGTCCTCATCATAAAATAAATAAGCACCATCTGTATTATTCAGTAAAAATTGGTTGTATTTCTTTAGCTGACTAGGATTTTGATAGCTATCATAAACATATTTGACAAAATCTGTCTGTTTAAATGCCGACAGCTTTTCCTGATTGCTTTCATTCCAATTTTCACCGTGATTCTTAAAGAGAAAAATAGTTGCTAATTGAACATCGTATGTTTGCTGCAGGTCTAAGGCGACCTCCAGTGCCCAGTATTCAAAGCCCAGATTCCCCAGAAAAACAAACCATTCTGCCCCTTCATCCAGAAAACAAAGGAGATCGCGCTTGATAGCTTTTTTAATAACTGCTATTTTAGGATCCTTATCTTTAAAAATTCCTAATTCAAAACTTTTGTAGCCAGTGATAAGAATTGTACTCATAAACTGTTGTCCTTTTTAATTTTATGGTATAATAGTATATGCTTTATGTTATGTTTTACTTTATTGCAGAGTTAGGAGAACCATGGTCAACTATCCGCATCATTTAATTCGTAAACAAAGCAGGCCTGTCCAAACGGCTAAAACAACTGATTTTGCCAATCGTGGTATGTCCTTTGAAGCAGCTATCAATGCGACAAATGATTATTATTTGTCCCAGCAGATTGCTGTTATCCATAAGAAACCGACACCTGTTCAAATTGTAAGGGTAGATTATCCTAGAAGGAGTCGTGCTAAAATTGTCGAAGCCTATTTCAGACAGGCATCAACAACAGATTATTCAGGAGTTTATAAGGGATACTATATAGATTTCGAGGCAAAAGAAACGAGACATAAGACATCGATACCCATGAAAAATTTTCATGCTCATCAGATTAAGCATATGTCGCAAGTTTTAGACCAAAAGGGTATCTGTTTTGTCTTACTGCATTTTTCAACACTTAGAGAGACCTATTTGCTTCCTGCTTCCCACCTGATTCGCTTTTATCAAATTGATAAGGGCGGGAAGTCTATGCCACTTGATTATATCAAAAAAAATGGTTATCAGGTCAATGAGTCTGCATTTCCTCAAGTTCCTTATTTAGATGTTCTTGAAAAAAATATTTTAGGCGGTGATTAAAATTAAACATAAATTAAAATTTGACAAATCCAAGTTAAAAAATCTCAAATTTAATAAATCCAGTTTTAAAGACGTTAAATTCGATAAACGTTTTGGATTAAAAGTTTTAAAATATGGACTTGGTATTATTCTAAGCGCCGTTATTTTAGCTATCATTATCGGAGGCCTCCTCTTTACCTACTATGTCAGCAGTACGCCAAAACTTTCTGAGGCTAAGCTTAAGGCAACCAATTCCAGTCTGGTTTATGACAGCAACAACAATCTGATTGCCGATTTGGGAGCTGAAAAGCGCGAGAGCATCTCATCTGACAATATTCCTATCAACTTGGTCAATGCTATAACTTCCATTGAAGACCATCGCTTTTTCAAACACCGCGGGGTTGATATCTATCGGATTATAGGTGCTGCTTGGAACAACTTGGTCAGTAAATCGACCCAAGGGGGGTCAACACTTGACCAGCAGTTAATCAAACTGGCGTATTTCTCTACCAAAGCATCAGATCAAACGTTAAAGCGTAAATCGCAGGAAGTTTGGTTGTCGCTGCAAATGGAAAGAAAGTATACCAAAGAAGAAATTTTAACTTTCTATATCAACAAGGTTTATATGGGAAATGGCAACTATGGGATGCGTACAGCTGCCAAATCTTACTATGGAAAAGATCTTAAAGAGCTCTCTATCGCTCAGCTGGCAACCTTGGCCGGAATTCCGCAGGCACCGACCCAGTATGATCCTTATGCTCAGCCAAAAGCAGCGACCAGCAGACGAAACACTGTTTTGTCTCAAATGTATAAACATAAAAAGATCACTAAGTCTGAATACGATAAGGCAGTAGCTACGCCAATTTCAGATGGTCTGCAGGAACTCAAGCGTACATCCAGCTATCCAAAATACATGGATAATTACCTGAAGCAAGTCATTGCTGAAGTCAAGAAACGTACCGGTCAGGATATCTTCTCAGCCGGCATGAAAGTCTATACAAATGTCAACGCTGAAGCTCAGCAGTACCTTTGGAATATTTATAATACAGATCAATTTGTTGCTTATCCGGATGCTGATTTCCAAGTTGCCTCAACTGTTATGGATGTTACTACTGGTAAAGTTATCGCTCAGCTTGGCGGACGCAATCAGGACACAAAAGTTTCCTTTGGTACCAACCAAGCCGTCCTGACAGACCGCGACTGGGGATCAACCATGAAACCTATCTCTGCTTACGGTCCAGCCTTGGAGAGTGAAGCCTTTACCACAACGGCGCAAATGCTCAATGACTCCGTCTACTACTATCCAGGAACAACCACTCAGGTTTATGACTGGGATCGCCGCTATAACGGCTGGATGACCATCCAAACCGCTATCCAGCAATCCCGTAACGTTCCAGCTGTAAGAGCTCTTGATGCTGCGGGATTAGACACTGCTAAGGCCTTCTTAAACGGTCTTGGAATTGATTATCCGGAAATGCGTTATTCAAACGCTATCTCAAGTAATACAAGCAGCTCCGACCAAAAATACGGAGCCAGCAGTGAAAAAATGGCTGCAGCCTTCGCTGCCTTTGCCAATGGCGGAACCTACTACCAACCTCAATATGTCAATAAAATAGAATTTAGCGACGGTACATCAGAAACCTATGACGCTAAAGGCAGCCGGGCGATGAAAGAAACAACTGCCTACATGATGACAGACATGCTCAAGACTGTATTGACTTACGGTACAGGTACTGAGGCAGCCATTCCCGGCCTTTACCAAGCTGGTAAAACAGGAACATCCAACTACGATGATCATGAACTAACTGAAATGGCTGAAAAGTATGGCATCAATCCATACGGACTGGGCACTATTGCTCCCGATGAAAACTTTGTCGGCTATACGACGCAGTATTCGATGGCGGTTTGGACCGGCTACAAAGACCGGCTGAGACCTGTTTACGGAGACAGTCTTAAAATAGCAACTCAAGTTTATCGGGCGATGATGTCTTATCTGTCCAGCTCAGGCAGCTCTGACTGGGTGATGCCTGACGGGCTCTACCGCAGCGGCGGTTATCTTTACTTAAATGGTTCTTCTGGTTCAAACAGCAGATATGGTGCTGCCCCAGTAACCTCAGCATCATCAGCTGATGATGCTGACAGTGACGGGGAGGAGACAGACGACCAAGATGATGATCAAAATACTAGTCAAGAACAGGCGGCTACTCAGGCTACTCAAAGCAGTGAAGCTTCTTCTGCAAACAGTGAAGCAACTACTGCTGCAGCAAACACGACCGGTTCTGAATAAAAGATCAGCCAGATAATTAAAAAGATACCTGAAAGCAAATTTTCAGGTATCTTTTTTTGGGCTTTATTTTTTAAGGTAATAACCATACAATCGCTAAAACTAATACTCAGTTAAAATCAAAATTTTTCTCTAGTTTCATTGCTAGGTAGGGAAATCTAACCTCAGGAAAAAATTGAAACAAAAGCTTCCAACTCAAATAATGAAATGATGAACTAATTATTTCATTGCTAATTATCCCTAGCTAATTGAGGTGTAAATAATATTTTCAAATATTGAAAATAACCAAGTATGACTGGCTTATCTAAGAACAGATTTGTTTAACTCTAATAAAAGAGCTAAGAGCGACCTGATTGAGCTCAGATCTCTTACCTAGCCAAGGCACCCATTGGATCCCAAGGCGCAAGGACTACTGGTTCAGCTTCATAAGCTGCCAATTCTTCAGCCGTAAGAAAATCTTTGCGGACAACAATCTGATAAGTATACTCATCCATCCAAGCGTCTGAGGCAACAAAGTAGCCTTTTTGACCAACCTTATCTCCCCATGAATTTTCAACC
The DNA here is from genome assembly GCF_000286075.1 of Streptococcus ratti FA-1 = DSM 20564. GTDB lineage: Bacteria > Bacillota > Bacilli > Lactobacillales > Streptococcaceae > Streptococcus > Streptococcus ratti. The sequence goes on along the minus strand of NZ_AJTZ01000002.1, from coordinate 110,534 downwards.
TTCCATTTAATAGCCCTGCCATTTTCATCCAAATCAACACCAGTCAAAACCATAGCATGAGTCATGAGACTCTCACTGTAATCAAGACGCCCTGCTTTATCTTGGCTCAGTTCAATGTCCATGGCTGCGCTGAAATCATAAGTGTTTGTTGCAAGGATACCTTTTTGGCGATCTGAAACTTGACCAACATCAGATCCAAACCAAACGGTTTCACCAGCCTGCATTTGAGCAATTGCTAGTTCTTTGAAACGTGTCATAGCAAGATTGAGATAACGTACAGCAGGGCTGCCTACAACATTTCCTAACATATCAACCGTATAAGATTGGCCGTAAGGCTTGTCTGCTGTTGGTGCATTGATAATAGAAACATAATCTGATAGTTTGAGACCGACATACTTTTGATAAAAGGCCTGCGGTGTAATATCTTTTTCAGACTGATAGTGGTTGTCCTTGTCACGGTAGGCAAAATCAAAGGTGCGCGGCGGCAAACCAAGGTTCATAGCAAGAAAATTGAAAACATCCTGCAAAAGTTCTTCTTTCTTACTTTGAACAACAGCATTGTCTGCACCTCCTGCAATCAACTCACGCAAAATTTGAGCGTCCTGCCGGAGCAATTTATTGAGATACTGATTCAGTTCCCGGCTATTGCTTGATGAAACTGATTCTGGATAGACAGCTTTAGGAACCACACCGTATTTTTCAAACAGAGCAACCACCATATCCCATTGACCGCCATCTTGTTGCGGAACATCAAGCAAGAATCTCACCTTGCGGCTGCTGAGTTCTTGGTCTGCCGTAGCAATGACTTGCTCGAAAAACCAATTAGCTTTTTCGTATTTGTCCCAAAAGAAGGTGTGAGCCTGAGAGAGTTCAAAATTTTCTAGTTTCAAATCGGCAATCAGCTTATGGCGAAAAGTATTGAGAGCTGCAAACATCCAGCAGCGGCCGGATGCTTTTTGATTAGCTACTTCATCCTTGGTCAGATCAACGGAAAAAACATAGTCGTTATCAATTTCGCTCTGACGTGTTTCCAGCGACTTCAGCAGGCCATTGTGAGTAACGGCATTTTCAACTGCCTGAAATTTAGCATTGGCTTCGTACTGTTCAAATAATTTATCTGTAAAAGTTGTTGTTAATTCTGACAAAACAATCTCCCTTTCCTATAATCTTATCCTTAAACTCCTGCTGTTTTATGCTGACTTTTAGTCTCATAGCAGCTAATGGTGACATCTAAAAAAACTTACTTCTTGTACTGCGCTCTTATCATTGCTGTTTTTCTAAACTCTAGCGCCAAAAATCATCAAAAATAGAAATAGGCAGATGGCGTTTGTGTTCTCCCTTATGCCACCAAGCTTCAATTTTTTCCTGTGCTTGCTGCGAAACTGGCTTTCCTTCAAGGTAGTCATCAATATCATTATAGGTCACACCAAGAGCAACCTCATCAGCAATACCGGGTTTATTTTCTTCAAGGTCTGCAGTCGGAACTTTTTCATACAGTGCCTTATCTGCTCCTAGTTCTGCTAAAAGCTGCTTTCCTTGACGTTTATTGAGACGGTAAAGCGGCAAAATATCTGCTCCGCCATCGCCAAATTTAGTAAAGAAACCCGTAATATTTTCGGCAGCATGGTCAGTTCCAATAACAGCTCCGCTATTTTCACCAGCAACAGCATACTGGCTAATCATACGCTGACGTGCTTTGATATTTCCTTTATTAAAATCAGAAATGTCAACACCTGCTTCTGCCAGAGATGCAACTTGACCATCTACAGCAGGTTTGATATTAATAGCAAGACTGACATCAGGCTGAATAAACTTGAGTGCCCGCTGGGCATCAGCTTCGTCAGCCTGTGTGCCGTAAGGCAGGCGAAGTGCGATAAACTGGTAGTCTTGATTGCCAGTTTCCTGCCGCAGCTCTTCTATGGCAATCTGAGCCAGACGGCCAGCCAAACTGGAATCCTGACCGCCGGAAATTCCTAAAACATAGGTTTTCAAAAACCTGTGTTTTTTCAGGTAATCCTTTAGAAAGTCAACTGACTTGCGGATTTCTTCCCTAGCATTAATAGTGGGCTTTACACCTAACTGAGCAATTATTTTCTCTTGTAAACTCATTGAACTTCACCTTTCTCACAGGCTTCTTTGCGGATACGATCAATAAGGTTCATCTTGTTTTGCCAAACATCACGCGCCAAATCAACTGGATAATCTTGCGGGTTGAGGACACGCTTGTATTCGTCCCATAATTTATCAAATTCTTTGCGGGCATACTCTTGAATCTCTTGCAGACTTGGCTGATCATAAACGAGACGGCCGCGGTCAAAAACATCAACCAGCAGCGGTACTGCATCAAAATTCTTTACTTTTTTATTGATGTAAGTATAGGTCGGATGGAACATATCTAGTTCTTCTAAGTCATTAACATCAATATCGGTAAAAGTGATATAATCGCCTTCTGATTTTCCTTTAGCGCGGCTGGTGATGCGCCAAACTTGTTTTTTGCCTGGCGTTGACACCTTTTCAGCGTTATTGGAGAGTTTGATGGTGTCCTGCATGACTCCCTTGTTATCTTCAATGGAGACAATCTTGTAAACAGCTCCCAAAGCTGGCTGATCATAGGCAGTTATTAACTTAGTTCCCACACCCCAAACATCAATCTTAGCCTTTTGCATCTTGAGGTTAAGAATAGTATTTTCATCAAGATCATTGGAAGCGTAAATTTTAGCGTTAGGATATCCAGCCTCATCCAGCTGTTTTCGCACCTTCTTGGACAAATAAGCCATGTCCCCTGAGTCAATTCGTACACCTAAAAAGTTAATCTTATCGCCTAATTCATTAGCTACCCGAATAGCAGCAGGTACGCCCAGACGAAGTGTATCATAGGTATCTACCAAAAAGACACAGTCCTTATGCGTTCCGGCATAGGCCATAAAGGCATCATAATCGTTGCCGTAAGCCTGAACAAGAGCATGCGCATGAGTACCGGAAACAGGAATACCAAAGAGCTTTCCTGCGCGGACATTGCTGGTAGCATTAGCACCGCCGATAACGGCTGCCCGCGTCCCCCAAACGGCCGCGTCCAATTCCTGCGCACGCCGGGTACCAAATTCTAAAAGCGGTTCATCCTCAATAACTGAGCGGATACGGGCCGCTTTTGTGGCAATTAAGGTCTGAAAATTGACTATATTTAAAAGAGCCGTTTCGACCAGCTGGCACTGGGCCAGCGGGCCTTCAATCTGAACAATGGGTTCATTGGCAAAGACTAAGTCACCTTCCTGAGCAGATCTTACAGTTAATTCTAACTTAAAATTTTTAAGATAGGCAATAAAATCTGCTGGATAGCCCAGTTCTTCTAGGTAAGCAATATCTGTGTCTGAAAAATTCAGTCCCTGCAGATAAGAAATCATACGTTCTAAACCTGCAAAAACAGCATAGCCATTAGCAAAAGGTTCTTTCCGAAAGAAAACCTCAAAAACAGCCTTCTTATTATGAATACCTCGGTCAAAATAGACCTGCATCATATTGATTTGATACAAATCTGTATGTAAGGTTAAACTGTCATCCTTATACATACATACTCTCCTTTTTTATTAAGATACAAAGGGCGTGAAGAAATCCGTATAAAAATAGGAAAGGTACGCCGTGTCGCTAAGACACAAGGACCTTTATCTTTTTTACTAGGATTTTAGCCCATGTTCAATTATCAAGATACGGCAGAGGATTGTTATCTAAGTGCTTCTCACTTGATAACAAACGAGGCTGGGCGCAAAAACTCGTCCAATATTCCTATTTTGGAATAAGCTCTTGACGCAGTGGTTGGCTGGCTTTCCTTTTGCCACAAGGCCAAAGCAGAAAATCTAGCCAACTGTGCGGGGGTGGGAAGACGAACCAAAATTTTCAATTTTTGGGTTGATCCCACTCCCTACCTCTCCCGCTAACTTCGTTTGGTTAGTAAGATCGACTAACCAAACGAAGTGTCGCAAAGGGCGTGAAGAAAGCGAGAAGAAAATAGGAGACTAACGCCAGGCGCTTTTGCGCATAAGGCAGGCTATCTTTTTCTCGACGCTTTTAGCCCATGTTCAATTAGATTTATTGCTACTATTATATCACAAAAACTCTAAGCCGATTAGACAATTAGTAAGAGAGAATAACAAACAAAAAGAACCGCAATCTTAAAATTGGATACTAGAGAATCCTATTTTAAAACGCAGTTCAAAATCCCGTTTCATTTTTTTCTTTCTTAATAGTTATTGACAATATACTGATAAGCTTCCTGAGCTGCTACCGCACCGTCTCCGACAGCTGTCGTAATCTGACGCAGGTCTTTTTGACGGACATCGCCGATAGCAAAAATGCCTGAGACCTTGGTATTCATATGGTCATCTGTTGGAATCCAGCCGGCTTCATCGGTGATAGGCAACCCCTCCACCATGCTGGAAACCGGATCAAGTCCTACATAGATAAAGACTCCGCCAAATTTATGATTGCTTACTTGACCTGTCTTGACATTTTCAATATCAACGCTGGTAACCTTGACATCATTGCCTTTGATTTCCTTAACAACAGAATCCCAAATAAATTCGACCTTGTCATTGGCAAATGCACGCTCTTGCAATACCTTTTGGGCTCGCAGCTCATCACGGCGGTGGACAATGGTCACCTTATTGGCAAATCTGGTTAAGAAGAGAGCTTCTTCAACGGCCGAGTCCCCGCCGCCAACAACCAGCAAGTCCTGACCGCGGAAAAAAGCACCATCACAGACCGCGCAGTAAGAAACACCGCGGCTGTTGTAAGTTTCCTCTCCTTCTACTTCAAGAGGACGGTGCTTAGCACCGGTAGCAATGATAACGGTTCTTGTTTCATAGCTATTGTCATCAGTAAGAACCTTTTTAAAATCCCCATGATCCTCAACAGCTGTCACAATACCATAAAGATTCTCAACACCAAACTTTTCAAGCGGTTCATACATTTTCATTGATAAGTCAGGTCCTGAAATCAATTCATAACCAGGATAATTTTCAATATCAGAAGTATTATTCATTTGACCGCCCGGTGCCCCCTGCTCTAAGACAGCAACCTTAAGATTGCTTCTGGCAGCATAGAGAGCTGCTGTCATACCTGCAGGACCAGAGCCAATAATAATTGTATCGTACATATCTTATATTCCTTTTTTGTCTTTTTTCGTTCTTTCATTCTAAATCAATTTTAAAGAATTTACCAATTTTATGCTTTGATCATCAAAATGACAGCCATGAAGGCAAAAGACAAGATGGGAATCGTTACTAAGTCCATCAGCAAGGCCTCATAGAGAATTGTCAGACGCTCTTTGGAAGTCTTGTCTTTTTTGCGAACAGCACGGTAAAGAATCCAGCCGGCACTGGCTAAAACAACTGTTAAAGCAGACAAAAGCAGGCCTTGTACATATAAATTAAAAATCTCTGCTAACATATTACCACCCTAAATAAAAATACTCTAAATCCAGAGTATTCTTATTATATCAAATAAAGGTTTTTTTGTAACTGGCAAAAAATTCCTTTGTCCGTTCTTCTTTTGGATGATTAAAGAGCTGTTCTGGGCTTCCCTGTTCAAGAATATGCCCCTTCTCAAGGAAAAGAACCTTATCGGCTACCTGACGGACAAAACTCATATCATGACTGACCAAAACCATGGTCTGACCTGACTTAGCTGCATCTGCAATTGATTTTTCAACCTCGCCGACAAGCTCGGGATCAAGTGCAGATGTAGGTTCATCAAGCAAAAGAACATCAGGTTTCATAGCAAGGGCCCGTGCCAGAGCTACACGCTGTTTCTGACCTCCTGAAAGATGGCGCGGATAGTGATTTTCACGGTCAGAGAGCCCAACCTTGGCTAATTCTTCTTTGGCAATCTTGGTCGCTTCATCATCCGGCAATTTCTTAACAATCTTAAGACCTTCTTTGACATTATCAAGCGCTGTTCGACGCTCAAAAAGGTTAAATTGCTGGAAAACCATGGCCAATTTACGACGCAAGGTTAAAATGTCTTCCTCAGTGATGGTGTCAAAATTGACCTTAAAATCATCAATCTCAATAGTTCCGGAATCAGGCTGTTCCAAATAATTCATGCTGCGTAAAAAAGTTGATTTCCCCGCACCAGAAGCACCAACAAGAGCAACAACTTCACCTTTTTCAATATCGAGATTTAGACCATCCAAGACCTTTTGTCCGGAAAATTCCTTGCTTAAATTGGAAATACGAATCACTAGCGCACACCCCCTTCCACAGCTTGATCCTTAACGAGATTATCAGGAGAAGTAATCTCCATTTTTTGTTCAATCAAACGTCCGGCCTGCTCAATCAGAATGCTGATACCCCAATAGATAATAGCTACAGAAATGAAGCGTTCAAAATAGCGATAATCGCTGCCGCCGAGAATCTGAGCCTGGGCAAACATTTCGACAATGCCGGCATTAAAGGCAAGAGAGGTTCCCTTGGTCAAACCAATTAAGGTGTTGATCAAAGTTGGAGTGGCTACCACAGCTGCATTAGGAATAATGACTCGGCGATAAACCTGAACAGTCGTCATTCCTAGACTCTTGGCAGCCTCAATTTCTCCAGAATTGACCGACTGAATAGCCGCACGAATCGTTTCACTGGTATAGGCTGCTTCATTAAAAGCAAAGGCCGTAATTGCAAAAACAGAGGCCGGTATGGCGTTAATATTAAAATCAGTTCCTATCTTTTGATTGAGAGCCTTCAGCAGCAAAGGAATCCCATAATAGGTTAACATGAGCTGAACCAAAATGGGAGTCCCTCGCAGGAAAGAAACAAAAAAGGCCTGAATCGGATAGAGAATTTTAACCCGATTAATTTTAACGACAGCAAACAAGAGAGCCAAAAACAAGCCAAAGACTGACCCGCCTAAGGTTAGAATCAAAGTGGTCGGCAGCTTTTCTAAAATAGAAGGAATAGCGTCAAATACCGCCCGCCAGCTAAAGAGCTTTCCATTGGGCAGGCTGCTGACAAGTTTGTCATACCAGCCTGCTGCTAAAAGTAAATTAAACATAGTTCTCCTTTAATTAAGATACAAAGGGCGTGAAGAAATCCGTATAAAAATAGGAAACGGACGCTGTGTCGCTAAGGGCGTGAAGAAAGCGAGAAGAAAATAGGAGCCTAACGCCAGGCGCTTTTGCGCATAAGGCAGGCTATCTTTTTCTCGACGCTTTTAGCCCGTGTTCAGTTAGATCAATCAAGCGAAGAAACATAATCGCCGCCAAAATATTTTCGGCTTAGTTTTTTCAAAGTGCCGTCTTTTTGAAGGACCTTGATACGTTTATTAACAAACTTCTGAAGTTTTTTTCCTGTCTCATCTTTGGCAAAAAGAAGGTATTCCAGACCATCTTTTGCATCGCCAACTTTTCCTTGGACATTGGCAATCTTCAGTTTCATGCCCTGATCCTTGATAACTGTTTTTAGCGAAATAGCATCGTAAAGCAGAAAATCAATCTTTCCTGCTTCGACATTTTGGAGACGTTGAGTCAAGGTCACACTGTTAGCTACATAATGAATGTCAATAGCCTTCTTATCTGAATGACGCTTGTTCCAATTTTCAAGAATAGCAGCATAGTTAGAACCTGCATAGACTTCTACTGATTTACCAGACAGGCTGTCTAAAGTTTTAAACTTGCCCTTCTTACTGGCAATGGCATAGTTAGATTTTGAGACAGGATCTGAAAAGAGGTATTTTTCTGCTCTTTCATCACTGTAATTAAAATTATTGGCCGACATCTGATAACGGCCGGCATCAATTCCTGTTAAAATGGAGGAAAAAGCCACGGTTTTAAACTTGACCTTATACTGCTTTGATCCCTTAAAAATAGCCTTCACTAAGGCAATATCGTAACCATCAAATTGCTTATCTTTTTTATAGGTAAAGGGTGTGGTGTCTGAATCTGTAGCCACTGTCACTGTTTCCTTTGCAGCTGCCTTGACCGGCGACACCAAAGCCAACGCCGTTACAGCAAGTAAAATAGAAGCTGCCAGTAATTTTTTCATATTCATATTCTTCTCCCCAAAATAAGTCTATAGCTTATGTTCACTATATCTCAGTCTATCACGATAAACAAGCTCTGTATAATAGTTTTTTTCTATCACAGTGATAATTTTTCCCTATCACTGCTGTTAAGGCAATTGTCCTAGATTAAAATACCTAGGGAAACCTTAATCTAGCACCTGTCTGCTTCTCTTTCAACAATCGAACTGCTCTTTGTCAAATTCAACGTTTAAGGGAGTGGGATCAACCCAAAAATTGAAAATTTTGGTTCTCACCGCTCCCTAATTTCTAGGCGGTGACCTGAAACGGTCTCTCCCCAGACCGATTCACTCCCACCCCCGCACAGTTGAATCGGTCAGCTAAAGAGCGTAAAACGCGAACGAAACTGCCATTCAACAGTGGCTCATCGGCACTAAAGTGCCTAATGAATTGTGCAGGGGAAACTCTAGGCTAGCTAAAGCTAACAGAGTTTCTCCATGCTTTCGCTGTCTGGTCAATTCCCTCAATTCTTGAATGGTTTCATCGGGGACGAAACTTCGAGGAAGCAGACCAATCCGTGTTCATTTAGCAATCCAATGTGCATCTTTCTTATCCGTTTTCTGACTTGGTATAGCCTTCATATGGGCTGGCTAAGCGAGTATCAACTTGAAATCATCACATAGAGCATGCCAGACAGGCCGCCAATAGACACCTGTGCTTTCCATACCAAGGGCTTTCACATGAAATGGACTGAGAAAATCGTGGCAAGCACATAGGCCTTTAGTTGTTGTCTCAAAGGCAGCCATCTCACGCTTTGGACGAGTTGAGATGAGAGGTCCGTGTAGGATACAGACAACAATATTGGCTTGATGGACATCAATACCTGCACAAGAGTGATAGAGAACATCCATGACAATTCCCTCCTTCTAAAAATATGAGAGCTTATCTACCGAGTTCTGATCGTATTTTTATACTCATGCTTATTGCATATTTTAGGGTACTCGTCAGTAGAGTGGATCAGTTTTGCCCTCGATTATTAGAATCATTAAGTCGTCAACCACAAAGCCCTCACTAAGATTATACACCTAGTGAGGGCTTTATATTCGTTTTCATTATTCTGTGGGTGAGGGCGAAGCCATCATGGATGTCTTGCCCAAGCTCTTTTTTTATCTTTAAATAATGTCAGATTACTGACAGCCATTTTTACTTGTTAAAAGCTTTGTCTTTTGGCCTTGCGCTCTGCACGACCCTTAGCACGCGCTTCCACACGGCGGGCTTTGCGCCGTTTTTCGTCTACCTTCCACTGAATTTTCTTTTTATAGCCCGGCTTAATTTTTTTCTTTTTTTTCTTCACCAAACCAATCATTTCAGTATCTAGTTTTTGGTAAGTCTTCTCACGGTTGATGCGGCGGTCACGGTCATAAGTATCCTGAATGTCACCATTTTTTACAATTTTCGGTGTAAAGGCAATACCCATCTTTTCAAGTTCTCTGATATCCGAATCATCACTTGGCTGATAAAGTGTAATAGCTGTCCCGGAAAGCCCCATGCGGCCGGTACGTCCTACACGGTGCACAAAGAAGGACAGATCCTGCGGAATAGAGTCATTGATCACATGACTGACTCCTTCAATATCAATTCCCCGCGCAGCAAGGTCTGTTGCCACAATGTATTCAAACTGCAGCTTTTTCACCTGATTCATCACACGCTTACGTTCACGCGGCGGAATGCCCCCGTGAATCTTGGCTGCTTTCAGACCATTAGCCGTCAGATAGGCATGCAGTTCATCTGCCCGCTCCTTGGTATTGACAAAAATAATCGCCAAGTATGGATTCAGCAGCTGAGCAATTTCCAAAATTTGGCTGTTTTTATCGCGGCCCTTGGTTGAGATTAGCCAATTACTAATGGTATCTGCAATAACCGTATGATTTTGAATTTTTTCCATGATGGGATTGCTCAGATATTTTTTTAAGAAAGGCTGCAGTTTTTGCGGGATAGTTGCCGAAAAGACTAGTATCTGAACGTCTTTGGGCAGGGTAGCAGCAATCTTATCCACTGTGTCCAAAAAGCCCATATCAAGCGTCATATCCGCCTCGTCAACAACAAATGTGCGTGCCTTGTGAATATCAAGATAGCCCGATTGAACGAGGTCATAAATACGCCCCGGCGTGCCGATAACAATTTGCGGCTGACCGGCTTTTAATTTTTCAATCTGGCGCAGCTTATCTGTTCCGCCTACATAGTAAGCAAGGCGGATTTCCTTGTCTGAAAAAGCAGCGATTTGCTTAGCAGCCTCATAAATCTGTCTGGCCAATTCACGGCTGGGTGCTGTAATCACAGTCTGTACTGTTTCGAGATCTTCCTCTAGTGTTTGAAAAACAGGCAGCAAAAAAGTATGTGTTTTTCCTGAGCCTGTCTTTGATTCTCCAACCAAATCCTGTCCGGATAAGACAAGAGGAATCAGGCGCTTTTGCACCTCTGTCGGCTCTTCAAAATGCAGAGCTGCAAGAGCCTGATTGATATAGTCTTTAAATGCAAAATCTGTAAATGTCATAGGTACCTCATAGTGCTCTTATAAACCGTATATCCTAAAGAGCATTCTAAATTATTATAGCAGAAAATAAGACAGGAAAGAAGCAGCTTTGTAGAAAAATGGCTGGACTGTCTTTAAATTTCAAACATAGCTTAGAAGTATTTCATTGGAATTAAACTCCTTGCCTAATCCCAACGAATAAGCGTCTTAAGAACCGAAAATCAGCAAAACTCACGTTGGCTTAAGCCTAATTTTTTCCATGACCGCTAACCTGCCTCGTCTATTAAAAAATGCGGCAAACACCGCATAGTTATCTTTTTACAGCCAGTACAGCAGAGCCAGCGTCAAAAGGCTTCCGCATATACCAAGTCCCCAAAGAAAAGCATCAACTTTCCACTCGCTCCATTTCGCACCTTCTTTGGTCAGACTCAGTCCTCCCAACTCCAAATGATGATGAAAAGGGGTCATGCGGAAAATTCGGCGGCCTTCACCGTATTTTTTCTTTGTATATTTAAAGTAAGTCACCTGCAGCATAACTGAGGCTGTTTCAAGAACATAGACAATGCCAATAATAAGCAGGGTCCATTCCTGCCGCAGAGCTATCGAAATAGCAGCCAGCATCGCTCCTAGAGCCAGGCTGCCAACATCTCCCATGAAAACCTTGGCAGGTTTATGATTATAGATAAAGAAACCAAGCAAGGCACCAATCATGACAACAATAATGAGAAGAATGTCAAACTGCCTTTGCTGATAGGCAATAATCCCATAAGTTGCCAGACTGATAACAACTGAAATAGAAGCCAAACCGTCAATGCCATCTGTCAGATTGACAGCATTAGAAAAGCCGACAATCCAAAACAAAATAAAGGCAATGTAAAAAATACCCAGATGCAAAGGAAAACCAAAGACATTTAAAGAATCTGCTCCGCTCGGGCGCACATGAACAAAATAGAAAACCAAACCGCCGATAATCTGCAGAGCCATCTTTTGTCCTGCTGTCAAACCTTCATTAATTTTCTTAAAAATCTTTAAAAAATCATCAAGAAAGCCAACAGTTCCATAAATTAAAATAATGAACAAAATGGCTAAAGTTGCACCAAAGGCCGGTCCAGTCACAAGATTAACAAGAAAGGCAAATATGAAAGTTACCAAAACAGCAACTGCCAGAAAGACAGTTCCTCCCATAGTCGGAGTGCCTGCTTTGGCCAAATGCTGTTTCACATCCTCATGCATCTGCTGACCATTAATTTTTTTCAGCTGATAAAAGCGGATGAAAGAGGGCATAGCAAGAACGGTCAAGATAAAAGACGCAATTCCTGCAATGATCATAGTGGTTAACATGTTAGTCTCCTAGAGTTATTTTAATTTTTTTCAAGTTTTTAAGTTTGCTGCCTGTACTGATGCTTTGTTTGATGACCTTTCCGGACTTTTTCCCTTTAAAAACCACATTGATACCGGTCCAGTCCTCGAATTTTTTGACATTTTTCTTAGTCCAGCCATACATATCAGGCATGGTTTCAAAGTGACTGGTCAGCATTAGCACCTGCTGGTTTTCTTTTAAGTTTGAACCGGCAGCTACAGACGTTTTTGTGATTTTATTGCCTGTTCCAAGCACAATAGGATGAACAAGATTCTGCCGAAGTTCATCCGCTGTGTTGCCCGGACTTTTTCCGATAACATCCGGCAAACGGTACTTGGTCTGCTGATCTTCTGGTGTTTCAACCGGCGACAGCAAGGTATCTTTCATCAAAGTTGCTTCTTCCAAAACAGGATTGACGACATCCTGCCAAAAGGTAAAACTAAATGTTTTTGGCTGCTGCAGGGTTACATACATAATAAAGTCAGGATTATCAGACGGTACCATAGCTACAACCGAATAGATATAGTCAGTGCTGCCGGTCAGATAACCTGACCCGTCTTCAGAAGCAATCTGGGCAGTCCCTGATTTAACGGCAACAGACTGATTGCCTACCTTGATGACAGGTCCGCCCAGACTGGCTGAATAGAGGGTTCCATAAGAAGGGTCTGTTCCGACAGTTACCATATACTGCCGTGTTTGCTTGGCTGCATCTGCCGACACAGGATTACCGACTACCTCTTTTTTAGCTGTACGGCTGGTTCCTGTTTTGGGATCATAAATTTTTGTGATGAATTGGGGTTCGAGCATAACACCATCATTTGACACAGATGAAAAAGCTCTGAGCATTTGTGTCTGGGTTACTCCAATCCCTTGTCCAAAAGCACTCATGGCAATCGTAACCGCATTGTCCGACGGCAGCAGTCCTGAGGCCTCGCTGCCCATGCCAAAACGAGTCGGCAGACCAAAACGGTATTTGCTGAGGTAGCTAAGCCACTTGTCATTGCCCATCTTTTGCTCCAGCAAGGTCATGCCGACATTACTTGAATAGGCAAAACCTTGGGCAAAAGTCATATAGCCTCCTTGAGAGATACCTTCATTGACAGACCAGTCCTTAATAGTTGCATCAGCCAAGGAGAGACTGGCATTATTATAGGTTTCGTTCGGGTTGAAAACACCTTCATCAATTGCTGCAGCAAGCAGCATAACCTTCATTGTTGAACCGGGCTCATAGTTGGTCTGGTAGAGAGTATTTTGCCAGGTGAACCCCTTGGCATCCAACCCTTCTTTAGTATCTGAATTAAAGCTTGGCCGCTGTGATGTTGCCAAAATCTCTCCTGTTTTAGCATTAACAAGAGTGGCACTTGCCTGAACACCTTGGGCCTTGCTTTGGAAGGTATCCATCTGCGTTTCTAAATAGGTCTGGATTGGAGCAGATAAAGTCGTATAGACATCTTTTCCATCCACAGCTTTCTTAACCGTTGTCGCAGCCCCCAGCAAGGTGTTACCGTTTTTATCTTTTTCGTAGGTTACTTGTCCGTCTTTCCCGGACAAAAGTTTATCCAAAGCAGCTTCCATGCCTGTCGCACCAACTAGACTCTTGCTGCCGTCCTTATTTTCTTTAACCTGTGCCAGACCGATGAATTGTGATGCAAAAGTACCATTTGGATACATGCGGCCGGGACTTGTAGTGAAAGCAACTCCCTTAATTTTAGCATCCTTAAACGCCTTAGTAACAGCTGTCATCGTACTGTAGGTAATATCTGATCCTTTGGTTCCAAAAGAGACCTGAGTTAACTTCTTTTGCCCCAGCTGAGAAATTACATATTTTTTATCCATGCCTAGATGCTGATGGAGAATATCAGCGACCTTATTATACTGAGAAGGCTGTACATAAAGTTTCTCTCCGGAAGTTGACACATAAGATTTATCAATAACAGCATAGACATTGTAGGTTGTTGAGTCCTCGGCAATGGGATTGCCATTGCGGTCATAAATTGTTCCGCGCTTGGCCTGAACCTTTTGCACTGTCTGATAAACAGATGAAGCTCCCTTTGATAAGTTAACACCGAACTTTCTGTCTGTTCCGATAATGATAATAAAATTGATAATGAAAACAAAAAAGACAAAGACAGACAAAATCATTAAATTTTGTCCAACACGTTCGCGGTTTTTTTCAGGTGTCCTGCGATCACCTATGACATAGTCTAAAAATCGCTTTTTAAAGTTGTTCATAGGCTAGTCCACCTTCTTAATATTATCTTTTTGCACAGTCATACCCGCTTTTTGAGCAATATCAGCAATCCGATCATAGCGGCTCAGCTCATTGACTTCCTGCTTGGCATTATTGTATTCTGTTTCCTTGTCATTAATCTGGCTGTTTAAGTGGCTGATTTCCTGCTGAATCTGCAAACTGCGGCTCTGCAGGTAAATAATGCTGACTGCTAATGTGATAGCCGTAATAATAATGGCACCATAAAAAGCCTTTTCCAATCTAGTAAAGGTTCTGATACGTTTTTGCAAGGCTTGCGAAAGGGCTTCGCTGCGTTTTTCATTTGTCATATTATTTCTCTATTTTCGAATTTTTTGAATGACTCGTAATTTAGCTGAATGCGCACGATTATTAGCTTCAATCTCGGCCTGACCCGGCAGAATCGGCTTGCGGCTGACCAAGGAAAATTTAGGCTGCAGGTCATCGGGAATAAAAGGAAGACCCTTGGGGACATCAATGACTGTTGCTTCTTTAAACAGTTGCTTCACTAGGCGGTCTTCCAAAGAATGAAAGGTAATTACGGATATCCGTCCGTTCACTGCCAGCAAATCCAAAGCCTGATATAAGGATTCCTCAGCAGCTCCCAGTTCATCATTAACTTCAATTCTGATAGCCTGAAAAATCTGCTTGGCAGGATGACCTTTTTTCTTGAGTTCCTTAGCCGGCTTAGCCGATTTGATAATTTCTGCCAATTCTCCGGTCGTTGTGATTGCCTTTTCTTGTCTGGCTTTTTCAATCTTTCGCGCAATTTGTTTTGAAAATCTATCCTCGCCGTATTTAAAGAAAATGCGCACTAAATCGTGATAATCATAAGTATTTACAACATCAAAAGCCGTCAGCTCAGCCTCTTGATTCATTCGCATGTCAAGCGGCGCATCTTTTTTATAGGAAAAACCGCGCTCTCCTTCGTCCAGCTGGGGGCTTGATACCCCTAAATCATAACAAATGCCATCAATTTCAAAGACATTTTCCTCTGCCAGACGTTGCTTCAGATTGCGAAAGTTATCCTTAATAAAAGTAACCTGCCCCGCTTCAGCATAAGGCTGCAGGCGTTTTTGGGCATTCTCAATAGCCTTTTGATCCTGATCAAAACAGTATAGGTGCCCCTTTTTGCCAAGTTTTGAGAGCAAATACTCACTGTGCCCCGCACCGCCAAGCGTCGCATCAACATAGATGCCGTCAGGCTTAACATCAAGCTTATCAATCGCTTCATGCAAAAGCACAGTGATATGATGAAAATCATTAGTCATAAGTTTTATTTTACCACACTTTTGCTCCATAATAAACCAAAAAGAGAAAGCTCATTTGTTTAAAGTATAAGAAACCCAGATTCTCTTTTGTGCGGCTTAAAAAGCATCCGTTTATGCTTAATCTTTTCTTTACCTTGCCTTAAACTTAGAGCATGGATAGAGCAAAAAGGATCGGAAAAATTCCGATCCCTGTTCCAAAAGGGTTACTGTCTTGCTGTCCAGCAAGCTTCCTGTTCATCCTTATTCTCTGATTTGTCCCTGTCCATTGATATAAAATTTAGTGCTGGTTAGAGCTTCCAGCCCCATAGGACCGCGGGCATGTATTTTCTGAGTTGAAATTCCGATTTCTGCTCCCAGACCAAAAACAAAACCATCGGTAAAACGAGTTGACGCATTGACGTAGACTGCTGCCGCATCAATATTATCTTGAAAATGTTCAGCAGAGCGAATATCTGTCGTGACAATAGACTCCGAGTGATGGCTGCTGTAAGTATTAATCCAGTCAATAGCCTCATCAATATTATCAACAATATTCACAGACATGATATAATCTAAAAATTCCCTTGCATAATCTTCCTGATTAGCTGGTTTAGATTCTTTGAAAATAGCCTGAGCTCTGGCATCGGCTCGAAACTCTACTGGATGAACCTGACTAATAGCGGTTTCTAACTTAGGAAGAAAGTCCTGAGCTACTTTTTCATGGACAACCAAGCTTTCAGCTGCATTGCAGACACTTGGACGCTGCGTTTTGGCATTGATAACAATTTTAACAGCCATATCAAGATCGGCAGACTCATCAACATAGATATGTACATTGCCAACGCCTGTTTCAATGAAAGGCACCTTGGATTTTTCCTTAACCGTCTGAATCAAACGGCTACTGCCGCGCGGAATCAGGACATCAACATAATCCACAGCCTGCATCAGTTCTTCAGCTACTGCATGGCTGGTATCTTCAACCAGCTGTACAGCATTGGCATCTGCTCCAAAATCAGACAGCGTTTCCCGAAGAACCCTGACAAGAGCCTTGTTGGAATTAATGGCATCCCGGCCGCCCCGCAGAATAATCGCATTGCTGGTTTTGAAAGCCAGACTGAAAGCATCAACCGAAACGTTGGGACGGCTTTCAAAGATCATAGCAATGACTCCCAGAGGCACACGTTTTTGAACGATTTTAAGACCATCCAGATTGGTATAGCCGCGAACAACCTGACCGATTGGGTCCTGAAGATCAGCTACCTGACGGATACCCTCGGCGATTCCTTCAATACGTGCAAGGTCCAAACGCAGCCTGTCTGTCATAATCTCAGAAATACCATGTTCTTTAGCGCTTGCAAGATCTCGCGCATTTTCAGCCAAAATATCATCAGTCTGTGCCAGCAGATTTGCTGCTGCCTGTCTAAGTATTTGGTTTTTTTCCGCTGTTGCCAGCTTAGCCAAATTCAAGCTGGCTTTTTTAGCTTGCTGGCCTAATTCATCAATATAGCTCATCAGTCCACCTCGTTTCCTTTTTGGATAAACCATGTTCCTAGATTAGCGCCGTCCAGCATGCGCAGAATATCACGCGGATTGGCACCGTTCATAAGAACCATCTGTCCTTTGCTGTCAAACACCATCTGGGCACTTTGAATCTTGCTGAGCATGCCGCCTGTCCCAAATTTGCTGCCGGCACCGCCGGCAGATTTAAGGATACTTTCTGTAATTTCTGATACCTGCCCATACAAAACAGCATCCTCATAAATGGTGGGATTCTTATCATAGAGACCGTCAATATCTGACAGCATGACCAGTAAATCTGCCTCAGTAATCTTAGCAACGACAGCCGACAGGCGGTCATTGTCGCCGAACTTAGTTGCATGATCCATTTCATCAACACTGGTCGCATCATTTTCATTGACAATCGGTACAATTCCCATGGATAAAAGAGTTTCGAAGGTATTGATAACATTGGCAAGACTTTCAGGATACTCGATAACATCCCGCGTCAGCAGAATTTGCGAGACTTTGGTCTGATAGTGCGAAAAAATCTGTGAGTAAAGACTCATCATCGCCACCTGACCGACACTTGACACTGCCTGCTGTTGGGCTATTTCAGCCGGACGTTTGTCTAGCCCCAGAACATCTAAGCCAAATCCCACAGCACCGGATGATACCAGGACGACCTCCTTGTCCTTATTCATAAGACTGGCAATAACAAAGGCCAGCTGATCAATTTTTTCAAGATTGATTTTGCCATTTGGCAGAACAAGAGAACTTGTTCCAATTTTAATGACTAGACGTTTAACCGTTTCAAAATTCCGCTTCATAAGAAAAATTATACTATAAAAATTTTAAATATGCACTGATATTAAGAGAATATTTAAGATTTTCACGGTCATTTTTTGGAGATTTACAAAAAAGTGTAATCTAATTGCAATCGGATTTTTTCTAAATTTTATCAAACTAATGATAAGCTAATTTTTGATTGCAGGACTGTCCAAAATCATTTATTTAAAAGAAAAAGAAAGGTAGATTTATGCAAAAGAAAATTTTCAGTAAACGTAAAAATAAGGCCTTGGGACTGTGCGGTGCTATTTTAGCAAGTGCTGTTATTGCTTTAGGAGCTGCCGAAACTGCTAAAGCCGATGACAGCTTGGCACAAACAGCGCCAGAAACTGCTCAGCTGACAGAAGCACAGCCTCCTGCAGCTGACACACTGATACAGGCAGCCAGCACTTCTGTAAAACAAGCAGAAACAGCTGCATCTGATTCCGCTGATCTTAGCTCTCCTTCCCAAAAAACTGCTCCGCAGGCTGCTGATACAGCAGAAACTCCTCAAACAAGCACAGCTGAGCAGACCGCTCCAATTGCAGACAGCCCGCAGACAAATACAGCAGATACTGCTGCTGATACAGCAAGAGAAACAGTGCCTGCTCAAACCCAGCAGTCAAGCGCTCAGCCTGCGCAGGCTGCCGCTCAGACAGCAGCAAGTACCTCTGCTGCTGACAAGCAAGAAACCAGTGCTGATGAGAAGGCAGGCGCTGTTTATGATAGGGTCAATTTTAATGATGAGCTGAAATCCGTCAGTAAAATTGCTCAGGTAGCAGATGTTGTTTACAATGGCACAAGAGATGAATACGTCACGGTTGATGATCCCAGTCAGCCTTATCAGCCTGACACTGCAGAAATTGCTAAGTATCTCAACCAATATTTAACAGAACTTCGTCAGATTAACGGCATTGATTTTCCTGTTCCTCCGGTTAATCAGGTGATGCAGGACTTTGCTCAGGCCCGAGCCAATGAAGAAGCGGCAGAATCTGATGGTCTGGAACACGAAACGACCTTATCCTTTCCTCAAGGCATGACCTGGTATGAAGAAAACGGGCATATGGACAATAATCTGCGCCGAACCAATGCTGCCGGTCAAACTATTGCATCAGATCAAGCAACCGCTTATTGCCTCGCCCTTAACTGGTTTGCTGATTATTTCAACATCCTAAACGACCCAAATGACGGATTGCAATCATTTGGCCATGCTGTCAGTATTCTTTCTGCCTCTGGCAGCGCTATGGGAGTTGGCATTGCTGACGGACAGGGCGGCGAAGAGCAGTCATGGTATGCTGAGCTCATCTTTGGAGGCACAGGAGGCACCTCTAATGAACAGGATTTTTCTTCTCAAAAAGATACTGACGGCAACTGGGTCCTCTACTACAAGGGCAGACCTGTCAAGTTTTTGCCAAATACCACCTTCCATTACAGGACTCCTGCTGCTAAAAAAGCTGCTCCTAATGATTCTCAGCCGCCAATTGCTGAAAAGGACAGCGACCGGGAACTCCCTCAGCAGCCGGATGACGATAGGACAGAGCCCGCCGCAGCCTATCCTATACCAAATATACCGCAGGCTGCAAAGCCAAACCCAGGCAACGGCTTAGCAGCAATGAGTCCGGCTCCTGTCTTAACCCAATACTCTCCAAAAACGGCTAAAACAATTTCTCAAGCCAAGGCGGCAGACCTGCTTCCTGAAACGGGAAATAAAGTTTCTCTGCTGCCAGCCGTTTTAGGAATGGGAGTCATTCTGATGAGCCTTAGTTTCTTAGCAGGGCGCAGGTTTAACCGTTAAAACTTCTGTCAGATCAATACGATTTTGCTGTTTATAAAAAAGTGAGGGCTATGTGATGTAACAATTGCTGCTCTTGCTTTTTTTAACTGGATAAGTTCAAAAATAAGAAGATTTTAGCCTAACGTGATTTCTAGAGTCCAAACAAGCTGCTCTTTAAATTAATAGTCAATAAAAAGACAGCAGTCATTGTGAAAACTGCTGTCTTTTTATGATTTTTAGCTCTTATCTCCCGGTTTTCTGCCGTGAATACCTTTTTGGCGCTGAATTTCTTTGAGCTTTTCAGGCGTAATATCTTTCCCTTCCTCATCTACAATTTTGAGGCCTTCAATATGATGGCGGAAACTCCGTCGGTAGCCTTCAATATATTCTTCACGCAGTTTGGCCTGCTCAACTTTTTCTTCACCGGTCAGCCCTTCTGTTTTTTTCTTACGGGCCAGTTCATTGATGCGGTCAATTTTGGCTTGTTCCATAAATCTTCTCCTATTTCGTATTAATCTCATTAAAGGCCGCAATGGTCTTAGCTTTTTCTCCTAAAGCAGCAAGAAGGGCCAAACGATTATTTCTGACAGCCTCATCTTCTGCCATAACCATGGTATGGTCAAAAAAGGCATCAATAATCGGACTAAGAGCAAAAAGTCTGTCAACATTTTCTGTCATGTCTTCTGTAAAATGAAGTTCCGTCACAGCATCGTAGAGCTCTTGCTCGTGGTCATTTTCAAAAATGCTGGTATCTACTGATTGGTTGCCTGCTTTTTCGGCCAAATTAAAGACGCGGGAGAGGCTTTCCACAGAAACTTTAAAATTAGGATCCTTGGATTTTTCGGTCAGCGTTGCTGCCGCCTCAACCTGCAAACGAACAATGTGAGTTGAGCTATCAAGCACTGCTTCTCTAATATCTTTTGGTACAGACGCATCAATCATTTTCTCAACACGGCCGCGGATAAAGTCCATAACATCGGACTGATTTTGATAGACCAAACTGTCAAAATTCAGCTGATACAAATTAGCAATCAAATCGTCCAGCGGAATTTCCCAGCCAAATTTATCCAAGATACGAACAATTCCTTGGGTAGCACGGCGAAGCGCATAAGGATCATTAGAGCCGCTTGGAATGAGACCGACTGAAAAGAAGGATAACAGAGTATCTAACTTATCAGCAATCGCAAGAATTGCCCCAACCTTAGTATCAGGAAGTTCTCCTTCACTGCTGGTCGGCAGATAATGCTCACGGATAGCAGCCGCAACAGCCCGATTTTCTCCAGCTAAGACAGCATACTTTTCACCCATGATCCCTTGCAGTTCATCAAATTCACCTACCATACCTGTCAAAAGATCAAACTTATAGATGCTGGCTGCACGCTCTACCTGCGCTTTTTCTTCCTCTGTCAAATCTGATAAGTCTGACAGATAAGCCGCAATGCTCTTAGTTCGCATCATATGCTCATACAAGGAGCCAATCTTTTCATGGAATGTAACTAATTTTAATTTGTCTACTAAGTCAGCAATCTGCAGTTTTTGGTCTTCCCGCCAGAAAAACTCACCGTCTTCCAGCCGCGCCAGAAGAACTTTTTCATTTCCCTTAATAACATTATCAATAAACTGATCATTACCATTGCGAACGGAAATAAAATTTGGCAGAAGCTTGCCCGCTTGATCACAGACAACAAAGTAGCGCTGATGCGTTTTCATCGAGGTTACCAAGACTTCTTCGGGCAATTCTAAATATTTCTGATCAAAACGGCCCATAAAAGCAGTCGGATATTCAACCAGATTGAGGACTTCATTTAACAAATCTTCATCGATTTCAACACTGACATTGTAGGTTTGTTCAATGTTTCTGATTTGCTCAATGATCATATCCTCACGCTTAGCAGCGCTGGCAATAACGAATTCTGCTTCAAGGTCTTCTTCATAGGAATCTGCTGAAGCAATTTGTGCTGCTTTGCCCAGAAAACGGTGCCCGCGGCTGGTGCGGCCGGAAGTAATATCAAGAAAATCAAGATCTAGCTCTTCATCATCTAAAAGCACCACAAGCGTATGAACAGGTCGGATATATTCAAAGGTATGGTTAGCCCAATGCATATTGACAGGAAAAGTCAGTGATTTCAGCACATCAATGATGCCCGTAAGGACTTCCTTGACCGGTTTTCCAGCTTCATTTTTCGTCACATAAGCATATTCTTCGCCATTTACACTGCGAAATTCGATATCAGCCGTGGTTAAACCCTTGCCGCGCACAAAACCTTGGGCTGCTTTAGTGAAGTTGCCGTCAGCATCCAGAGCAATTTTTTTAGACGGTCCCTTGAAATCTTCAGAGTAGTCACTTTGCTGATCAGCCAAATTAACCACGCGGACAGCCAAACGGCGAGGCGTTGAAAACATTTCGATTTTTTCAAACGACAGACGGTTCTCATCTAAAAACTGTCCCATTTTCTGCCGCAGCTGCTTCATGCTTGGCTTGACAGTATAAGCAGGCATTTCTTCCAGTCCAAGCTCTACTAGTAAATTTTTCGTCATTATTCTGCGTCCTCCTTTAAGAGTTGTGCTCGGGTTTCCTCATCCAACAGCGGATAGCCTAAACGCTTGCGCTCAGCTACGAAGGTCTTAGCTACGATACGGGCAAGATTGCGAATACGGGCAATATAGCCGGCGCGCTCGGTAACAGATACGGCGCCTCTGGCATCCAGCAAATTGAATGTGTGCGAACATTTGAGCACGTAATCATAGGCAGGATGCACCAAGTGCTCATCAAGACAGCGCTTGGCTTCTGCTTCATATTTCTCAAAATTCTCAAGCAGCATTTCCTGATCGCTGACTTCAAAACTGTATTTGGAATGCTCAAATTCTGGCTGCTTGAAAATTTCGCCATATTTGACTCCTGGCGACCACTCAATTTCATATACCGAGTCCACTTCCTGAATATAAGAAGCTAGACGTTCCAAGCCGTAAGTGACTTCGGCTGTGACGGGCTGAGTTGCTAAACCACCGACTTGCTGGAAATAGGTAAATTGGGTAATCTCCATCCCATCCAGCCATACTTCCCAGCCCAGACCCGCAGATCCTGTTGACGGGTTTTCCCAGTTGTCCTCAACAAAACGAATGTCATGCTCTAAAGGATTGATGCCTAGCACTTCCAAACTTTGAAGATAGAGTTCCTGAATGTTTGACGGGCTAGGTTTCATGACTACCTGAAACTGGTGATGCTGATAAAGACGGTTGGGGTTCTCGCCATAACGGCCATCTGCAGGACGGCGGGAAGGCTCTACATAGGCGGCATTCCACGGCTCTGGTCCAATGGCTCGCAGGAACGTATAAGGACTCATAGTCCCAGCTCCCTTTTCATTGTCATAGGCCTGCATGAGCATACAGCCCTGGTCATTCCAGAATTGTTGCAGGGTTAAAATAATTTCTTGGAAGGTTAGTTTTTTAGACATGTCGTCCTCCTTTTGTTGTAAAATCGCTAGCGCTAGGAAATCAAAAGAACCACGTCCATTCACCTCCCATGCCAACTGACATAGGGGCGTCTGAAACGCGGTTCCACCCTAATTTTTTACTTCATTTTATATGGATTACAGTAATAAAGAAAGCTCCAATCATTCCAATCTCATATCTGGCTTGCACCGACCCAGACTCGCTTGAAAAAGATTCTGAAATGATACTCTTTCACGACAGCTATTATAGCAAAAAATGATGAAATTGTCTAACGAATCGTCAGAGAATGAAATAGTTCCGGAATTAAAGCTTAACGAAACTTTGTTATGAACTTTTTGCAGCTTTTCTCAACAATAATATTTTAAGCCTTTTTCCATGCTATTTCACCGCCCAAATAGGTGGCCATAAGGTTCAAATCATGGTCCAAAACGATAAAATCAGCCTGATGCCCGGCCTTAATCTGACCACATCGATCATCAATGCCAACTGATTTTGCCGGAATGAGACTGGCCATACGAACAGCCTCAGCTTTGTTGGCAATCCCCCAGTCAGCAACGTTTTTGACAGCGTCTTTTAGCTCCAAAACGGATCCTGCAAGATTGCCGCCCTCCTTAAGCCGTGCTGTGCCATTTGCCACAATAACCGGAAATTCTCCCAGCATATAATCCCCGTCTGCAAGGCCTCCGGCACTCATACAGTCAGTAATGAGAGCTACCTGATGATGCCCCTTTTGCTTCATCAAAATATCGCAGGCTACCGGTGTTACATGGTGGCCGTCACAAATAAGCTCCGCATAGGTGTTGGGCAGGCTGTAAACAGCTCCTAGCATGCCTGGTTCGCGGTGGCTGAGCCCTCGCATGCCATTATAAGCATGCACCCAGACATTGGCACCCGCTTCAACAGCTTCAACAGCCTGCTGATAGGTCGCGTTGGAGTGTCCCAAAGCGACTGTCACCCCTTTTTCTCTGGCATAAGGGATGAATTCTTCGCTGCCTTCTCGCTCCGGTGCGATGGCTATCTTCCTTAAAAGGCCCTGACTAGCTGTCAGCCAGGCATCCAGTTCCTGACAGCTGGGATTGCGCATATAAGCTGTATTTTGCGCTCCTTTATAGGTTTCCGTAAAGTAAGGTCCTTCAAAATAAAGGCCTTGAATCTTAGCCCCTGTTTCTTGACCTGCAAATTCTGCTGCGGTCTGACAAATGGCCTTCAGTTTCTCAAATGAAGCTGTCAAGGCTGTCGGTAAGAAGCTTGTTACGCCGGCCGCAAGCAAAGCCTGACTCATCTTTTCCAGAGAAGCTCCGCTATTGTCCATCGTATCAGCCCCGGCATAGCCGTGAATATGGGTATCAACCAAACCCGGTGCTACTGAATAGCCTGTACAGTCAATAATATCGGCTTCCTGCGGCACTTCGCTCTGCCATTGTCCAAAACAGCCATCTGTAATTTCCAGAAAACCGCTTCCCTTAACTTCATAGGGGTAAAAAAAGCTATCAGCTTTAATATATTTTGTCATCAAAAAATGCCTCCATTTCCTTTATATTATACAGTAAATTTCTGGCTTTATAAATAAAAAATCAGGAGTTTACTGCTCCTGATTTTTTGACTGGTGGCGCTTTGACAAAGCTTGATTGATTTTTTGAGTTTTGAGGTAGATATCCAAACGTACCATGCCCCATATAAGCACGTAGATTAAAAAATAATCAAGCCAAAACCGCGGCAGAACTAGAACTTCCTGCCAGCCATTGTAAATCATCATAGCTGAAACAAGGGCAAAAGTGGTTAAACAGTGGACAGTCAAAAGCAGCAGAAATGAGAAGCGCTCACTTTCGAATATCAGACTGACAAGTCCAATGACAGCACTCATGACTAAAATACTAATAATATTGCTTTTGCTGGCTGGTGATTGCTGAATATCCAAAAGAAGGACCAAGAGGTAGGCAAGACTGCCTGTACGAAGTCCTGACAGCATAGCACTGAATACTTTTTTCATCCCGATTTCCTTTCTAAAGTCCCAGCTGAGCCATCAGCAGTTTGACGTACTTGCGGCTCACGCTGGACTTAATATTGTTGCTTAACTTGGCCATCATATTTCCTGAAAAACTGTCAGACAGCGATTCCAGATGGTCAAGGTTAATCAGGGCATGCTTTGAAATCTGAACAAAATTAGATTTATTCAGCCGGTTTAAAAAATGAACCAGTGTTTCTGTTGTCGTATAAACGCCCTTTAAGGTATAAATTTTCAGGGTTGTTTGACTGACATCGGCCAATATAATTTCACTGAGTTTGAGCATGATGATTTTGTCCATACTCTTGATAGGAACAACAGTGCTTGCAGTCAGTTGATAGTTATTAATATAATCAAGCAACCGCTGAATATCGTCCGTTTTTTCTGCTGCCTTGACCAAAACAAGGGGAGTGTGGGCCGGAATTTACGAATCCAGCTCAAATTGACTTTTTACCACCTAATCTTCCTCTCTAAACAAGGACTCGGCGCTGCATCAGAGCATTTTGTAAGCTGAACAGAACAAGTCCAATCGCTAAGATACCTACCACTATATAGTAGGTCTGAACATTTGTCAATAAATCCTGCCAATCTAAGCGTATTCCCATTAGCTTTTCAAAGTGCTCTCTGGCGCTGCTTTGACTGAAATTATTTTTGAGGGTATCTGCCATGAGCACCTGTCTGAATAAAGAAGCGATATAAGCTCCCGGTGTACATTTCATCAGGGTCTGCGCAAAATCCGGAAGTGCACCGATCGGAACGTAAGTTCCCACAAGAAAACCTGAGGCAGCCCCAAAAACAGTCGCCAGTTTGCCGAGATTATCGACTGAACCCATACGGCTGACCAAAAGAGCATTAAGCAGGGTTGAGATAAGAGTATTTAAAAGCATGACAGCAAGGAGCTGAGGCCACACAGACCAAGAAAGGCTGACCTGATCCGCCATATAAAAGTAGCTTCCCATAATAGCAAGCATAATCAGCTGCATGACAAAACCAATAAAGGCTGCGCTGAGAATATAGCTGAAAGACAAGGGCCAGTAGCCAAGATCGGTAATGAGGAGATCCTGGCGTACATGGCTTTCCTTATCCTTTGTCCACTGAGACAGACTGGATAAGGTAGTGGTAATCCCTGTAATAGCCAGTGTTCCTCCCATCAGCCAAGTGTCTAAAAGCTGATTGGTATCATCAATACGCGACCAAGAAGATTCAATATTGTCTTTGAGAAAAACCAGATAAAGAATAAAAGAAATAAGGGCTCCCATAAGCGAGAAGATCACACCGCTGCGATTGCGGAAATAAAGAATACAATTGCGTTTTATTAAAGCTAACATTTAACGTACCTCCCGTCCAGTTAAGGTCATAAAAGCATCATCCATTGTGCCGGGACGAAATTCAAAATTGTGAATTAACCCTCGGCAGCTGCTAAGAATATCCATAGCAAGTTCGGCCGTTTCAGGTCTTAAAATGACTTCATTTTCTCCGACTTGCTCAATCAGACTGTCATCCCGCAGATGATCGAGAAGATTGTTCATCTGTTCACTGTGCAGTTTAAGGATATTTTGGGCATATTTTCCCTTGATGAAACTGGCTGTTCCCTGCGCAATCACCTGTCCGTGATCAACAATATAGACCATATCAGCACTGTCTGCTTCATCCAGATAATGAGTTGTTAAAACAATAGTCATCTTATCTCTTTCCTGAAGCTGATTTAGCAAATCCCAGATCGCCTGCCGAGTCTGAATGTCAAGGCCAGTTGTCGGCTCATCCAAAAAGAGAATATCAGGGTTGTTCAGCAGAGCACGCGCAATATCAACACGTCTTTTCTGCCCTCCTGACAGGCTTCCGTAAGCTTGATTGATAAAAGGCGTCAGCCCTAGTTTGTCAGCAAGTTCCTCTATTCTTTTAGGAGCCATATCTTTATACTGGCGCGCCCGAATGTGTAAGTTTTCTCTAACAGTCAGCATATCATCTAAAACACTGTTTTGAAAAACCACACCGATTTTTGCCTTTTGAGTGTAAATGACTCTGCCGGCATCAGGCTGGGAGAGGCCGATGAGCATTTGGATCGTAGAAGATTTCCCTGCACCATTAGGGCCTAAAATAGCGGTAAAGCTCCCCTTTTCAATGTCCACATTGAGATTATTAACCGCAATATGTTTGCCGTAAGTTTTTACGAGGTTTTGAGTTGTGAGTAGCATAATGAACTCCTTTCTTATCTATCTGACTACAGTCTAACAAAAGCTCACTCAAAAATCTCAGCTTTTTGGACAAGAGGTCAAAATACAAGGATAAGACGCTGAATAAGGAAAATGAAATTTTGCCTAGGCAGAACTCACGAGCGGGATGAGGGGTGAGGGGTTGGCTTTTTGAATTCTTTTCCTTATAATAAGGAGTACTGACACATGAAAGCTTCTTCTGTGTTCATCTCAACAATAAAGCGGTGATGATTAATGAGACTTCCTATAGCAATGATCTTTTCCAGTCTGGGCGCTTTTTGCCTGGCCTATTCTTCTTTTACCAAAAATAAGCAGCAGATGCTGATCTGGCAAATCAGCGATTATATTTTTACCATTATAGCCAACCTCCTTTTAGGCGGCTATACAGGTGCCCTGACTATCAGCATCTCCATCATCAGAAACACACTGATTATCAAAGAAAAAAACAGCAAATGGATCACCATTTGTCTGGTCTTAATTCAAATCAGCCTAGGCAGCTATGTTAATAATTTAGGTCTCATTGGTTATCTGCCTATCATCTCTTCGGTGTCTTATACCCTAACAACCTTTGTAACTTCTAAAATGCAGATTCTGCGCTGGCTCATCATAGAAAACATGCTGCTGTGGCTGGTCTATGATATCACCATCAAGGTCTATCCCGCTGTTTGTATGGATATTTTCATCAGTCTGTCAACACTTTTGGCCATTTATAAACACCAGCAGACCTCCCGAAAACTATAAAAAAGAGTGAGGAAAAATCAAATGTTTGAAATGCTTGATTTTTCCTCACTCTTTTATTTTTAGATTTGGGCAGAAATCATTTACTGGATAAGCTTAGGCCTCTTTCGCACAGCTGGTTAGATCAATCACATCATCTGCGGGTGTCAGCTGTGTCTGTCTCACTTTCGTCCCATTCTTAAAGCAAAGCCTTATTTAAGGCCAGTGTTATTAGCAGAAAGTCCCTGGCAGTTTTCTAACAGAGTTGCTCCAAGCTAAAAAGAACAGACAATTCCCGTGGTCAGTAAGTTACTCTTTCGTTTTTAAGACATATTTTTGGATAGCTTCAGCTACACCGGCTTCGTCGTTTGAACTAGTTATGGCATCTGCAATTTTTTTAATATCCTCAGCAGCATTTCCCATGGCAATGCTGAAGCCCGCTGCCTTCATCATTTCAAGATCGTTAGCCGCATCACCCAAGGCCACAATATCTTTGTCCTTTACATCTAATTTTTGAGCCAATTCCCTCAAACCGCTTGCCTTGGTAATGCCCTTGGGCATGGCTTCGAAAAGATAAGGCTGACTTCTAACCATGCTAAATTTGTCGGCCAATTCTGCTTCAAGGTCAGCCTGAAAGGTGTCTAAGACGTCAGGCTCTCCCATATACATGGCCTGAAAAACTGGTTTGTCTGCTGTTTTTACCTCTGCCAAAGAAACCGGCTTGGGCTCTGTGAAAACTAAGCTGGCATCATAAGCCACCAAATCCGGTACTTCATCAGCAAGTACCAAATAATCCACATCAGCAATCAAGGTCAGGTAAATTTCAGGATAGCCGTCTAAAAGGCTGTAGAGATACTGCACATCATGAAAGTCTAGGTTATGATAACTTAGGAGCTGCCAGTCCTCACGGATCGTGTGAAGAGAACAGCCGTTATTTAAAACAGCATATTCTTCCTCTGCCTTCAGCTCTAATTGATCAAAGTAGGGCTCCACTCCCTTTTGAATGCGGCCGGTACAAATGACAATCTTATGGCCTTTTTGAGCCGCTTCCTGAATGACATCAATATTTCTTTGGGAAAGCTCCTTTCGACTGTCTAAGAGCGTCCCATCCATATCAATAGCAATTAATTTAAGCACAATAATGACGACCTTTCCTAAATCAATCTACTGTCTAGTTTACCATATTTAAGCAAATAGCACATCCCATAATACAGCTGCCTATTCACTATTTTTCAGCATAAAATAAGCGAGAAAATTTCTGCACTGACAGTCTACCTTCTCGCTTTCTTTTTTGTTAAATCATTCCTTAAAACTACTAAACTTCTGCTCCTAATTCATACTTTGTTCCTTTTAGAGCACGTTTTAAAGACCATTTGCTGGGGCTGCCTGTTATGGTGACTTCTTTTTTATCGAGGTCAACTTTGACGCTGTCCACTTTTTTTAACTCTGAAAAACGTTTGATGACATTGTCAGCACAGCCCTGACATTTTAAACCGTTGATATGATATGTTTTTTCCATGATTGTTCTCCCTTTACAATTTTACAATTTTAAGACGCAGGGCATTTACAACAACAGAAACTGAACTAAAACTCATAGCCAGGCCCGCAATCATGGGATCAAGCAGCGGTCCACCAAAGAGGTAAAGCACACCCATCGCTATCGGAATGGATAAAATGTTGTAAATAAAAGCCCAGAATAAATTTTCTTTGATATTAATAATGGTCGCTCGGCTGATCTTGAGCGCCTTGACAATATCAAGCATAGCCGGTTTCATCAGGACAATATCTGCTGATTCCATAGCGATGTCTGTTCCGGATCCCATCGAAATTCCAATATCCGCTGTCGCAAGCGCCGGAGCGTCATTGATGCCGTCTCCAACCATGGCAACCTTCTTGCCTTTGGCCTGTAAATCAAGGATAGCTTGTGTTTTTTCCTGCGGCAGAACCTGACTGATTACAGAAGTAATGCCGACCTCTTTGGCAATCGCCTTAGCCGTCTCTTCATTGTCACCAGTCAGCATGACCACTTCAAGTCCCATATCTTGCAACGTTTTGACAGTCGTCTTACTGTCAGGCTTGACCTTATCCGCAATGGTAATCAAACCCAAAAGCTGACCGTCACCTGCAACAAAAATCGGCGTTTGTCCCTTAGCAGTTGCCCCCTTAAAATCGCTTTGAGCCTGTTCAAGAGAAATATGATTTTGCAGCATGAGCTTGTCATTGCCCACCAAAAGCTCTGTACCGGCCACACGGCCTTTGAGTCCAAAGCCTGTTAGCGAAGTGAAATCCTCAGCGTCAAGCAAAGTATTTCCTTCCTTTCGGGCATAGTCAACAACAGCCTGACTTAAAGGATGCTCAGACAGAGCTTCTAAGGACGCTGCCAGCTGCAGTACAGACGAATGAGAACTGTATGAAAAACTGTTAACAACTTCCGGCTTGCCCCGAGTGATGGTCCCCGTCTTATCAAAAACGATTGTATCAGTTTGATGAGCTAATTCCAGCACATCTCCGCGCTTATAGAGAATCCCATTTTCGGCAGCCCGGCCTGTACCTACCATAATAGCGGTCGGCGTTGCTAAACCCAAGGCACAAGGGCAGGCGATAACAAGAACAGCTACGCTGACTGTCATTGAAAAAGTGAAATCCTGTCCCATGACAAAATACCAAAACAGTCCTGTCAGCAGGGCAATTGCGATAATAACTGGGACAAAAACTGCCGAAACCTTATCAGCAATTTTGGCAATAGGAGCCTTAGTCTGCTGGGCATCTTCAACCAGCTTAATAATCTGAGACAGCAAAGTTTCACTGCCAACCTTTTCTGCTTCAAACACAAGACTCCCCT
The DNA here is from genome assembly GCF_000286075.1 of Streptococcus ratti FA-1 = DSM 20564. Taxonomy (GTDB): domain Bacteria; phylum Bacillota; class Bacilli; order Lactobacillales; family Streptococcaceae; genus Streptococcus; species Streptococcus ratti. Next base: position 79,810 of record NZ_AJTZ01000002.1, on the reverse strand, counting down.
GACCGTTGATAGAACCGCCGTAAACTGGGCTGTCCGCTGTTTTTTCGATAGGAAGCGATTCTCCTGTCAGCATGGACTCATCAATAGCAGAACGACCAGAAAGTACGCGGCCGTCAACCGGAATCTTCTCTCCCGGTTTAACCAAGATATGATTACCAATTTCTACATCTTCAATCGGAATGCGGACTTCTTTGCCATCGCGAAGGATAATGGCTTCTTTTGCCGATAAATGCATCAGCTTTTTGATAGCATCTGACGTCCGGCCTTTAGATAGAGTTTCAAAGTATTTCCCCAAAGTAATCAAGGTCAAAATAACAGCTACCGATTCATAATAGAGATGGTGGGCATAGTGAACATGCCCCAAATAAATATGATAGGTTCCGTAAAGGCTGTAAAGAAAAGCCGCTGTTGTCGCTAAAGCAACAAGGGAATCCATATTGGGATGCCCTTTAAAAAACGAGCGAAAGCCATTGTCATAATAACGGCGGCCAAAGTACATGACAGGCAGGGTCAAAGCCAGCTGCACCAGCGCATAAATCATAGGGTGGCGGGACATATCCAAGAAACTTGGCACCCACATACCTATCATAGAGCCCATGGACAGATAAAGCAAAGGCACAGCAAACAGTGCCGACCAGAGGAATTTGCGCCACATGGTGTGTGTTGCCTCGTCCTGACGCTCTTCTTGAGATTTAGCTGTAGCTGGGTCAAAGACGCTGGCTCCGTAGCCCGCATCAGCGACAGCTTTTTCAATCTCTGCTTCAGAAATCTTGGCAGGATCATAATCAACCGTCATCTTCTCCGTGGTCAGATTGACTACTGCACTGTCCACATTATCCAGTTTTCTGACTGCATTCTCAACGGTCAGCGCACAGGAGGCACAGGTCATGCCGTCAATCAAAAATACTTCTTCACTCACTGTGACATCACCTCCAAGTGTTCGTGACAAGAACATTGCCCGACAATACAATTACACTTAACTTCAGGGACGGCATTTGCTTTTTTGGACAATAACAAAACTTCTAAGTCTTCAATATCAGACAAAGTCATGGGCGTCTCTTCAATTAAATGTTTCACCAAAGCTTGATTCTTCGTGACACAAATGCGTGAGAAAACTTCCGACACCTGCTGCTCCAGAGCTTCCTCTTCTGAAATTAAGCTGGAATAGATATATTTTCTTCCTTGACGCTGGCTGGTTACATAGCCTTTTTCTGATAAACGAGTGATTAACGTTTTAATCGTTGAAGCAGACCAACGATAGGCCCGACTCAGTACAGCAATGATTTCACTGCTGCTTGTTTTCTGTTTGGCCCAGACAACGCGCATCACTTCCCACTCTGCATTTGAAATAGTTGTCATTTAAGCTCCTCTCGTTGACATTTGTAGATATATTGTATTCTTTTTGTTTACAATTGTCAACAATAAACAGCTCAAAACAAAAGAACAGGACTTAATCCTGTTCAATGCAGAATTAAATCCTTCTAATTACTATTTGTCCAACTTTTTTGGAATCCGTGCACAGACAAACTATCTATTTTTTGATTTTGAGAACAATCCATTCGATTAATTCACTAAGAAATATTAGGAGTATAATAAGTAAACTCCCATCAATAAAGCTTGTTTTACTTGCTATGCTTATATAAATTCTCATGCCAACTGCTGCAATCAAACAAATGGCATAAATCGTTAACCTTTTTTTCTTTGCCCGAAGATGAGTAACTTTTGTTTGCTGTTCTCTTTTTCCCATCTGCATTCTTCCTTATACTACCACATCTATTTATTTTACTATAAATGTAAAGAGGGGAAAGCCCCTTATATTTATAAGTCTGTATTCAATGCAAAATATTATAAACAGTTTCACCAGCCATATAACCTACTTGATAAGCAAGCACTATCCCTTTCAAACTGGCTCCACCACCACTAATAGCTTGAAGTTCTTCATCGGTTAAGTCTACATAATTGAATGTTGTATTAGATTCCATCACTCTCTCCTCCTTTTTTCTTAGTGTTTATAACCATTATAGAAACCTACTCCTGCTGCACAACCATACACAGTACCAACAGGGCCAGCAAGCCAAACTCCTCCAAGACCACCAGCAACACAACCACCAATTACTCCTACGGCTCCGCCTCCTTCAACAGTAGCGAGCACTTGATTATCCATTGCTTCAAATTGTTCAAATGCCTTTGTATTCATAACAAAACTCTTCTTTCATTTTTTATCTTATCCCTTGGCCAAGAAACACCTATAGTATAGCTTATTTTAATCCGTTTGTGTGACGATTGTCGTAAATGGTATCAAATATGTCGTAAATGGGAAAAATAGCTCTTGATTTCTCAATAAAATATCCATTCACGACATATTTGGGGCCGTTCACGACATTCGCTTCAAGTCTTTTTGATACTAGGAAACAAAAGAAAAAGCCTTCATTGGACTTATAATCCTCACGAAGGCTTCGACACCTATTACCTGCTTTTGCAGCAGCTGACAAACAAAGGGAAAAATCGTTTTTGTTTGCTCAATTTCTTTTTTCCAAATCCCTAAGCATTTGGTCAATCTTATTACCATAGGCGATAGATTCATCTTTGATGAATGTCAAATCTGGAATTTTGTACATGGTTAGGTTTTTCCCTAATTCACGCTTGATGGTTCCTTTTGCTTTTTCAAGACCCAGCTGCGCTTTTTGTCTGTCAGAGGCCAGATCGCTCATAACAGTATAGTAAACCTTAGCCACAGACAGATCACCCAGCATTTGGACATCCGTTATCGTTACTCCTTGAACGCGCGGATCACGGACCTTCTTTTGCAAAATCTCGTTGACTTCACGTTTGATTTCCATACCAACACGGTCAATGCGATGATTAGCCATAAAATATCCTTTCTACTTATTTCGAAAAAGCTAGGCTAAGCAAGCCTAGCTTTTATTCATTTATAATGTGTAACGTTTGGAAAGAGCTCCATAGAGCTTGCCGTAGTCCCATTAGAAACTTTAGTCTCGCGGAGAACCAAGCGTTTCGACGGCTAAAACTTTTAGTCGATAATACTAAAAGTTTTAGACTAGTGTAACGTTTAGGCAAGGCTCCATAGAGCTTGCCGTAGTCCCATTAGAGACTTTAGTCTCAATGGGAATTAACGTTTAATTTCTTCCATGATATATGCTTCAATCGCATCATCAACTTTAATGTCATTGTAGTTTTCAATCATCAATCCGCCTTCTTGGCCATTGCCGACTTCTTTCACATCGTCTTTATAGTGTTTTAGACTGGCTAATTTACCATCAAAGACGACTACACCGTCACGGATAACACGGACACTGGAATCGCGCGTGACTTTACCGCTGGTTACCATGAAGCCGCCGATTGTTCCCACTTTAGAAACCTTGAAGGTTTCACGAATAAGAGCTTCACCGATAATTTTTTCTTCAAATTCTGGGTCAAGCATCCCCTTCATAGCGTCTTCAACTTCTTCAATAACCTTATAAATGATTGAATGGAGGCGGATTTCAACTTCATCTGCTTCGGCTTGCTGACGTGCTTGCGGTGTTGGACGAACATTGAAACCAATGATGACCGCATTAGAAGCTTCAGCGAGTGTAACGTCTGATTCATTGATAGCACCAACAGCTGAGTGAACGACATTGACTTTAACGCCTTCAACATCAATCTTCAAAAGAGAAGCAGCAAGAGCTTCAACGGAACCTTGGACATCTGCCTTAATGATGACATTAACTGATTTAACTTCACCCGCTTTAAGCGTATCAAAGAGATTATCAAGACTAACGCGGTGCGTTAATTGACGTTGCTTGAGCAGGGCACGTTTGGCACGTTCTTCACCAGCAGCACGCGCAGCTTTTTCGTCTTCATAAACGGCAAAATGATCACCCGCCATCGGAGCTTCATTTAAACCAGTGATAGAAACTGGTGTTGACGGAGCAGCCACTTTAACACGGCGGCCAAGGTCATTGGTCATGGCACGTACACGTCCAAAAGTATTTCCGACAACGATTGGATCCTGCACATGCAGCGTTCCCTGTTGTACAAGAAGAGTCGCTACCGCACCTTTTCCTTTATCAAGACGGGCTTCAATAACCGTACCGATAGCACGGACTGTTGGGTCTGCTTTAAGCTCTTGAATTTCAGCCACTAAAAGGACTGTTTCCAGAAGTTCCTCAATATTTTTACCAAACTTAGCTGAAATTTCAACAAATTCAGAGTCTCCGCCCCAGGCTGTTGAGATAACACCATGTTCAGCTAACTCACCAATGACACGCTCAGGATTAGCACCAGGCTTATCAATCTTATTAATCGCAACAATAATTGGAACATCAGCTGCTTTTGAGTGATTGATAGCTTCGATTGTCTGAGGCATAACACCATCATCTGCTGCTACAATAAGAATAGTAATATCTGTGACAGAAGCACCGCGCGCACGCATACTGGTAAAGGCTGCGTGTCCGGGCGTATCAAGGAAGGTAATCTTCTTACCATCTTCTTCAATTTGATAAGCACCAATATGCTGAGTAATACCGCCAGCTTCTCCTGTAGCTACTCTGGAATTACGTAAAGTATCAAGAAGAGTAGTTTTACCATGGTCAACGTGCCCCATAATGGTTACAACTGGCGCACGCTCAACCATATTTTCCGGATTGAGATAATCATCCTCAACGAAGAAACGCTCAATATCGGCTGTATCAACCTCAATCTTCTTATGCGCTTCAATACCATAGTCTACCATGAGCAGTTCAATCGTATCAGCATCCAAAGATTGATTTTGGGTTGCCATAACACCCATCATAAAGAGTTTTTTTACAATTTCTGCCGGCTCACGCTTGATACGTTTTGCAATCTCAGCCACCGTCATGCCTTCTGTGTATTCAAATTCTTTAGGCAATTCATGGAATTTACGCTCAGTCACAGGTTTTGGACTGCTGTCATGATTGCGATTATGTTTGCCTTTTTTAGTTTTCTTGTTCCAGTTACTATTTCTTTGGTTTCTCACTTGGTTTTGCTTATTTCGATTTTTCTTGTTTTTACTTTGTTTTGGCCCATCCTCATTTTCATGTGCAAAATCACGTGATTTATCTGGACGGGCTTGTTTTTTCCGCCGCTTATCTGCTGCGGCCGGGCTTGAAGCCGGTGCCGCAGGCTGACTTTGCAGCGGTGCCACAGGTGCTGCCGCTGCCTGAGCAAGCGCTGCAGCAGCGCTTAGCTCTTCTTCTTTGGCCTTTTTGGCCTTCTCCTGAGCCTGAACAGCTTGACGGCGCTTAGCTTCTTCAGCTTCATGGAAGCGTACTTCACTCTGACGAGAATATTCAGCATTCTGCTCTGCTTTTAAAGCAGCTGCTCGTGCCTTAAAGTCCATACGCGGTCCTGCCTGATTGCCTCTTGAGGCAGCTTGGCGGCTAACAGCTTGATTGCGATTGTCGCGGCGATTATCATTCTGACGGCGGCTGTCGCCTCTGCGATTATCCTGACGGTTTTGATGACGGTTATCATTGCGTCGGCTATTTCGGCCTTCATTGCGATTGCCGCCGCTGGCCCGGCGTTCTGCCTCTGCCTTAGCACGCGCTTCACGTTCTGCCTTAAAATTCCGATTTTGCGGCCTTGGACGAGCCGGCTTAGCCTCCGCTTTAGCTTCTGCAGCCGGCTGCTTGTCCTGTGTTTTTGCCGGCTTTTTCGGAGATTCTGCAACTTTTAGCTTCTGCGGGACTGTAAAGCTTTCTGCAATGCGCTTAGCATCCTGTTCATCCACGCTCGAAGCATGGCTTTTGACTTCAATGCCCAACGATTTTGCCTTTTCGACAACTTCTTTACTTTCTTTGCCAATTTCCTTGGCAATTTCGTATAATCTTTTCTTAGACAAATCTTGTCCTCCTATTCTTTTAGTCCATAAGAGTCCTCATTTTCTTTGAAAATCCAGTGTCCGTAACAGCAAGCACTTTTCTGCTTCTGCCAATAGCGGCACTTAATTCCAGTGTTGAAAACACTGTGGAGACTTCTATATCATAATATTTGCTTTTATCAGTCACTTGCTTGGTCAGATTAGCCCCAGCATCCTTGGCCAGAAAGACGAGCTTGGCTTTGTTGGTCTGAATGGCTTTAATAACCTGTTCTTCGCCGGAAATAACACGCCCTGCCCGCTGGGCCAATCCCAATAGCTGTGACAATTTTTCTAAATTACTCAAGACCCAACTCTCTTCTTTTCACCTTATGATCAACGAAAGCAATCAATTCATCATAAAAACTCTCGGGAACATCCATAGAAAAGCTGCGGTTAAAAACTCTTCTCTCCTTAGCTTTCAAGGCCTCTTCGTTGTCAATTTTGATATAGGCGCCCCGACCGTTTTTCTTGCCGGTAGGATCAATAAAAATCTGGCCTTCCTTAGTTTTGACAATGCGGAGCAGGTCACGCTTATCAATGATTTCGCCCGAAACAAGAGACTTTCTTAAAGGTATCTTTCTTGTCTTTGCCATCAAACACCTCCGGATTCTCTATTCAATATCGTCTGACACAAGTTCCTGAGCAAAATCAGCCTCTTGAGCATCTGTCTCATTGACAGGAAGCTCTTCAAAAGACTCATCTTCCTGGGCCCACTCAACTTCCATTTCTTCAAATTCACTAGCCGATTTAATATCAATGCGGTAGCCTGTCAGATGAGCTGCCAAGCGAACATTCTGTCCGCGGCGGCCGATAGCAAGTGATAATTTGTTATCAGGGACGACGACAGTCGCATGCTTTTCATCTTCTTCATCAAAGAGAACCTGATCAACCTCAGCAGGTGCAATAGCATTGTAGATAAACTCGGCAGGATCATCAACCCATTCAATAACATCAATGTTTTCTTCAACAGGCACCCAAAGCCCTGTCTTTTGATCTAAGCGCTTAGGGTGAAATTTGCCGGTAACTTTTTTGATGTTGGCACCCTTACGGCCGACAATAGTTCCGATAGCATCAACATTAGGATTGTGGCTGCGGACAGCAACCTTAGTCCGATCACCGGCTTCGCGTGCCACACTCATGATTTCAACCGTTCCGTCAAAGACTTCCGGAATTTCCTGTTCCATGATGCGCTTGATAAATTCCGGATGGCTGCGGCTGACAAAAACATTTACCCCTTTAGGATTGTTTTCAACCTTGTAGACATACACTTCAATACGGTCATGGGAAGCAAAGGTTTCTCCTGGAATTTGATCCTGACGGGACAGCTGAGCTTCAATAGTTCCTAAGTTAACATAGATAAAGCGGTCATCAAAACGTTCAACTGTTCCTGTCATGATTTCTCTTTCATGCTCTTTGTATTCATTGAAAGTCACTTCCCGCATTTGGCGGCGCATTTTTTCCATGATGGTCTGCTTAGCAGACTGAGCAGCCACACGACCGAATTCTTTGGGACTTTCTTCAAAGCGAATCTTATCTCCTAGTTCATAAGCTGTGCTAATCGCAAGAGCATCTTTGAGGCTGATTTCAAGGCGGCTGTCAAAAACTTCTTCGACAACTTCGCGCACAGTATAAACCTTAAAATCGCCTGTTTTTTCATTAAATTCGATTTCAGCACTTTCAGACTGGCCGTAGCGGCGCTTATAAGCTGACTTCAGGGATTCTTTAACCGCATCAATAATATCATCTTTGTTAATGTGTTTTTCTTCTTCCAAAATACGGAAGGCTTCTAGCATTTCTTTGCTCATAGTCTTCATCCTTGCTCAACAAGGATTTTCCTTTCTAAAGTTTTACAGCGAGACGGGCTTTTGCAACCATCTTATAGGGAATCGTAACTGTTTTTTGACGTGTTTTATCCATATAGGCAATTGTCAGTGTTTCACCATCAAAAGCAAGCAAATCACCTTCAAAAACCTTTACCTTGTCAATAGCCTGATAGAGGCTGACATTGACATACTGACCGACAGCCTTTGCCAAACTTTCAGCAGTTTTTAACGGACGCTCAAGGCCAGGACTGGATACTTCCAGCATGTACTGATCTGGAAAAGGATCTGGTTTTATGGTATCCAGCAGAGGACTGATAATATCTGTCAGTTCTGCCGTATCTTCGACGGTAATGCCCCCTGGTTTATCTACCAAAATACTGAGAACATAGTCGTTCCCCATCTTTTCATAGCCGACATCAACCAGCTCAAAGGGCTCAACAATAACAGGCCTTACTGCCTGTGTTACTATATCAATAATCCTTGCGATTGCATTTCCCTCCTTATACGCACAAGGAGCGAAGTCACAACTTCGCTCCTTTCTCATATTATTTATACACAGTATAACATAAATTTATCAGAAAGCAAGGATCAAGCCCGATTTCATCGGAAATTTCTTTCTTGACTTAGCATATGTCTCACCTCTTGGGATGATGAACAAATCTTAACCTTGTCACCATATTTTTCCAAATCTTTTAAAAGTTGCTTCCTATCTTCAGCCCTTCGTTTATAATCCCCCGCATCATCCCGCATCCAAACAATATCATCCTTTTCATAGTAGGGAATCTGATAATATTCACTTAATTCCCTAGCCAGAGTCGTTTCCCCAGCTCCAACTGAACCAATAATATCAATCTTCATCTTAAACATCCTCTGCCAGGGAATCAACAGAAATTTTACAAAATCTCGAATTGACAGGTGAAAAGCGAGTAAACATACAAAAAACCCTTGAAATATCAAGGGGATAAAAGGAGAGGAAGGGATTCGAACCCCCGAGCCCCGTTAAGGACTACACGCTTTCCAAGCGTGCGCACTCGGCCACTATGCGACCTCTCCGTAAAGAGCGAGACTAAAACCTCGCTTCAACACGATAGATGGGCTGACCTTTCTGCGAAAATTTCTCCTCATACTCAGTCATCACATTACTGTCATAATCACTGGCATGCAAATCTAACCATACCTGCTCTAAAATCATACCATATTGTGAGAAACTTGCCAAGCTATATTCGAAAAGTTGGCGATTATCTGTCTTAAAATGAATCTGACCTTGTTCCGGCAGAATCTTTTGATAGATTTCTAAAAAGTTTTTATGGGTCAGGCGCCTTTTCTCATGGCGTTTTTTGGGCCAGGGATCGCTGAAGTTTAAGTAAATCAAGCCTACCTCATGATCAGCAAAATAATCGCTAAGACTGGAGCCGTTTGCCAAAAGCAGCCGAACATTGGGAAGCTGACCTTCCAGCACCCTATCTAAAGCATGGCTGAGGACAGAAACCTGCAGATCAATTCCAATATAATTAATTTGAGGATTTTGAGCAGCCATGCCTGTGATGAAGCGGCCTTTGCCGCTTCCAATTTCAATGTGAATAGGGTTATTGTTGCCAAAAACTTTCTGCCAGTGTCCCTTGACTTCTTCCGGCTTTAAAATAACATACTGAGGATTGCTCTCTAGATGCTCCTCGGCGCCTTTACGTCTTCTAACTCTCATACTCTCTTTCTAAAAGGAATCTCTGAATTTGCGCAATTCATAGATTTCCTGATTGACATTTTCCATATCGCGGTTTTCGTAATATTTTAAAATCTGTGACAGATAAGAAAGCTGACCGTACCATTTAATCTTTTGAAAGACTTTTTCATTTTTCTTATAACCGTAATAAGTCAGCCACTCCGACCAGCGGGTGTGCGGAATATAATGGCTTAAAATATGCGCCACATCATACATACGGTCCGTCACACGAACAGAATCCCAATCTACTAAGTAAATCAAGCCGCTCGTAGTTACTACCCAGTTACTGTGTCTGACATCCCCATGAACAATAGTGGCATAGTCCTTCTTAAAATCAGGTAGATTTCGCTTCATTTCTGCAACTACAGACTGTAGGTAGGCGTTTTCTGCAATTTGATAAGGAGCGCTGCGCTCCCAAGACAGCAGTAAGTCCAGCGGCCCTTCGATCTTATAATTTAATTGCAGCAGCTGGTTTACCAAGGGTTTTGACTTGTGCATTTGCAGCAGAATCTGAATAATCTGCTTACTGTTCATATCAGCTCTGGTTAAAAGTCTGCCGTCCAGCCATTCCTGAGCGCTCATCATATCACCGTTGCCCAGACGTTTGGCCCATAAAAGCTGCGGTGCGATCTGTTCTTTAGCCAAAGCCGCTAAAATCGGCGTTGTATTGATTTTTACAAAAATCTTATCACCATTAGGATAAGTGCCGATATAGGCTTGACCGCTTTTCCCTTTTAAGGGTGTCAAGGTTAAATCTTTATCTGATTGGACCACACGCTTTCCCTCCTTTTCATCTCGAATCACTAGTCCTATTTTACTTGTTTTATACAGCTTAGTCAATCATCTTCTTTATTTTATAAGATAGGTAGAGTTCATTTAAAATAATCATTGCTGCCGCTAGAAAAAGCGCCTTCTGCCAAGAAAAGCTAACGCACATTTCAACTGCCGTTAAAAGGTATAAGACAGTCCTCAAAAATTGCTTGAGATTCGCTTTTTTAGCTTTGCTGTCAATGGGAAAAATCCTTGTCAGATACTGATAATCATAGTGCTTATACAAGGCCAGCAGCTGAAACAGCAACAAATAATTAAAGAGCACAGCTAAGCCTGCTGATATCAAAGGATTGGCAATAAAAACAAGACTTAGCAAACTTAAAATGCCCAAACGCAGAGTAAGTCCCAGATAATCCTCGCTCCGCAAAAAAGCACGTAAATAGAGATGCCCCCAAGTATAACTGTGCTTTCGCGATAGAAAAACCGTCACAAAATCCAGATAAGAGCGGCGTTTAACACTGGCAGAAAGTCCCTTAACATTGGTAAACAGAGAAAAGAATTTTAAAATTATCTGCTGACGTTTTCTCTCTTGGCTGATAGCCTTGGCCCAGTCCAGTTTGCCCTTATGCACAAAAATCTGCACTTTTTTGGCAATAATCAGCCATTTTAAAGCAAGAAAAACAAGCAAAAAGAGCGCAAAAGAAAGCAAAGACATTCCCAAGCGCAAAAATAAGGGCGCTAAAATCAATAGAAAAATAAGCTGCAACGTTCCCCAAAAGAAGAAGGCACGCTTTTGAGCCTGTTTGATTAGGGAAATAATTTCTTTTTCCTTCACTATTAAAAAGTGCTGATCAGCCGGCTCCAGATAAGTAGCTGAATTTCCCCAAAAAAGCAAAGCTGCAACCGCCACAGATAAAATGATGATGACAGGCAGATGATTGGCTGGAAAATGCTTTAACAACTGACTGTACTGAACCATGAGAAAGCCCAGCAGAAAAATGAGCACCAAAACAAAATGGTCATTAAACACATAGCGCAGGTACTTACTGCTTTGAGTGAGAAAAGCGAACCGCCTTTTGCTAAATATTGTTTTCATAAATCAAGCCTCTTTGGTCAAAGCCATATAAATGTCATTGAGACTGGTCTGAGGACTGCCGAAATTTGCCCGTAAATCATCCAGCCTGCCTTGAGCTCTGATTTGTCCGGCATGCAAAATAACAAAGCGATCGCACATTTTTTCTGCCGAATCAAGAACATGAGTGGACATCAAAATAGACTTCCCCTTAGCTTTTTCAGCCGCCAAAAGTTCTGTTAAATCTGAGATAGCCACAGGATCCAGCCCCAAAAAAGGTTCATCCACAATAAAAAGACTAGGATTAACAATAAAGGCACAGATAATCATCACTTTTTGTTTCATACCTTTAGAAAAATGGCTGGGAAACCAATCAAGCTTATCTTCCAGTCTAAACAGCTCCAAAAGTTTTTGAGCACGGTTCATTGCTTCTGCCTGCTCAATATCATAGGCCATAGCTATGGTTTCAAGATGCTCTTTCAGAGTTAATTCCTCGTAAAGACTGGGGGTCTCAGGGATAAAACCGATTTTCTTGCGGTAAGCCTCCTCCTGTTCGGACAGGGTCAGTCCATCAATACTAATCTTTCCCTCATAAGGGGTCAGAAGTCCGATAATTTCATTAATAGTCGTCGATTTGCCGGCACCATTGAGTCCGATAAGACCGACTAATTCGCCGTCGTCTACTTGGAAACTGATATTTTTTAGGACAGGGATATTGACATAACCGCCTGTCAGATTTTCTATTTTTAACATGACGTTTCTTTCTAACTTTGATATACTATATTATAACAAAAACAAGCTAAGAAGGTGATTTTTAATGGACAATTGTATTTTTTGCAAGATTATAGCGGGTGACATTCCTTCATCAAAAATCTACGAGGATGAAGACGTTTTAGCCTTTCTGGACATTTCACAGGCTACTGTAGGCCATACACTGCTTATCCCCAAAGAACACGTTCGAAATGCTCTTTCTATGGATGAAAAGAGTGCAGCCAAACTGTTTGCTCGGATTCCTAAAATTGCCCGTGCCCTGAAAAAAGCAACCAAGGCCGACGGACTTAATATCATTAATAACAATGAAGAAGCAGCCGGACAGACCGTTTTTCATGCTCACGTGCACTTGGTTCCCCGCTTTGCGGACTCAGACGAATTTGCTATCCATTTTGTAGAACACGAACCTGACTTTCCTGCTCTTGCTCAGTTAGCAGAGAAAATTCATGAGGAGATTGAAGTATGAAAGTAAAAACTTTTATTGTTTCAAGCATCCTTGGAGCAGGTCTTTACCGGCTTTATCAAAAGCGTGATGTTCTCCAAAATTCGATCGCAGAATCCAAGCAGCATTTTGACCAGGCAAAGGCCGATGCTGACAATATCAAAAACAGTTTGCTCACCATCAATCAGCAAAAAGAAAAACTGGCTGCCATCAGTCAGGACTTAACTTACAAGTTTCGGGTTCTTCAGGAAGAAAGCCAGTCCCACTTAGCAGAAATTAAAAAAACAGCTCAGAAGTACGGCCCCAAAGATTAATACGTTCACAGCATAAAACAAGAGAGGAAAGCACTGATGTACTGTCCTCTCTTTTCTATTGCCCAATTAATAACCGGAGCCTGCAGCAGGCTGCTGATAATTTCCTTGGTTATAATATCCGCCCTGATTGGAATAACTGCCTGAATTAGATGAGGCACCCGAGCTATAGTCTGATCCTGAACTTGATCCGGAATCGTAACCATAAGCTGAGCTGGAGCCGTAATCAGAGGAGCTGCTTGAGCCTGAATAATCACTGCTGCTATAGTCTGAAGTACTCGATTCGCTGTCGTACACACTGGTGTCCCCATACAGATTTTCATAAAGACTGGCTGTTGTTTTCAGACTTTCCGCAGTCGATTTTTTCTGTCCCAGCTGCGTCTTGATCCGATTTTGCACTTTGAGCATTTCCTTGGCTGTTACCAGCTGATAAGAAGCACCGTCAATAGTAGCTGACTCACCTTTAAGCTGATAAGTTTTAACATTTTTAAGAGCATCGCTATAGCCCAGAAGATTAGGAATAGTAGAACTGGAAATTTCAATATTAGTCTGCATATTCTTGCTGACAGCAGACAGAATTTTACGATACTTGCTGACACTGTCCAGAGCCAAAATCTTTTTCAAGACCTTGCTGATAACTTCACGCTGCCGCTTTTGCCGGCCATAATCACCATCAGGATCATCATAGCGCATCCGAGAATAAACAAGAGCCTGCTCGCCGTTAATCTTGTGACGGCCGGGTTCTACAGACGCTGTAAACTCAGGTTCGTGTTCTTCTATGGAAATAGGAAAATCAAAGTGATTGGTCACCGTGATACCGCCCACAGCATCTACCAGCTGAACCAGACCTTTCATGTTGATTTGAACGTACTTATCAATTGTAATGTCAAGCATATCCTGAACAGTCATGATTGCCATTTTAGCTCCGCCGGCAGCATAGGCAGCGTTCAGCTTGGCATCATAGCCTGTCTGTTCATTATTTTTAGGTCCGGACAGTTTGATTAAAATATCACGCTCCAAACTGGTCATGGTTGTTTTTTTTGTCTTTGGATTAATAGTTACCAGAATCATGGAATCGCTGTTGCCCTCCCATTTGGAAGTTCTTTCTGCCGAACCGGTATCTACTCCCATCAAAAGGATACTGAAGGGCTTTTCGTCAGCAATAACATCTTTTCCTGACCCTGATCCTGTTCCATAGTCTTTAAAAGTCTTTGAAAACTCACCCAAAGAAAAATTATAGATACTTGTCGCATAAACTCCCAAGGCAAGAAAACTTGTAAGAACTATGGCGACAAGCATGATTAAAATTTTTTTACCAATTTTCATCTGTTTTTCGTTAATCTATCAGTTTGCCCATCAGGTAAACATCAAGAAATTCTCCATTTTTTGTTTTTGCACCACGTTTCTTGATGCCTTCAATTTCAAAACCAAACTTTTCATAAATATGTACTGCTTTGGCATTGCGCTGCTGAACAGTTAATTCCAATCTGCGGATGACAGAGCAGTGTTCTGCCCAGTCGATTGCAGCCTCCATTAAGAGCTGGCCTATCCCATAACCCCAATAGTCTTTTAAAACTGCCAGAAAAATATCACCAATATGATTGATGCGGTTGTGGCTGTGGGCAGAAACCATCAGGATACCTACAACATTGTCTCCAACTTTAGCAACAAGACAGATTTCATTGAAGGACTGTGATTTTTGCTCAATAAATTCAGACATTTCCTGGGCGTTCATATGAGGGCTGTCTTCATCACGCGTAATAAAATCAGTTTCTTTGGTCAGCTGTTTCAAGGCGGCAGCTAAACTTGCCGCGTCCTCAGGCAGGACTTCACGGATAATAACCTCTTGTTCAATCATGATCAATTTCCTCTGCTAACTCTTGACTGCGTGACCCATGTGGAATAAAAGTCAGCTGTCTGCCTTCATCCAACTTATCTATCTGGATAATCAAGTAGTCGTCAAAAAGATCAGCATCCAGCAGTTCTCCCCATTCAATGACAATTACCCCATCACCAAAAAGAAAATCGTCCAAATCAATAGAATCAGGATCATCACCAATACGATAGACATCTAGGTGATAAAGCGGCAGCTGGCCTTCATACTCACGGACAATTGTATAGGTAGGGCTCTTAACCATCTGTTTAATCCCCAAACCCTTAGCAATTCCTTTTGTAAGAGTCGTCTTGCCAGCCCCTAAATCTCCTGTCAAAACAAGTACATCCTGAGCTTTGAGCTTTTGACCAAGCTTTTGACCGAAAGCCAGAAGCTGATTTTCATTTTGGCTATAAAACATAGACATATTATATCAAAATGTTTTACCTCTTCCAACTATTTTCCGAAAAAGAAGAAAGATTTTGATGATTCCACAAAGAAGAGCGGCAAAAAAGAACTCAGCCTCTGCCAAACCAGAGCCTAAGTTCTCTTCCTCTATTATGATCAAAAAATACTAAAGTGACTTCATTAAATGCTTATAGGACTGCCAGACTGATAAAATTCAAAATGAAAAGAAAATCAAGCACCCAAATAATCGGATGGATATCTTTTGCTTCTTTTTTAATGACTTTTGAAAAAGTATAGAAAAGAAAACCAGTCGCAATTCCTTGTGTGATACTGTAAGCAAGGCCCATGAAAATTGTCGCAAAGAAGGCTGGAATAGCCTCACTCATATCAGACCATTCAATATCTTTAAGACTTGACAGCATCATAATTCCCACAATCAAAAGTACAGCGGCTGTTGCCTGTGTGGGAACAATGGCAAGAAGAGGGCTGAAGAAACTTGAAACAGCAAACAAGGCTGCTACTACAACTGCTGTCAGACCTGTGCGGCCGCCAGCGCCGATACCTGCCGCTGATTCCACAAAGGTAGTGACATTTGAGGTTCCGGCAATGGCACCGACAGTGGTCCCCACCATATCGGAAAACAGAGCCTTGTCCATCTTGTTTTTCAGACCATTTGACTGAGATTCATCTGTCACATCAAAAATACCTGCTTTAGCACCTGTACCGATAAGCGTACCGACATTGTCAAAAATATCCGTTAAAGCAAAGGCTAAGATTGTCATTAGCACTTCAGGAATACGTCCGGCATCAGAAAACAGAGCTCCCAAACCTTTACTTCCAAGGGCTGCTCCAAAAATAGTTCCCAGATCCTTAACGGCAGCCGCAGGATTATTGGCTGAAAAGTCAATAGCTGACAGGTTGACAATACCAGCCAGAATAGCAATAACAGTCGTCAGAATAATCGACAGAATAACACCGCCCTTGACATTTTTAATAATGAAAAAAGCAGTAATAACAATCCCAATAACAGCAACAATAACCTCAGGATTGTTAAAGTTCACCAACGATGGGGTTGCCGAAGAATTAGCTGTAATAGAAGCCAAGCCTTTTGCCGCTCCCTTACCGGAAACCGTATAGGTTCCGGGATCAATAGCAAAGCTTAATAAACCAGCGTTTTTCAAGCCGATATAAGTTAAGAAAACACCAATACCAGCACTTATTGCTTTTTTTAGACTGTCAGGAATTTCATCAATAATCATCCGGCGAACCTTGGTCAGCGTAATAATAATAGAGATAACACCGCAGATAAAAACCATAGCTAAGGCCTCCTGCCAGGTGTAGCCCAGCGAGAAGACAACCGTATATGTAAAGAAAGCATTAAGCCCCATACCTGGCGCCATAGCATAAGGGATGTTGGCATAAAGTCCCATCATCAAAGTTCCGGCAATAGAACCGATAATAGTAGCCAGAAAAACTCCCTGTGACGGCATTCCTGTCTGGCTCAAAATAGACGGGTTAACAAATAAGATGTAAGACATGGCAAAAAAAGTGGTAAAACCAGCCAGTACTTCGGTACGGACAGTTGTCTTGTTTTCTTTCAGTTTAAAAAACTTTTCCATTGCAAAAATAGACTCTCCTTTTTATGAACGATAGTCCTATTATAGCTAAAGATTGGACGCTCTTCAAGGGCTTTATCTGGTATTTTCCTGATCGAAAAAGAGCAGAACCATTACCTGCAAGAAGGTAAATCCCAGAATAAAAGGCAGGGCATTTTGTGAGAATACCTTGGTCAGCTCATCAATGACAAGCAGGGGCCGCAGAGCCATATCCCATGAATTAAGTCTGGCATAGCGTCCTAGGTGAATAGCCAAGCTGGACACAAATGAGAGCAGCAGCATCAGAACTAATTTAACATGAAAACCCCTAACAGCAAAACGTTTGAAAACCCGACTGACACTCTCAGTGCCGCACAAGACACCAAACAAAATGCTGGCCAGAAAAAGGAAATAAAGAATGAGACTCCTTAAATCACTGAAAATACTGGTCACAAAGTCCATATGAACCACATCTGTCAGCATATAAAAAGTATTGGGATAAAAGAAAAACCAGAGCAGCCCAAAAAGCAGGCTCAGAAAAGGATTTTTGAAACGATTCAGGCAGAAGCTAAAATCTAGGGCTGACAATGCCAGAAACATATTCCAAATCAGATACTTTTCTTCTATTTTAAAATAGATGATGGCTCCGGAAATGATAATGAAGAAAAGATGGCTGATTAATAGCTTAATTTTCATGGTGAACTCCTTATTTACTGAAAATCAATTATACCACACTGTCCTCTGACACAAAACAATCTCACTGTCTTTTCTTGCTTATTTTTCTTACTTTCTGCTATAATGACTCTATGACTAAAAAAACGATTGCTATTGATTTAGATGGAACACTTCTTAGAAGTGATGGCACCATTTCGGATTATACGGTGGCCATTATTAAAAAAATCCAAGAACAAGGACATCTGGTCATTATCTCAACCGGCCGTCCTTACCGCATGGCTCTGGAATTTTACAAAATTCTGGGATTAAAAACACCAATGATTAATTTCAATGGTTCCCTCACACATATTCCTGAGCAAAAATGGGCTGGTGAGCACAGGGTTAAGATTGAACGTAAATACCTTTTTGAAGTTTTGAAAAATGAAAAGGCCTTTGAAGCGGATTTTATTGCCAGCGAATACCGCAAAAAATTCTATCTGACTTTCAATCACCGCCAGACCATCAAACCGGAAATATTTGGGGTTAAAGAGCTGACAGATAAGATGCAGCTCAAACCAGAAAAAATTACCCGCGACCCGCATGCCCTGCTCATGCAAACCCGAGTTGAGGATAAGTATGCTCTGGCTGACGATATGCGCCGCCATTTCAACCACGAGATGGAAATCAGCAGCTGGGGCGGTCCTATGAATATCCTGGAATTCTCACCCAAGGGCGTTAACAAGGCTTACGCTCTTAAGCACCTGCTAAAAACGCTCAACCTCTCTAAAGAGGATCTAATTGCCTTTGGCGATGAACACAATGACCGGCAGATGTTAGCCTTTGCTTCCGTTGGCTACGCTATGAAAAATGCCAGCCAAGTCCTGCTGCCCTATGCTGATAAAATGACAGCATTTGATAATGACCATGACGGTGTGGCTAAAGAATTAAAAAAATTGCTTTTATAAAATAAAAAGGTAGAGGTTGGGCAAAAAGTCCAACCTCATCAATTAGAGTTCGTTTTAACATCATAACGCAGTGGTTGAATGGCAGTTTCGTTCGCGTTTTACGCTCTGAACCTGACCTATTCAACTGTGCGGGGGTGGGAAGACGAACCCTTTTGTTATTGTTGGGTTCTTTCCCACTCCCTTTTGACCATCATGTAAAGCATTTTTGATAGACGATTTTCCTAAAAGAGAGTAAGATGAGAACAAAAACATACTAAGATTAGTAGTGAGGAAATCTCCGACGGGAGAGAATACTCACTACTCTTTTCATTCTCAAGATGATAAAGTAGAGGTGTCTTGTTAAGTCGTGTTCTCTCTAGGCGCTGGACGTCGTAACAAAAACTGGCAAGACACCTGTTTTAGGAAGAATGTTATCAAAGTATGTGGGGCGCCAGACGTCGCGTATTGAAAATGACATCACTAAAACAAGGAATCATTCAAGACAAAGAGGTAATAGCATGCGAGTAGTATTTGGGATTGACGTGAGTAAGGTAAGTTCAGAAGTGGCTATTCTAGTCAACGGCGAGAAGGTTCATGGCTATACCATGCCCAATGATGCCATTGGCTTTGCTCGGCTACTTGGCGATTTGAAAACCGTCCACAAGCCAGAAATCATCTTTGAAGCAACAGGTGTCTACTCTCGCCGTCTCCAAGCTTTTCTAGAAGATAATGGCTATGCTTACACACGACTTAATCCCTTAGAAGCTAAGAAGCAACTGGATAGCTTGCGTGTGCGTAAAACCGATCAAATTGACGCTGAAAAACTGGCTCAATCTCAATTTGTGCTGAATCGTAAACCGACTTATGTCCAAGAAGAAGTCTACCAAAACTTGCGGGATCTCAGCCGTTTCTATCAGAATCTGACTGAGGACATTGTTCGGGCCAAAAATCGTCTGCACAAGGTTTTGCAAGTCACTTTCCCAGAGTTGGAAAATATCTTGGCAACACCAACTGGGGAACAATACTGGAAATTGGTCATGACTTTTCCTTGTAAGGAGTTGGTCTTAGATAGGGATGGCAATGAACTCTTAGATAGTATTCGGCAATCCACTTCAAAACGCATTTCTGACAAGCGTGTGGTTTACTTAGCAGAGAAGCTGACAGCACTAGCCAATCAGTCTTATTGTGCCGTTAAGAAAACCTCTCCAATGTTCGAAGAGATCCGTTACTATGCACAAGAATTACTCAGACTTTCTGAAAAGAGACAAACAATCTTAGACGAAATGGTGGAACTAGCTCAATCCTTACCAGAATATGAGATCCTTCTCTCTATTCCTGGTATCGCTGAAACAACTGCAACAAGCATTATTGGTGAACTCGGTGACATTCGTCGGTTTCATTCTGCCAATCAAATCAACGCCTTTATCGGCATTGATCTTAGGCACTATGAATCTGGAAACTTTTTGGCACAGGAACATATTACCAAACGCGGCAACCCTTATGCCAGAAAGATTCTTTTCAAATGCATTCACAATATCGCTTCAGCCAGTCACACCAATCCTTGCCATATCGCAGACTTTTATGAGAAACGAAAAAGACAATCGCAAACGACTTCAACTAAGCCGCACACGATTGCCTCCATACATCGTCTCATTCGGACAATGTATTACCTCATAACGCATAACAAACTTTACGATTATACTTCAACCCAAAATCAATAAAGGGGTTATGCACTATTATTGTAACACCTTATCAAAAAAATCACAAAATAAGGTGTTGGTTTAGTGTACACTTTTTAGATTTAAACAACTTAAAAAGATACAGTAGACTTTAAACATCTACTATATCTTTAAAAAATAGTTCTCAAAACCGTTGATAGACTTGACAAATGGTAGAAAATAGCACCCCTAAAATTAGATTTTTTTCTGTCCAACTTTAGGAGTGCGGTATATACAAATCCCGGCATCTTTATTTTAATTATGATTTTTTTTATTTTTAGGTCTGACTGTCAGCTGCAGCACATCTTTTAGAGCACAGTAGCCGACAGCAATCATCCCTATACCAACAAATATTTCGGGAGGTGACTGCATAATCCTGATAAAAGTCATTGCAGCCAGTACCATTAAAAAGGCCACAATAGCTACCACAGAAATCATATTCATGGTATTTTTAACCGTCTTAGGAGCGATAAAAATGTAATACATTAAAAGCAGTATTGCGATGATAGCATAAAACATTTTTTCTCCTTTCTCTCTGACTGAGGATTTTTAATCTTCAGCGGATTTTTTCTTCTTGGCAGCCTTAGCCCGTGCATTCTTATCAAGAATTTGCTTGCGCAGGCGGATCGATTCAGGTGTTACTTCCATATACTCATCATCATTGAGGAATTCAAGCGACTCTTCAAGTGTCAGGATACGCGGTGTTTTAATAACCGCTGTCTGATCCTTGGTAGCCGAGCGAACATTAGTCATTTGCTTGGCCTTGGTAATATTTACCGTCAGATCATTCTCGCGCGAATTTTCTCCGATAATCATTCCTTCGTATACTTCTGTACCTGGGTTAACAAAGATAGTCCCACGTTCCTCAATGGACATAATAGAGTAAGTCGTCGCCTTGCCTGTATCAATCGAAACAAGAGCACCGCGGTGACGGCCGCCGATTTCAGCATTGATAACTGGCATGTATTTATCAAAGGTATGGTTCATGATACCGTAACCGCGTGTCATTGATAGAAATTCTGTCGGATAACCGATAAGCCCACGGGCCGGTGCCAAGAAAATCAAGCGTGTCTGACCGTTGCCGGTTGACTGCATATCAAGCATTTCACCCTTGCGCTCTGACAGCGATTGGATAACCGCTCCCTGATATTCTTCCGGTGTATCAATCTGCACACGCTCAAAGGGTTCCATTTTCACACCATCAATTTCTTTGATGATAACTTCAGGACGCGACACCTGCAGTTCATAGCCTTCACGGCGCATGGTTTCAATGAGGATTGACAGGTGCAGTTCCCCGCGCCCTGACACTGTCCATTTATCAGGGGAATCAGTCGCCTCCACCCGAAGGGAGACATCCGTTTGCAATTCAGCCAAAAGACGTTCTTCAACTTTGCGAGATGTGACAAATTTACCTTCACGACCAGCAAAAGGTGAATTATTGGCCAAGAAGGTCATTTGAAGAGTTGGTTCGTCAATATGAAGAACTGGCAACGGTTCAACCGCATCGGTTGGTGTAATCGTTTCACCGACAAAGATGTCCTCCATACCGGAAACCGCAATCAAATCACCCGCCTTAGCTTCCTTAATTTCACGGCGTTCAAGACCAAAGAAACCAAAAAGTTTTGTCACACGGAAGTTTTTAGTCGTACCATCGAGTTTTGAAAGGGTAACTTGGTCACCGACTTTTACCGACCCGCGGAAAACCCGGCCAATACCGATACGTCCGACAAAATCATTGTAATCAAGAAGAGAGACTTGGAACTGTAAAGGCTCGTCTGAATTATCCACCGGTGCCGGAATATGGTCAATAATCGTGTCAAAAACTGGTGCCATTGTATGCTCTTGATCGGCCGGATCATCTGAAAGCGATGAGGTTCCATTAATCGCTGACGCGTACACAACCGGAAATTCCAGCTGATCATCATCTGCTCCGAGCTCAATAAAAAGCTCCAGCACTTCATCAACAACTTCTTCTGGTCGGGCAGACGGTTTATCAATCTTGTTAACAACAACGATTGGAACCAAGTTTTGTTCCAAAGCTTTTTTCAAAACAAAACGTGTTTGTGGCATTGTCCCTTCGTAGGCATCAACAACCAGAACAACCCCATCAACCATTTTCATGATACGTTCAACTTCGCCGCCAAAATCCGCGTGTCCCGGTGTATCCATAATATTGATTCGCGTGCCGTTGTAAGCAACAGCTGTATTTTTAGCAAGGATAGTAATCCCACGTTCTTTTTCAAGATCGTTAGAATCCATTGCTCGTTCTTCAAGCTGTTTGTGTTCATCAAGTGTATGCGATTGCTTTAAAAGCTCATCAACAAGAGTTGTTTTTCCGTGGTCAACGTGAGCAATAATAGCAACATTTCGAATATCTTCTCTAAATTTTGTCATGATTCCTCTTACAATTATTTTATTTCAACTTACCAATTATAGCATAATTTTTGAGAAAAAGCGCAGGAAAGATAGCTGTAAACGTTTAAAATAAGAAAAAACATGCCCGAAAGCATGTTTGATAATAATAAAGCCGCAAGAAAATCAGGCGTGTTCTTTCACCTTCCCATTCCAGTAATCAAGACCATTTTTTAAGACATAAAGATCTTTATAGCCCGCTTTTCTGAGTGTTAAAACAGCGCGGGCAACTAACTGTCCGCGGGTATTATCATAAAGTAGAACTGGTTTGTCTTTGCGAAGAGCTGATACAGATTCCTTAAATTGTTCAGACGGCAGATTGCGTGCTCCTAAAATATGCTTGCGACGGAATTCACTAGGAGAGCGTAAGTCCACAACCTGCGCTCCTCTCATCATATTTTCAAATTCTGCATTAGAAACATACTTAGCCGCACGGCGGACACGGATATAATTCCACGCAAAGAAAGCAAGGAAGGCAAAAACAATAATCCATAAAATAATCGTTACAGTTGACATATAACTCCTTTATTCCTCAATAAACTGACGGGCAAGACTGGCAGCTCCGATGATGCCGGCATCATTTCCCAGTTCCGCAATTTTAATTTTAGTGGACTTTTTGACTTGCGGAAAGGCAAATTTTTGGAAGTAATTTTCGATGCGTGATCGCAAAAATTCACCGGCTGCAGATACCCCGCCGCCAACAATAACAGAATCAGGATTCAAAATATTGCTGATATTGGCTGTGGCAAGTCCTAGGTAAAATCCGACCTTTTCAACCACAGAATCAGCAAATTTGTCACCGGCTGCCGCTGCAGTAAAAACATCCTTGCTTGTCACGCTGTCGCCATTATCAATAGCAGCTTTAATGGCCGACGGTCCCTCATAGTTTTCAGCCAGCAGACGGCCTAGACGAACAACTCCCGTTGCTGAAGCAACCGTTTCAAGGCATCCCTTATTGCCGCAGGTACAGTCAAAACCTTCTTCCGGCTCAACAATAATATGACCGATTTCTCCTCCGGCTCCAGCAACTCCATGAATAAGGCTGCCATCAGCAATGATGCCGCCGCCGACACCTGTTCCTAAGGTCACAAAAACAACATCTGGGTTATTATCACCAGCGCCAACCCAGCGTTCACCCAAAGCAGCAACATTCGCGTCATTATCAATCGCAAAAGGAATACCCAGTTCTGCTTCAATAGCTGCTCCAACTTCCTGTGTCTCAGCCCAATTAAGATTAAAAGCTCCTGTAACAGTCTTTTGAGTGCGGTCTACTGCTCCCGGCGAGCCCATGCCAATACCTGCAAAATCATCATTTGATAAGCCATACAGCTCTAAACGATGTTTGATAGAAGCAATAATATCAGGAACGATATGCTTGCCGTCCTCTAAAATATTAGTTTCAATCGCCCATTTTTCCTGTACTTGGCCATCCAAGGTCAGAATACCGAATTTAACACTCGTTCCGCCAAGATCAATACCCAAAAGCTTTTTACTCATTTTCTTTTTCCTTTTCTATCCTGTGCTCCCTGCGCAAAACCAGTTCAGCCTGTAAGTAGTCATTTTTTGAAATCAGCCCGTTTTCATAGAGCCTCTCAAGCTCAATTTTCATCATTTCAATGTCGTAAAGCCGCTTGCCCAAATAAACATAAATGCCAAACCGTTTCAACAGCTGCTGCACATCATATAATGTTTTCATCTCTCAAATTTTACCAAAAAAAGCCTGTCTTTTCAATATATTTTTGCAAACGTTTGCCTCTTCTCACAAAAAGAAAAAGGAGAGCAAAACAATTGCTCCCCCTTCTTTAACCTACATCAGTCTGATTAACCTGACTGCTGCCGATTAAAACCGTTACAAGCTAGCTATGGCCGGCTTAAAGTCCCGGTGCCTGACCCAGTTCAGCCTGCAGCATCCAGACTGTCTTTTGCGCGTCAGTCTGAGCAGCTGTAAAGATATCGTTAGAAACAGCATCTCCTTCTTCATCGGTCACATCAAGACCTACTTGATAAAGATTAGAAAGATAGCTGTAAACTTCTACAAGACGGCTCAGATGGTCAGCCATTGCTTTGTCCCAGCTTCCTGCTTCTTCTTCCAGCTTAGAATTTTCATCAAATTCCTTCAAAGTTGAAAACGGACTGCCACCAATAGTGATTAAGCGTTCACTGATTTCATCCAGATGGGCATTTAAGGCATCCATCAGTTCATCCATTTTAGGATGGAGGTAAAGAAAGCCAGCTCCGCGCATGTACCAATGTACTTGATGAACAATGGAAGCTGCCTTTGACAAGTCAGCTACAGCCTGATTGAGTACAGCTTTGGTTTTTTCATTGCCTGAAGCTTCTTTCTTTTCAACTTGATGCGTGATAGATGCATAGATATTTTCAACGAGTGTGTTTGTGTTAGTCATAGTAAGTCCTCCTTGTAAATTAATTATTTACACTTATATTTTAGAATGATTCTAATTAAAAAGCAACTATTTTGCCTCCTTTTTGACGAATAATTTAGATATGAAACTCTTTTTATTTTTTATCTTGGGTGCTTCACTGGGTTCTTTTTTAGGGTTGGTTCTTGACCGTTTTCCAGAAAGATCAATTGTCTCTCCGCGCAGCCACTGCTATAACTGTCACAGATACTTAGCAGTTCGGGATTTGATTCCTATATTTTCACAAGTGCTCAATAAAAGCCACTGCCGCTTTTGCGGCTGCACCATTCCTTTAAGATATGCCCTCACAGAATTTTTCTGCGGTCTCATTGGACTAGGTTTCGGACTTCATTTAGTAACTCTCTCACAAGTATGGCTGCTCCTGATGGGAATTCTTTTATCACTTTATGACCTAAAAGAACAGACATATCCTTTTATTGTATGGCTAGGCTTTACTGTTTTGCTGCTGCTCTTTTATCCTGTGAATCTAATCAGCATCATCCTCTTTCTGTTCGGTATTTTTGCTGCTTTAAAAAACATCAATATCGGCAGCGGTGATTTTCTTTATCTGGCGACGCTGTCTTTATCACTCAGTTTTCAGGAAGTAGTATGGCTGATTCAAATTGCCAGCATAGCAGGAATCGCTTATTGTTTGCTCCGCAAAAAACAAAAGGAGAGACTGCCTTTTGTCCCCTTTCTTTTTCTAGCCTATAGTTCTCTTATTTTATTGCGTCACATCATCTAGATTTAACAGCAATAAAAGCAGTGAAGCACAGACCTCTACGTTTGGGAGAGACGCTTAGTTTTATTGCCCTCCATTATTTTAGTTTATTAAACTTTTAGAAGTCCATGCAAAAAGCGGAAGCTAAGCATAGTGTCAACACAATCAGTACCTTCTTTCCGCTTTGTATTCTTATTTGTGATAATGGCTGCCATATTTAATAAAATCTGCTATTTCCTGCTTTTTCCCTTCGTGCAGAGCTTTAACAATTTTGGAACCTACGATAACACCGTCTGAAACCTTATTAAAGCGTTCAATATCAGTAAAACTAGAGACACCAAAACCGGTCAGCACAGGAATGGAAGAAAAGCTGCTCAGCTGCTTTAAATGCTGATCCAAGTCATCACGGTAGCTTCCAGCTTTACCTGTCACACCATTAATGGCTACAGCATAGATAAATCCTTGAGCATTCTCAATCAGCTCTTTTTGACGATCCAAACCGGTTGTTAAACTAACCAGCGGAACCAAGGCTAAATCTGCATTATCTAAATAAGGTTCGATGAAATCCTTTTGTTCATAAGGCAAATCAGGAATAATCAATCCCTTAACTGAAGTCTTTTTTAATTCCTCAACAAAGCGTTCAACACCATATTGAAAAACAGGGTTGAAATAAGTCATAATGACAAGCGGAACCTCAGTCCTTTTTTCTTGAAGCAGACTGATAATAGCCGACAGCGAAGTTCCTTTGGCCAAGCTGCGCTGACCGGCCAATTCAATAACCGGACCATCGGCTACAGGATCAGACCAAGGAATACCTATTTCAATAGCTGATACTCCTTGTTCTTCCAGAAAAGAAATAGTTTCAAAAAGACCGTCAAGACCCTTGGGATGGTCTCCCGCCATGATATAAGGAATAAAAAGTCCTTTGCCTTCTTCTTTGATTGCCTGTAAATGTGCTGTTAATGTCTTTGCCATCATTTTATTTTCCTTCCTGCTCAAAACGTTCTTTGACCTGCATAACATCCTTGTCTCCGCGGCCTGACAGACAGACAATAATAGATTTATCCGGTCCCAGTTCTTTGGCAACTTTTTGCGCTAATGCGATAGCATGACTGGATTCAAGTGCTGGAATAATTCCTTCTAAGCGCGACAGCAGTTTAAAGGCTTCCAAGGCTTCATCATCTGTAATAGAATCATAGGTTGCCCTGCCGATTTCATTGAAGTAGGAATGTTCAGGTCCTACACCGGGATAGTCAAGTCCAGCTGAAATAGAGAAGGCTTCCATGATCTGACCATGTTCGTCCTGAAGGACATTCATGAGAGATCCGTGAAGAACTCCCGGACGGCCTTTGGCAAAAGTAGCTGCGTGCTTATCGGTATCAAGTCCAAGTCCAGAAGCTTCCGCTCCATACATCGCTACAGACTTATCATTGACAAAAGGATAAAAGAGGCCGATAGCATTTGAACCTCCGCCGATGCAGGCTAGGACCGCATCTGGCAGCTGACCGCCCGAAATATCAGCGTACTGACCTTTGGCTTCTTTACCAATGACAGATTGGAAATCCCGAACAATTTCCGGGAAAGGAGCCGGTCCTAGAGCCGATCCCATAATATAATGTGTATCATCAATATTAGCCACCCATGAACGCAGTGCAGCATTAACTGCATCTTTCAGCACACACGAACCGTCTGTCACTGAATGAACCTTGGCACCAAGTAATTCCATACGAAAAACATTGAGTTCCTGGCGTTTAACATCCTCTTCCCCCATATAGATAGTGCATTCCATATCAAACAGCGCAGCGGCCGTTGCCGTGGCAACTCCATGCTGACCTGCACCCGTTTCGGCAATGACTTTATTTTTTCCCATACGTTTTGCCAGTAGCACTTGACCGAGAGCATTGTTGATTTTATGAGCACCAGTATGATTGAGGTCTTCGCGTTTCAAATAAATCTTGGCGCCTCCAATATGATCTGTCAGACGTTTAGCAAAATATAAGGGGGTTTCCCGCCCCACATAATCTTTAAGAAGAGCTGCTAATTCCTCTTGAAAACTCGGGTCTGCTTTAGCTTTGTGATAAGCTTCGTCCAGCTCAATAACCGCTGTCATCAGAGTTTCTGGAATAAACTGTCCTCCGAAATTTCCGTAAAATCCTTTTTCATTTGGCTGATTATAAGTCATCTTTTCACACTTTCTATAAATTTGATAATCTTCTGACTGTCTTTGTGACCGTTCGTTTCTACACCAGACGACACATCAACAGCATAAGGAGAAAAACGTTGGATGCATTCCTTGACATTGTCTGCATTCAAACCGCCGGCAATAAAGAAGGGCTGCTTAATATGCTTATCCCGAAGCAGCTGCCAGTCAAAGGTCTCACCGCTGCCTGCCATCGGAGCATCAAAGAGCAAGTATCTGGCTTTGCTTAATAAAATAGGCTCTTTTTTTGTCACCTGAACCGCGCGTATTATTGGCACTGAAATCTGATTTATCAGCTCCTCATCAAAGTCTCCATGCACCTGTACAAGATCCAGCGGAACTGTTTTGACGGCTCCTTCCAGCTCCTCCAAACTCGGGCTGACAAAGACGCCGACTGTTTGAACAGACGCAGGAATGTCTTTAGCTAACTTGTTAGCCTTCTCAAGGCTAATCTGACGCTTGCTGGGAGCAAAAACAAAACCGATGTAATCTGCTCCGCTATCAACAGCAGCTGTAACTGCTTCTTGCGTTGATAATCCGCAAATCTTAACTTTTGTCAATGGCCAACTCCTTTACCTTATCAGCGACATTATCTGCTTGCATGAGAGCCGTTCCAACAAGAATAGCATTGAAATACGGCGCAAGCAGCTCACTGTCCTGCCGGCTAAAAATACCGGACTCTGACACATAGACACGGTCATCGCGAAAGTGAGCTGACAATTCCAGACTTGTATTGATATCAACTTCAAAAGTTACTAAATTACGATTGTTCACCCCAATAATCTGAGCTCCAATCTTGTGAGCAATTTCTAATTCAGACAAGTTGTGCGTTTCCACCAGCACTTCTAGGCCTAAACCAGTCGCAAAATCATAGAGTTCTTTGAGCCGCTGCTTGGGCAGAGCTGCAACAATAAGCAAAATCACTGTTGCGCCAGCATTGCGGCTGCGGACAATCTGTTTTTCGTCAATGATGAAATCCTTAGCCAAGGTCGGAATAGTGACACTGCTTGATATTTCAGCTAGAAAATCAATACTCCCCTTGAAAAAAATCTCATCTGTCAGAACAGAAATCATTGCAGCACCAGCAGCTTCATAGAGTGCTGCCTGCTTGACAATATCCACATCAAGATTGATGTCTCCCATACTGGGGCTGGCTTTTTTGACTTCAGCAATAATCTGCAGCTCCTCCTGATGCTCTTTAAAAAAGTCAAAAAGACTGTAGGTTGAGCGAAGCGGTCTGAGCTCTTCCATAGTTAGACCAGCTACTTCTTCTTGCTTTTGTTTTAAAATAGTAGGTAAAAATTCTTTAGTCAACTTGTGCCTCCTGTAATGCTTGCAGCTTAGCGTAGGCTTTCCCTGATGCAATAATCTCCCGTGCCAGATCAATCCCTTCTGCCAGAGTATCTGCTTTGCCATTAGCAAAAAAACCAAGACCTGCATTAAGGACAGCTGTTTCTAGGTAGGGACTGGGTTCATTTTTTAAAACACTGATTAGAATCCGAGCATTTTCTTTAGCATCGCCGCCCTTAATGGCATCCAGCCTGACCTCAGGCAATCCTAGATCCTTAAAGCTAAAACTTCCTTGCGAAATTTCCCCCTCATTGAGCAGTGTATAGTGATTGATGCCATAAAGCGCAGCTTCATCCATATTGTCCGGTCCTGTGATAACAACAGCTCGTCTGCGGCCAAGAAGCCTTAAGACCTGTGCCAGATCACGCTGCAAATCAGCCTGATAGAGCCCCATGAGCTGTGTCTCCAGATCCATCGGATGGGTTAAAGGACCGATCAGATTCATAATAGTTGGAATCCCCAGTGCTTGTCTGGCCGGTGAAATATAGCGCATGGCCGGATGCATTTTCTGAGCGAAGAGAAAGGCAATGCCCGTTTTATCTAAGACTTGTGCCAGCTTTTCCGGAGCCAGATCAACGGTAATCCCCAAGGCCTCCAAGACATCAGCAGAACCTGACTTTGAAGAAATGGAGCGGTTGCCATGCTTAGCGACATGGATGCCGCCGCCAGCAAGGATAAAGCTGCAAGTGGTGGAAATATTAAAGCTAAAGGATTTGTCACCGCCCGTACCGCAGTTATCCATGACATTTTTTGCCTGACTGGGAATCAAAACAGCATTTTCTTTAATTGCCTTGACCAAACCTAAAATTTCTTCAGGTGTTTCACCCTTGATTTTTAAAGCCATCAGAAATGCTGCAATCTGTGCTTCTGTCAGCTGGCCTTTTAAAATTTTTTCAGCAACGGCTGTCATCTGACTTTCTGATAAATCTGTTTGAACAGCTAATTTTTCAAAGATTTCTTTCATGATATTTCCCTTCTAAATCCTTCCTGCTATCTTGGCAAAATTCTCAATCATCTTTAATCCTTGAGGTGTACCGATTGATTCGGGATGATACTGTAAACCATAGATAGGAAGCGTCTTATGCTGAATAGCCATGATTTCTGCATCGTCTGCGGTTCTTGCCACAATTTCAAAATCTTTTGGAATCTCTTCGACTGCAATTGAATGGTAGCGCATAATGTCGAGTGTCTCAGGCAGTCCTTTAAAAATCGGGCAAGCTTTATGGACAGTCATTTGGCTCTGTTTGCCATGCATGACCTGATGAGCCAAGCCCAGCCGGCCGCCAAAACTTTCAGCAATGGCTTGATGACCTAAGCAAATACCTAAAATCGGCTTTTCCCCCGCAAAATCTTTAATTAAACTCTCCATTTTTCCAGCATCAGCCGGCCAGCCGGGACCCGGGGACAGAACAAGTGCGTGAGCTTCATCTGCCGTTTTATAGAGCTCTGCTGCATCATTTCTAAGAACTTTGACATGAGCAAACTGTCCTAAGTACTGGGCTAAGTTATAGGTAAAAGAGTCGTAATTATCAACTAGCAAAATCATAGAACTTCTCCTATTCTAGTCATGGCTTTGGCCTTGTTAATGGTCTCATAATATTCATTTTCAGGAACACTGTCATAAACAATACCTGCACCTGCTTGAACATAAGCTTTTTGGTTTTTGATAACCATGGTACGAATAGCGATAGCAAAGTCCATATCGCCGGTTGCTGACAGATAGCCGATGGCTCCTGCATAAATACCGCGCTTTTCCTTTTCTAATTCATAAATACGATTCATAGCGCGAATTTTCGGTGCTCCTGATACTGTACCCGCCGGAAGTGTTGATTTGAGAGCATCCATGGAACTTAATTCTGATAACAGCTGCCCCTTTACCACACTTGTCAAATGCATAACATAGCGGAAAAACTCGACTTCCATGTATTTGGTAACTTTGACTGTTCCAATTTTAGCAATTTTCCCAATATCATTGCGTCCTAGATCCACCAGCATCCGGTGTTCGGCAGTCTCTTTGACATCTGACTGCAAGTCCTCTGCCAGCGTCCTGTCTTCTTGTTCGTCTCTTCCCCGAGGGCGCGTGCCCGCGATAGGATTGGTGGTGACTACCCTATTTTTGACAGACACTAAACTCTCAGGACTGGCACCTATAATCTGATAATCACCAAAATCATAAAAGTAAAGATAATTAGAAGGATTAGTGATACGCAAATTACGATAGAAATCCAGCGGCTTACCAGTAATATCTGCTGAAAAGCGCTGACTGAGCACACACTGGAACATGTCTCCCTGACGAATGAGCTGTTTGGCCTTAGTGACCATATCCCTGAACTCACTTTCTTCTAAGTGATTCTCAAAGGTCAGCTGGTGCAGGTCACGTTCTGAAAATTCATCATCGGACTGTGTCTTTAAATCAGCTAAAACCTTTTCAAGTGCAGTCTCTTGAGCGTCCTCGCTTCTGCCGCTGTAAATATTATCTTCAACAATAACCACTTTTTCTTTTTTATGGTCGAAAATCAGGTAAGACTCATAGACAAAAAACTGCATATCTGGTGTCCCAATAGTATCTTTAGGAATTTTGCCAATAGTTTCATAGAGGCTAATCATGTCATAGCCGACAAAACCAATGGCACCGCCGTTAAAAGGCAAATCCTGAGATTTCTGTGACTTGACCGTCAGCTGACTGAGATAATCCAAAGGATCGCTTTCAATAACTTTGCCATTCTCCATCAGCTGTCCATCTTCAAATTTGATTTCAAAAACAGGATTATAGGCTACAATTGAAAAACGAGCATTTTCTTTTTCACGCGGGATAGATTCCAAAATCACCTTGTGCCCGCCCTGCACGCGCATATAAGCAAGAATGGGTGTCAAAATATCAGCATTCAGTATCTTTTTCATCTTTAGTCTCACTTTCTATTGCCTTTATGATTGCTATTTTTGCTATTGATACTCAGCTCTAAAGCTGTGAAGCTTTCAATCATAGCTTGCCAGACAGCAAGCGCAACATCTGGTGATAAGCCCAGCTCCTTCGCCTGCTGCTGTCTGCTTAGCAAAACTTGTTTGACTCGCTCAGGAGCCGTGACAGCTGCATGACTGCCAGCAGGTTTTAACCGTCCAATCTGCTCGACAATTTGCTGACGCTGGGCTAATAGAACAAGTAATTGATAATCTAGCTGATCAATTTGGCTTCTCAGCCTCTGGATATTTGTCATAACTGCACCTACATAGAAAAATTTGCATAAATACAAAACGCCCTCACACAGAATAATCTGCATGAGGGCGTTACATCTAGCTAACACGGTGCCACCTCAGTTAACGGGATAGTCTTTCCCCGTCATCTCAGCCTCCTCCAACAAGGAGTCGCACAGTAAGGGGTGCACACCTGAAGAATATTGTTTATCTTCACCTTATTGAAAATCAGCCCACTTCCCAAAATTCTGCTGCTTGTTCGCAATAACCACAAGCTCCCTGAAAACATAAAATTCTGGTACTTTTCTGATTTGCTTACGATTATACACTTTCTAAAAAACAAATGCAAGCCTTTTTGAGCGACTTTTTACTGAATTTCCAAAAAAATCAGAATTTTCATATGAAAAAATTTTTAGACCCTATTACTTTGAATAATGAAATTGTTTTCTCACTCAAAATATGCTATAGTTAAGTTCATATTAAATTGTTAAGGAGTTTCTCTGCTATGTCGAAAACCAGAGCTCAATTAAAAATGCAGGCTAAAGAGCGCCTTCGGAACAACTGGGCCTATGCTGTCGGCTTGTATGCCCTGCCCAATCTCACTATTTCAGCACTTGTTTGGGCCTGTATGCTGATAGTAGCTGTACTTGTCGCATCACTTGATGTCGCTGTCGGTGAAGAAGCTGCTGTCTTAACAGGAGTACCCCTTTGTATACTTATTGGTCTTGCCATGTTGGTCGTTTCATTGATTGTGACTGTTGGCATTACTTTAGGATTTTTAGATTTTTTTAGAGGAAAAAGACCAACCTATACTGAAGCCAGCACTTACCTTTTAAAAGAAGGACGCTTTGGAAAGTTCTTCCCTACTAATCTGGTCATGCTGATCTTTATATATCTATGGTCACTTCTCTTTGTCATTCCTGGAATCATTAAAACTTACAGTTATTGCATGACGAATTATATCCTCAAAGATAAATTGGAAAAGGGCGAGTCAGTAACCGTCACTCAGGCTATCACTGAAAGCCGTCAATTGATGGATGGTCATAAATGGGAATACTTTGTTCTTCAGTTAAGCTTCCTTGGCTGGGCTATCCTAGCTAATTTAACAGCTGGTATCGGCTATCTGTGGTTAATTCCTTATATACAGACAACAACTGCAGCCTTCTACCAAAATCTAATCGATAACAGTGCTAAGGATCAGACAAACTCGGCCTTAGCTGCCAATTGAGTTTAACCATATACTCTCCGCTGCTTCTAATAAGTAAAAAACTAAACAGCAAAAGCCTGTGACAAAAAAGTCTCAGGCCTTTCTTTTTTAGAAATAAGTTGACACAGCGGTTGATTGAGATAATTGCTTTCTTAGTTTAAGTATATTTATCGTGCAGTGAACTTTTAAGATTAAGCAATCAATTGCGAGAGCTAAAACGGTAGATTAACTAGATAGTTACCGTTCAAGCTCTCTTTTTATTCAGACTAAAATATCAATCTGTCTTTTAAAATGATATAATGGAAGCGAAAACAATCGTCTCTTAAGTCTCTTTAGAAAGGAGCCTTACAATGAAAATAATCAATGCCGTATTTTTTATTAAAGCTGACAAAAGACAAGCATTTTTAGCAGATGTCACGCCTCTGATTGAATCGTCGCGCGCAGAGGATGGAAACCATATGTACCAGCTTTATGAAGCTGTGGATCTGCCCAACCAATTTGTCATGGTTGAAGAATGGGAAAACCAAGCTGCCATTGACCAGCACAACACCAATCCGCTCTTTCTTCAGCTAATGGATCATTTAAAAGATTACAGCACAGCTGACCCTGTTATTAAGGTTGCAGAGCAATAGGAACACGAAAAAAAGAGAGCGGGAAAAATTGATTTCTGCCAAATCTCATTTGAATCCCGCTCTCTTTTAAATTAATTTTTACGACCAGCCTTCCACATAAGTATGAAGCGGATAAGTCGGATAAGCTAACAAACGTGCTTTTTCTGAAGTCACATAGCCGGCAGGGGCATCAAGGACACTTGGAATACGATTGACAATAGTCGCGCAAGTTAAGGCAACAGTATCGGGTTTAGCAACTGAAAAAGTAAGATTAGGGTCTCCGCTTATTTCCCAGTCACACATATCCCCATCATCTGGTCCATAAACCTTACCAATACATTCAACTTCCAATTCAATGCCTTGATGGGTCTTTATTTGAGTAACCGCTGACATGCCTGTCACCTGTCCAGCCGGAATAGTACGCCCTAAGGTTTCAGAATAAATATCTTCTTCCAAAACATAAGGAACACTCTTTTGACCAATAGACTGGATCGTCCAATTCATCTTAGAGCAGATAGCTTCAGCGGCATTCCACATATAAGACGGTAAACTTTCAGCAGAAGCAATTTCACGCTCAAAACGATCAATGTCATAACCAGCACCATGAGCTTCAGCCAGAGCTAAACCATAATCTTCAACATTATAGCTGACAGCTCCTTTAACCTTTTTAATCCGGTTCATTCCCGCCATTGCCAGACAAGGCATATTAATCCAGTAAATGTCCTGCATGCCTGAACCCATAATAGTCACACCATATTCTTTGGCCAATTTATCCAAACGGTTAGTTTCAGATGGGGAAGTCGTCCAAGGATAGATAGCCTCTTCGCAGGTAGAAATAACATTGACTCCATTTTTGATGGCTTTTTCATAAAATACATACATTTCCGGCATGTAAGAAAAGATGGTTACAATGGCAATATCCGCATCACAGTCTTGAAAGACCTGATCAGCCTGATCAGAAATGATGACACCTGTCTTATAACCCAAACCGGCAAAATCACCAATATCCTGTCCTACCACTGCTGGATTTGTATCGATAGCTCCGACAATTTCAACACCATGGTCCAAGAGATTCTTAAGAATGACCTTGGACATCTTACCACAGCCATATTGGATAGCCCGAATTTTTGCATTTCGCATGTGCCCGTCCTCCTTTTATTGTTATTTTTTTCACAACTATATTATAATATCTATAGTAACTATAGAGTCAAGGAGAAAAATCATGAATCTCATTTTAAAAATCGGAGATTTCTCCCGTATTAATAACATCTCAATTCAGACCTTGCGATATTATGATAAAATCGGGCTTCTAAGTCCTTATTCTATTGATAAGGAGACCGGCTACCGCTACTATCATATCAATCAGTCGCAGATAGTAGATGAGATCCAGTATCTGCGCCAGCTTGACTTTTCCCTAGAAGAAATAAGAGCTATCCTGTCCACTCAAGAAAATATGACAGAAATCAATCATTTTATCAATGAGCATAGGCAGCATCTCCTCTCTGAAAAACATCGCTTAGAAGAACGTTTAAAGGAGATAGATACTTTCCAAACCGGTGCACAGATTTATGATTATAAAAGGCACTGCCATGATTTAGAAATTCTTAGTCTGCCGGCCAGAAGAATGATTATTTATCAAACGCAGCAGAATATTTATCAGATGACTGATGAAGACTATGAATTTCACCTGCGAGAGTTTAAATTGGCTCTGAAAAAAAGCAAGCTTTCCTATTCGATTTTTTCCCGCGTCGGCTCGATTATTGCCCAGAAAGATTTCAAGAATAGAAACTGGCTGTCTCATCAAATGTTTATGTTTTCAAATGATGAAGCTGCTGACTTTGCCATAAAGACTTATCCTTCCAGTCTTTATGCCTTGACCTACTGCACTTCCTTTCAGGAAGAAATTGAAAAACTGGATCTCTTTTATCAAATGATTATCAATACGGGATATGATATTACAGGCGATTATATCTGCGAGGTTATCCACGAACATCCGCGTCTCAATCAAAATAAGAGAGATATGTTTATCAGGATGCAGGTGGCTATCAAACAGACCGAAAACAAAAACGGTTTTTAGCCTGAGTTACTGATTATTCATATAAAAACTAGGGTATATGTCCATAATTGCTCAGCAATCATGTGTGTCTGCCCTAGTTTTAAGGTACCCTTGCTGCTCAATCCTAACCAGCTGTGCGCAAGGCAGGATAATCCTATCCAGCAGATAATTTTTCCACTCTTTTTTCGCTAAAGAGCCTGCAAACAGACTTGCCCTAGTCCATCATACCTGCCTGCAGCTGATACATTTTGTGATAAGTTCCTTCTTTGGCCAAGAGTTCATCATGGGTACCTGACTCAATAATCCTGCCCTTATCAAGGACATAAATACAGTCTGCATCCTGAATAGTTGACAGCCTGTGGGCAATGGCAATCGTCGTCCGTCCTTGGCGCATTTTGGCCAATGAATTCTGAACAGTTTGCTCGGTTTCTGAGTCAATATTGGCTGTCGCTTCATCTAGAATCAAAATTTTCGGAGCGCTGGCAACTGTTCTGGCAAAGGCTAAAAGCTGTCGCTGTCCGGTTGAAAAGCTGGATCCGCGCTCGCTGACGGGCTCATCATATTTCTGAGGCAGTTTTTGGATAAACTGATCTGCATCAACAAACTGAGCAGGCGCTTTAATGTCTTCATCACTTACATCTTGGTACATCTTGATATTGGACTTAATAGTTCCGTGGTAAAGAAAAGGTTCCTGCAGAACCAGACCGACATTTTTTCGTAATTCTTTCTGGCTGTATTTTCTGATATCAGTTCCGTCAATGGTAACCTGCCCCTTTTGAAATTCATAGAAACGCATAAAAACATTGATAATAGATGACTTCCCTGAACCGGTTGGACCAACAAAGGCAATCGTTTGTCCTTGATTGACCTTAAATGAAATACGGTCTAAAATTTGATTTTCTCCGTCATAAGAAAAAGAAACATCTTTAAATTCAATATTTCCGGCAGTAATTTCAGCAGTGCTTTCATCTTGGACGGGCTCATAGCCTCGCTCATCAATCAAATCAAAAACACGGCCGGCTGAAACCATGGACGTTTGCAGGGTCGAAAAATTTTGCGTGACTTCAATCAAGGGGTCAAAAAGACGGTTAATATATTGGATAAAGGCATACATCATACCAGCTGAAATCCCTATTGTCTGCCAGTTAAAGCCAAAATAAGCCATCAGCAGAGCATAGGCCAGCAATTTCAAAAGAGACATGGCTGGGCGCAGAAAAAGACTGTCCAAGGCCATTGAGCGATTGGCATAGTTAAAATGTTCTTCGTTGATGGTTTCGAACTCCGATTTCAAACGCTCTTCCTGACCAAAAGCCTGAATAATACTGATTCCTTCAATACTTTCAGATAGATTGGTATTGATATCACTCAATAAACTGCGAGTTTTGGCTATGACGCTGACAGATTTTTTGCGATAGAGATTGACCAAAATAAAAATAAAAGGAAGAAAGAGCATGACGAGAAAAGTCAGGCGATAATTGAGCATCAGCATGGTATAGAGGGTCACGCTAAAAATAAAGATCGCAGAAATGAAACTGGACAGAATCCCTGAAAACATTTCACTGATACTCTCTGTATCATTAGTCAGCCGCGATACAATGGAGCCTGCCGGTGTCTTATCAAAGTAAGACATTCCCAGCTTCTCCATATTGGCAAAAGCGTCCTTACGAATGTCGCGCACAACGCTGAAGGAAACACGGGCAAAAAGCAAGTTTCCCAAATACTGTAAAATAGTCTGTAAAACATAAAGGAGATAATAACCCAGTAAAAGAAAGGCAGCAGCTTGGTTAAAATCTGTCAGAAAATGGTCAATAAAATAAGAGGCGACCAAGGGCACGAGACTTTTAATCACTGTTGTCGAAAGGAGAAAGAACAAGGCAAAAAAGGTCAGCCATTTATAAGGCTTTAGATAAGACATCAAGCGCAGAAAAACGCGGCCTTGGTGTTCGTTATTCTTCATCACGGTCTCCTTTCATTTCTAATTGCTGAGCCTCATAGGTTCTTGCATACCAGCCCCCTGTTTGAATAAGTTCATCATGGCGGCCGCGCTCAATAATCTGACCGTCCTGCAAAACCAGAATAAGATCAGCATGCACGACTGCACTCAGCCGGTGAGCTGTTATGAGGGTTGTTTTATCCTTACGTACCTGCTTGAGATTATCAATGATAGCATGTTCAGTCTTCGCATCCACCGCTGACAGGGAATCATCCAGAATGAGAATATCAGGATTTAAAATCATGGCACGGCTCATAGCAATACGCTGCTTTTGTCCGCCTGATAAAGAGACGCCCTTTTCACCGATAATAGTTTCAAAGCCCTGAGGCATGGCTGCAATATCATCGTAAACCTGAGACAGCTTAGCAGCTTCTTCAACTGCTGCCATGCTCAGCTGAGGATTGCCAAAGCGGATATTCTCTAAAATAGACATGGCAAAGAGAACTTGATCCTGCGGCACATAGCCAATGAGACTGCGCAGGTCTGTCAGACGGTAGTCCCGAATGTCATGACCGTTGAGGTAGACAGCGCCCTGATTGACATCGTACTCACGCAAAAGGAGCTTAAGCAGGCTGGTTTTACCTGAACCTGTCTGCCCGACAATTCCCAAAGTCTGTCCTTTTTCCAAGGTAAAGTAGATATGGCTGAGGGTCTCTTCATTATCATAGGTAAAATGTTCAATGGCATATTCTAAGCGACCGTTTTGAATATGAGGCAGAGGATTGTCAGGATCTTTAATATCAGATTTCTGGGACAAAAGGGTCATAATCCGTTCATAAGAAACAGCACCGCGCTGCACAATATTAAAGAGAAAACCAATCGCCATCAAGGGCCAGACTAGCATATCCAAATAAGTCACAAAAGTAACTAGACTTCCGACTGTCACCTGATTATTTTTTACAAAAAAAGCACCGACCAAAAGCGTTAAGGTATAAGAAGCCCCTACAAACAAGAGAACTAAGGGATCAAACATGCTATCATATTTCATGGTCGTCATGTTTTTAGCAAAGGTCATTTCATTTGTTTCCTGAAAAGCAGCTAATTCATCTGCCTGATAGCCAAACGATTTGGTTACCTTGATGCCTGAGACACTTTCTTGAACCTTGTTGTTAAGCTCTGAAAAAGCTGCCTGAGAATGCTTGAAACTCTCATGTGTCTTGCGTCCCAGACGGCTGGTTGCAAAAGCCATCAGAGGCAGAGGAATCACTGCAATCAAAGTCATCTGCCAGGAAATACTGAAAAACATGGTCATCAGGGTGACCAAAGCCGTAATTGAAGCATCAACGGCTGACATGACGCCGCCCCCAGCCAGACGTGTCAGAGAGTTAATATCATTTGTTGCATGCGCCATCAAATCACCTGTCCGGTATTTTTGATAAAAAGAAGGAGACATCTTCGTAAAATGATCGAACAGACGGGAACGCATAATCTGTCCCAAACGGTAGGATGTCCCCAAAATATAAATGCGCCAGACATAACGCAGCCCATACATGGCAAAAGCTGACAACAGCAGATAAAAAAGATCCCACAAAAGTGTTTCTCTTGTCAGACTTTTACGGGTAATATGGTCAATGACATGCCCCATGACCTTGGGCGGAATCAGGTTGAGAACACTGACTAGGCTAAGAGCCAGTATTCCAATCAAATAGCGGCGCTTTTCCAGTTTAAAAAACCACCATAAATTTTTAATAACAGACATCTTTGCCCTTTCTTTTAATCATCATAAGAAAAATCCCCCGCAATGAGGGAAAATCACATTACTATTATAAATCTTGGAGTTTACTCTAAGTCAAGCAAGCTGACTGCTGTTTCGCTGCTTGATTTTTCTTTGCAGCCACTGATAGGAGTAAAAGGCCAGAATACTGCCCAAGGTATTGGTCCATAGATCATCGATTTCAAAAACACGGTTGACATTGAAAAGGAAGTCTAAAAGAAGCTGGCTGACTTCGATAAAAAGACTGATACTAAAGCCAAGCACCGCAGTTCTTTTTAAACTGCGGAGTGCTTTTTTCAGCAAAAGCAAAAGTAAAACAAGGGGATAAAGCAGCAAAATATTGCTGATGTTCTGTCCTACAAGCCAAAGGAGCTGCCATAAACTTCTCATCTTTCCCAGACTGACAAGCGAATTAAAAGGAATCAAAAGAACAACAAGGCGTCCATAATGCTCAATCCCCGGCGTTTTTACCTGCCTAAAAGGCTGCGGCAGAAAGCACATAGCACAGACAGCAAGTGCATAAAGACAAAGCAAGCATCTGACTGTATTTTTACCCAAAGGCGTTAAGTTGCCACTTTTCTCCCAAAATCCTGACATTATTGAGCAGCCTCAGCAACAGACTTTTGACGGTCGCGCTTCATGGTATTAGAACGCAGCTGACCGCAAGCCGCATCAATATCAGTTCCGTGTTCCTGCCGAACCACACAGTTCACACCATTTTTCTTAAGCACATCATAAAAAGCATCCACGCGCTCCTTAGGACTACGGCTGTATTGATCGTGCTCGGTCACAGGGTTATACGGAATGAGATTGACATAAGAAAGCTTGCGGATTTTCTTAGTCAAGTCAGCCAGTTCCTGAGCATTTTCAGGATGATCATTGACACCGTTTAACATAATATACTCAAAAGTGACACGGCGGTTGGTTGTTTCGATATAGTATTCAATTGCCGCAAAAAGTTTTTCCAATGGGAAAGAACGGTTGATTCGCATAATGCTTGAGCGCAGTTCGTTATTAGGTGCGTGAAGTGATACAGCCAGATTGACCTGGACACCTTCATTGGCAAAATCACGAATTTTATGGGCCAAACCTGAAGTTGATACCGTAATATGGCGGGCACCGATTGCAAGACCGTTGTCATCATTGATGGTCCGCAAGAATTTGAGCACATTGTCGTAATTGTCAAAAGGCTCACCAATTCCCATGACCACAACGTGGCTGACACGCTCGCCTTGCCCGCGTTCATCAAAATATTTTTGCACCAGCATAATCTGCGCTGTGATTTCACCGTTATTAAGATCACGTTGTTTTTTAATCAAACCGCTGGCGCAGAAGGTACAGCCAATATTGCAGCCAACCTGTGTGGTGACGCAGACCGAAAGGCCATAGTGCTGGCGCATCAATACCGTTTCAATCAGCATGCCGTCAGGCAGTTCAAAGAGGTATTTGACAGTCCCGTCGGCAGATTCTTGGACAATACGCTGTTTGAGTGGATTGACGACAAAATTTTCATTTAAAAGAGCGATAAAGTCTTTGGAAATATTGGTCATTTCTTCAAAAGACTGAACGCGTTTTCGATAAAGCCAGTCCCAAATCTGTGTAGCACGAAACTTTTTTTCGCCGTGTTCAATTACCCAATTAATTAGGTCATCACGGGTTAAGCTGTAGATAGATGATTTCATTTAATTTCCTTTTTTTCTAATAATAAAATTTTTCTTGGCATCACGAATTTCTCTCATGGCTTGTCGAGTCTGTGATTTTTCTCGGCGAAGCTTATCTTGAGGATTCACTTTCTCATTTTTATTAAAACGCTTTTTCTTACGGTTGTCGCGGCGCTTACGCCTTTGAGGCTCATTGTCCTCGCCTTTGATTTCCTTGGGATTTGGATTTTCCAAAACAAAGTAGGCGCATCCAAAATTACAGTATTCCTTGAGGTAATCATCTAAATAGCCGATATAAGGCTGCCTATTTTTAGACTTAGACTCTTCCTTGTAAAATCCCTTGAGCCGCAGCTGCTCATTGCCCCAATCGCCGACAATATAATCATACTTCAGCAGAATTTCTGAAAAACGCTGACTGAAAACCGTCGCATTAAAAGCATTTTTGACATTTTCTAAAATCAATAAGTCTATCTCATCACTCTTAACATGATTGTCAAAAGTTATAAACTGAGGCCCGGGAAATTTGTTGTAATTGTACATGTCCGGAGAGATATCTTTTCTCATAGGTCTCCTCTCAGATATTTTTCTACTGTCTGTCTCAGCAAATCAGGAAACAGCAGCTGGCCTTGACGTGAATTAATGCTGCTGAAATAAGGAGCAAAATAATACTGATCAACTAAAACAAGACTTAATTTATCTTTTTTACTGGTAACCTTATTATTATACACTATTTTTCCATTTTTGTAAGTAAAACCACTCGTTACAACTCTGCCAAACTGCTTGCCGCGAAAACCCATGCCGCGAATCTGCTGATTAGCCAGCAGATCAGCCTGCGCAAAAATATCCTGACAAATTTCCAGCAACTCCTCCTTATTGACTTGGAGGGTAACTAAACGCATTTGGTGCGGCAAAGACTTATGAAGAGTGGCCTTGGTGACAGTCGGAGAGAACGGTTCAACTATTAGCCCTGTATTAATAATAGTCAAATCAGCCCCAGCTGATTGAACCATGGCCTCCATGACCATTTCTGCACATTCTTCAAGGTTCGGCTTTCGCGAAAGTTTACAGATAACATCTGCTGCCAATAAACGCTCTCCTTGCTCAAAAAGATCCACAGCAAAATCCCTATCACCTTTTTCATAATCAAGATCACTGGTTGATATTGCTTCAATAGTGATATCAGTCAAACGGTGGTCTTCAAAGGCTAAATCAATTTGTCCAACATGATCGCCATAACGTCCTGCTGCAGCCAGATAAGTTCCATTAATAACCTCACCCTCTTCAAAGACATGATGCGTATGAGCTCCAATAATTAAATCAATTTCAGGAATTTCATGTGCTATTTTTTCATCTATACGAACCCCCAAATGGCTGAGTAAAATGCGAAAATCTGCCGCCTGCACCTCTGGTTTTTCCAAATCTTTTTTGAGACTGGCAACAGCATCTAAAACTTGCCAGCCATTAGGTTTATAAGTTAAATAATAGGGGAAAGTATAGGCAAGAAGTGCCAATTTTGTTCCAGCCGTGGTCTCATAAATAATATAGGGCTGAGCCCAAGCAGGGCGTCCTTTTTTATCTCTTAAATTTCCTAAAATAACTTGAAAATCGACTTCATCATACAGCTGGTTGATTTCATCTTTAGCCAGACCAATACCTTCATTATTGCCAATGGTAGCAAAATCAATTCCTAAAGCATTCATCAAGTCCACATTAATTCTGCCAGCAGTGCTATCTGTCAGAGGATGACTTTTATCCACATTATCACCAATATCCAATCTTAGAACTTCTTTTGCTGTTTTTGAACGCTCATCAAAAAAGCGCTTAATCTTTGGATAAGCTTCAAAGTGAGAATGTAAATCATTGATATGCAGAATGCGAAGATTTTCTTTCATTCTTCTATTTTAGCACTTTCAGCTCTGATATTAAAAGAGAAAACAAAAGAGCGGGACTCACCGTCAGTTCTTAAAAACCGATGATTTCCCGCTCATCTTTTTTGCAGACTTAGACAGCTGTACTTTCAGACTGTCTACTGATGTTTTCTTAAATAATCAATAGCATCCTGCACATTTTTAACAGGGACAATTTTCATTTTAGTTCCTAATTTTTTAGCAGCCTGCTTGGCTTCTTGATAATTGTTGACAGCCTTAGGATTATTTTTCAAAACAGCCTTATCTACAGGATTATTGGGGACAAAAAAGATATCTGCATCAATTTTATCTGCTGATGCCACCTTCATGCCAGCACCGCCAATATCTCCAACCTCTCCATTTTCTCCAATAGTACCCGTTCCTGCAATAACACGCCCCTTACGCAAA
Source organism: Streptococcus ratti FA-1 = DSM 20564 (assembly GCF_000286075.1). Classification (GTDB taxonomy): domain Bacteria; phylum Bacillota; class Bacilli; order Lactobacillales; family Streptococcaceae; genus Streptococcus; species Streptococcus ratti. Next base: position 35,975 of record NZ_AJTZ01000002.1, on the reverse strand, counting down.
TCCTCTTTGTTTAATTGGTCATAGATATCAAGGGTAAACATAAGACCGGCGCTCGGACCGCCAATACCATTTGTACTAAATTCAACAGTGTCATCAGAAACGACTTTGGTATGATCCACCAATCCAATTCCAATGCCATTTTTACCATTTGACAGCTTGATAACTTTACCCTTAGCTGTTTTCTTCTTATTTTCAGAAGTATATTGAACACTGACCTTGCTGCCTAATTTTAAGCCAGACACATATTTAATCAACTCTTTTGAACTATGAAAGGTTTTGCCGTTGACGCCAGTTACAGTATCAGCAATATTTAAAACGCCTTTGAAGGTTGAATTTTTGCTGACCTGCAGAACATAGACTCCCATATAATTCAAACTGGCCTTTTTATTGGCTAGAGTAAGCGCCTCATAAATAGCTCCGTTTTGCGATGTCTCCATATAGAACTGGTTAATACGCATGTAATCAGCATCGCTGACTCCGCCTGTTGTTTCCTTGGCACTGGTAATCTCTGTAAAAGGAGTCAGCCAAGCATAGAGGACTTGTATCGGTGTTGCCTTGCTTAAAGACACAGCTACAAAATTGTAAGAGCCTTTTTCCTTATCTTCTTTATGATTGACTGTCAAGACTGTTCTAATGTCATAAGCTCCGCCCGGCCTTTCCATATAGTAAGGGAGAGGAAAAAAGAAGACTACCAAAAGCAAAATAATACTCAGACTGCTAATCAGCCACCATTTAAATTTTTTGATTGTTTTCACTTTTTTGCTCCACTTCTTTTACAACTGCTTGCGGGACATAAGGGCTAATATCTGCCTTAAAATAGATAAGCTCTCTGATTCGGCTGGAACTAAGATAGCGATAATCCAAGGCTGTTAATAAAAAAACAGTCTCAATCTCTTGAGCCAATTGACTGTTAAAAAAAGCAAGATTAGCTTCATATTCCAAATCCTGGGCATTTCTCAGCCCTCGCACCAAGTGAGTAACACCATGCTGCCTAGCAATATCAACTGCCAAACTATCCCGAGCCACAATCACCTCAACATTTTTCAAATCAGCTAGCGCTTCTTTTAACATTTTCTGCCTGCTGGCAGGCTCAAACAAGCCCGTCTTGTTCTTATTATAAAAAAGACCAACATAGAGTTTGTCAAAAAGTTTACTAGCACGACGAATAATATCCACATGCCCATTTGTTACAGGATCAAATGAACCTGCAAAAAGTCCAATTTTATCTGACATAAACTGTTACCTTAGAAATTCCATAAATTTTTTGTTTCCAAATACCTAACTCTGCAACTTCTTCCGGCAGCTCAACCGCCTTATCTGTTTCACAGACGACCATTACTTCCTCAGATAGGAGTTTTCGCTGACAGAGCTCCTCAATGGTTTTTACAATTTCCTCTTTTGCATAAGGCGGATCCAAAAAAACCAAATCAAACTGTTCATTTAAACTTGTCAAAGCACGCGCAGCATCCATTCTTAATAGTTGGAACTTATCTGCTTCTTTGGTCATCCTGATATTGGCCTCAATAACAGCCTGAGCCCTGCGGTCTTTTTCTACCAAGACCGCCTCAGTCATCCCTCTTGAAACAGCTTCAATAGAAAGACCGCCGCTGCCTGCAAAAAGATCTAAAATACGGCCGCCATCAAAGTAGGGGCCAATCATATTAAAAACAGCACCTCTAACCTTGTCTGACGTCGGACGGGTCGTCTTGCCTTCCAAAGTTTTTAAGGGACGGCCACCATAATTACCGGAAACAATTCTCATGTCTTCCATTATACCAAAAATAAGAAAAAAGCTGGGATAAAAATCCTAGCTTTCTTTGTCAGCTGTCAATAAAAATATTAAACTCACTCGAACTTTAGTTTACTTGTCTACAAAACCAGCCTTACCTTCTTCTTTAATCTTAGCTTGTGCTGCCGCTAATTTCGCAATGGGAACACGAAATGGTGAACAAGATACATAATTTAAGCCAATCGCATAACAAAAGGCAATACTTGAGGGTTCACCACCATGCTCTCCACAAATGCCTATTTTAAGATTTGGTTTTGTTTGTCTACCCAAGTTGACGCCTATTTCCATTAATCGACCAATTCCTTTTTGTTCTAACACCTGGAAAGGATCTTTTTCAAGAATGCCCTTGTCAACATATTCTGCTAAAAACTTGCCGGCATCATCTCGGGAATAGCCAAATCCTAGTTGTGTTAAATCATTGGTGCCAAAGCTGAAGAAATCAGCATAGGCCGCAATCTCATCAGCTGTAATGCAAGCCCTCGGAATTTCTATCATCGTTCCAACTCTATAGTCAACTGAACACTTTGTCTTCTCACATTCTTCCTGCATAGCAGAGTCAACTATTGGTCTTAAGTAAGCTAATTCCTGAGCGGTTCCCACCAGAGGAATCATAATTTCAGCCTTGACCTGTGCCCCTTCTTTAACAGCCAGACTGGCGCCTTGGGCAATAGCCTTAACCTGCATGATTAAGATTTCCGGATAGGTAACAGCTAAACGGCAGCCTCTGTGACCAAGCATAGGATTAAATTCCGCCAGTTCTGACACGCGTTTCCGCATATCACTAAGACTCAGCTCCAACTTTCCTGCTAGACGGATCAGCGTATCTTCGTCATGGGGAAGGAACTCATGCAAAGGAGGATCTAGCAAACGAATCGTTACCGATTTTTTATCCATCACTTTAAACAGCTGATAAAAATCATCTCTTTGGAAGGGCAGAATTTTTTCCAGTGCTCTTTGCCTGTCTTCTACATTATCGGCTAATATCATTTGTCTGACAGCCGGAATTCTTTCTTCGTCAAAGAACATATGCTCTGTGCGGCAAAGTCCTATGCCTTCTGCACCAAAATCTACTGCTTTTTGAGCATCTTTAGGATTGTCTGCATTGGCAAGGACCCCCATATCACGAACATCATCTACCCACTTCATAAAGGTTTCAAAACTGCCGCTGATGTCAGCAGATTCCATATCCACAAGACCGAGATAAACATTGCCGCTGCTGCCATCAAGTGAGAGGGGGTCGCCTTCTTTTAACAATAAATCGCCAGCTGTGATCGTCTTGCTGATCTCATTAACTCTTAAATCACTGCAGCCTGCTACACAGCATTTCCCCATGCCGCGCGCAACTACGGCAGCGTGTGAGGTCATGCCCCCACGAGCAGTCAGAATTCCTTTGGCGCTGGCCATCCCTTCGATATCTTCTGCGGAAGTCTCCTGACGCACTAAAATAACATCTTCTCCTTCTTTAGTAAGCCTAGTTGCTGCTTCTGCCGAAAAGCAGACCTTTCCTCTTGCTGCTCCCGGAGAAGCTGGCAAGCCCTTAGCAAGTAACTTAGCTTGTTTTAAGGAATTCTCATCAAAGGTTGGATGCAGTAACTGTTCTAACTGCTTTGGTTCAACACGCATTATGGCTTCTTCTTTAGTAATCAGTCCTTGGGCAGCCAAATCCGTCACTATCTGAATAGCAGCCTTGGCTGTTCGCTTGCCGCTGCGTGTCTGCAGAAGATAAAGTTTGCCCCTTTCAATCGTAAATTCAATATCCTGCATGTCTCTGTAGTGATTTTCCAAACGCTGTGTAAGATCTGCAAACTGCCGATAGATAGCTGGCATGTCTTCTTTTAATACTTCTATACTTTGAGGTGTCCGAATGCCTGCTACCACATCTTCTCCCTGAGCATTAATAAGGTATTCGCCAAATAAACGATGCTCCCCTGTTGCGGGATTTCTGGTAAAGGCAACGCCGGTTCCCGAAGTATCTCCCATATTGCCGAAAACCATTGACTGCACATTTACTGCTGTTCCCAAATGATGATCTATTTCATTTAAATTGCGGTAAACAATGGCTCGGGGATTATTCCAAGATTTAAAGACTGCCTCAATAGCCAAGTATAACTGTTCTCTGGGACTTTGCGGAAAATCCTGACCGATGGCCTCCCGGTAAATCGCTTTAAATTCCTGGACAATTGCCTGCAGATTTTCAAGCGTTAATTCGGTATCCGCATGATAGCCATTCTCTTCTTTATGCCGATCAAGGACAGCCTCAAATTTATCTTTGGGAATATCCATGGCTACATCCGAAAACATTTGAATAAAACGGCGATAGCTGTCATAGGCAAACCATGCATTCCCTGTCGCAAGAGCCAAACCTTTAAGACTGTCATCTGTCAGACCTAGATTTAAGATCGTATCCATCATTCCAGGCATCGAAAACACTGCTCCAGAACGTATAGAAACCAGCAAGGGATTCTGATTATCTCCTAATTTTTTGCCCTGCTCTTTTTCCAGCTGAGCTATTTGGGTATCAATTTGACTTATCATTTCCTGACTAATCTGTTCATCTTGCTGGTAATAGTCTCTACAGGCATCCGTCGTAATGGTAAATCCTTGAGGAACTGGCAGGCCAATCCGCGTCATTTCTGCTAGATTAGCTCCCTTTCCTCCAAGCAGATCACGCATGTCCTTGCTGCCTTCATTAAAGCTGTAGACGTATTTTTTTGACATATGAACTCCTTTCATTATCCTATAGTTCTAAAACAAGCGACAATTTCAATCCAAAATGATTGAAAACAAATCAATCTACTTCGCATCTGTATCGCTTAACTTAGCTATGATTAATCCGGCCGTCTCTTCAATAGAACGGTGCTCGGTATTAATAACCGGACACTTAAGCGCTTTCATTATTTTATAAAAATAATCTAACTCCTCTAAAATACGATTTTGCTGGGCATAGTGAGCTGTTGACTCCAAGCCCATTGCCTTAAGCCTTTGACTTCTCATTTTATTTAAGCGTTCAGGCGAACTGGTCAGTCCGACAAGTTTTTTAGGATCTACTTCAAAAATTTCCTTAGGCAAAGGCACTTCCGGGAGCAAAGGCAGGTTTGCCACCTTTAGCTGTTGGTTGGCCAAATAGATGCTCAAAGGTGTTTTTGATGTTCTGGAGACGCCCAGCAGCACTAAATCAGCTTTTAGAAAACCTCGCGGATCTTTTCCATCATCGTATTTAACGGCAAATTCAATAGCTTCTATGCGATTAAAATACGACTTAGTCAGCTGACGAATTTTTCCAGCTTCTCGTAAAGGAGCTTCTTTTGCCTGCCGGCTCATTTGTTTGAGCATGTCAGTCATCAAATCCACAAAGCAGAGCATTTCATTTTGACAGTACTGACCGGCAAAATCAGCCAGCTTTTCATCTACCAAACTGAACATGACCATAGCCTGCCGGGATTTTGCTTCTGCTAAAGCCTCTTTTAGCGCTTCCAAATGATTAACATAAGGAATCCGTTTCACCTCCCAGTCTTTATGACTGGGAAACTGACATATCCCAGCTTGCGCCATAGACTGAGCCGTCTCTCCAGAGGAATCTGATATAATATATAAAATCGTATTTTCTGCCATTTGACCTCCTACTTACTCAGGATGTGTGATTTCAACAAATAAGTTTGCAACAATTGTTTTTGAAAATTTTCCCAATACTTTAAGCTTTCCTTTGCTGCCATCTTGGGTTCGCACAACTGGCAAACTGTCAATTTTATTTCGGACCAAAAGAGCAGCCGCCTGAGGAACTAATGTTTCTTCTTCGATTGTCAAAATGTTAGGCATTCTTGTCATTACCGCAGCGATGGGTAAATGGCTGACATCTGCACCTCCCATGGTAACCTTTAACAGATCCTTACGAGACACTAGTCCGCATAGGCAGTCCTCATCATCTAAGACATAAATGCTGGAAGAATCCTCCAAAAACAATCTGACAATTAAATCGTAGACCATATCATTCTGCTTCGCGATAACGGGAAGGGTCATGACATCAGAGACTGATAAATCACTGACTGCACTAAGCTGTAGATCAAAATCTCCTTTCCCCAAATAGAAATAGCCAACCTTGGGCCTGGCATCCAGAATATGGAACATAGTCAAAATGGACAGGTCTACCCGCAGTGTTGCCCTGCTGACATTCAGTTTAGCTCCTATCTTTTCTCCCGTGATTGGTTGATTTTCCTTAACAATGTCAATAATTTTTAACTGTCTGTCATTCAGTTTAATTGGACATCCCTCCTTTTAAATGTGCTACACTACTTATTATATAGTGTAGTATATTAAAAAGGAAATCATTTGTCAAGGAAGAACCGTAAGATTTTTTAGTAAGAGGGACTGTAATTCTATTTTGCCGGAAAACTTAGGATATTATGAAATAAACAAAAAATGACGAGAAATCAAAAATCAATTTCCCATCACTTTTTTAAATATTCCAGACTGTTTTAAACCGCTTGTCTTAAGCTGGTATACCTGCAGAACTCCTGTTGCCTCATCTTGAGCCAGAACAGCTTTTAAATTTTACTCTCTTTACTTCTTTTCCACCTCCAGTTTAAAATTAATCATGCGACAGCCTAACCAGCTCATCAATCAAGGGCTTGTAATCCACTTTTGTAAAATCGGTGACATCAATTTCATATAAAGTTCCTAGGGAAAAGTCATTATATTTCCGATCCTCAATAATTTGTCTAAAGGCTTCTTTACTAATAAGATCATCTGCTAAGCGGCGATTAGAAAGTGTATCCCCATGGTGAAAATGTGTCATGATGAAGCTCAAATGTCTGTCATTGGCTAGGTCACGCGCCATACGCCTTTGCCAAAGGACTTCAAAGTCTGCTTTCAAACGGATTGTGATAACTGAATAATCATGCTTTTGTGATAAATCCTGCAGCTGCTTTTTTTGTTTAAAGGAAAAGGGATATTCTGTCACAATAAACTGTTTTCCGACACTCATGTAAAGCTCCAAAGCCTGATAATAATAAGACCAGACCCATTTTTCTAAAGCTGCCTTTTCCTGCAAATTATCAAAGCCGACACTTTCAGCCATGTCTTCTTTGAATTCATCAGGCGATACAGTATAGATTTGAGGCAGAGCTGTTCGTATCAAACGCACCAAATAGCTTTTTCCCGTTGCCGGCGGACCGGCTAATAAAACAAGATACTTTTTCATCGCTCTATTCCACATGCAGAGGAGACTCCAAATTCATAAACAGAGTCATTTTATGTTTGACAATTTCCTTAATTTTTTGATTGGCTGGAATGACATTGTAGCGCAGCGATTTATTAACTGCAGTTTCTCCAAAAGCTGCCTTAGCTTCCTGTGTCCAATTGACCAGCAAGTCAGTACCTACATTAAATTTACGAATACCATTATTAATTAATTCAGGATAATCTGCTTCTTTTACGCCTGTTCCGCCATGGATAACTAAGGGAACAGCTACTACTTGATGAATTTCTTTCAAGAGAGGAATTTTGACATCCGTTTTAGACTTGAATTGACCATGATTTGTTCCAATAGCTACCGCTAAAGCATCAACATTGGTCTCTTGAACAAAAGTAAGGGCATCTTCAGGCCGTGTATAGATTTTGTCGTCTTCTGAAACTGAAATACCTTCTTCGGTTCCTCCGATGGTTCCCAGTTCACCTTCAACGCTCACTCCTCTGGCATGGGCATAGTCGGCAACTAATCTTGTTTTTAAAATATTTTCTTTAAAGGATAAGTTAGAACCATCAAACATGATGCTGGAATAGCCAGCCACTATAGCATCCTGAATAGCATCCAAATCTCTAGCATGATCCAAATGCAGGGCCGCATCAATCATATAATGATTGGCCAATTCTTTGACCACTGCAGCAATAACCGAGTAACCAATATATTTAGCTGTATCAACACTGGTCTGAATGATGATGGGAGCCCCCACTTCCTTGGCAGCGCGCATCATATCCGGCAGCATTTCCAAGTTGTGCATGTTAAAGGCGCCAATAGTCATGTTTAATTTCTCTGCCTTATCTGTAAGTTCTTTCAAAGTGCTATACATTATCCATCCTCCTTCGTCTATTATTTGGAAAGTGTTAATTTTTTAGCGATATTTCGCATCTCATCCATCTTGGCCATATAGTAATCAATAGCATCATTGTCCTTACTGCGGGCAGCTTGAGCCCGCTTAACATTATAGAGACTCATGAGCTTCTTATAGCCGTCTCCCATGGATAATTTTGTCTCCAAACTCTTCTCCAAACTAGCAATAGCCTCATCGCTGTCATCCAGTTCAGCATAACACAGGCCTATTTTTTCATAAGACAGGGCTTTTTCCTTGTCTGATTGCTGCTGTTGAAGCATCAGCGCTTCCTCTTCTTTAATTTTCTCTAAGAGAGCCGTCTTTTCTACATCTGTCAACTGAGGTTTTTCATGATCAGTAAGAAATTTTTTATCTTTGGCTATTTTTTTCTTAAACCATTGCAACACACAATCACCTCCTTTATCAGATTCCTATAGCTTTAAATATTGGACTGAACAGCCAAGCATAGAGCAGGGCGACAACAACTGTATCAACATCAGTTGCCGTGGCATTGACAAAGCCTAACTGATTGAAAGCTGTAACCAAGAGAGCTGGCAGCAAGGTGATAAAGAAGCCGTGGGCAATACCGCCGATAATGGCTCCGCGGCGACCGCCGACAGCATTGCCAAAGATACCGGCAGTACCTCCTGCAAAGAAATTAGTCAGCATGCCCGGCAAAATCATGGCTAAGCCTAGCATTGGCAAAATAATCATAGCAATTATAGTGCCAATAGTCGTTGTAATAAAACCAAGAATCACAGCATTGGGCGAATAAGGAAAGAGCACGGGACAATCCAGAGCCGGAATAGCATCCGGAACCAGCTTCATGGCAATACCGCGAAAGGCAGGAACAATTTCAGCCAAGAGCAAGCGTACACCGGCTAAAAGGATGTAGACACCGACAACAAATTGGATAGCCTGCATAAAGGCAAACATGATATAGTTTTGTGTCCCCGTATCCACTGCCTTAGGTCCTGCAAAGATGGCAGTAATGATAAACAAGGGGACCATGACAACCATTACCGACAGGTAAGTATCTTGCAGGAAGTCAAAAGCTTTAGGGAGTTCAATGTCTTCAATGGATTTTTTCTTATCGCCTTTTTCACCAAATATTTTAGCAACACCTGCCTCAAAGAGATAACCAATGGTGCAAAAATGTCCCAGAGCAATATCATTTGAACCTGTCACCTTGCGAATAATGGGCTGGGCAATGGCCGGCATCGCCACCGCAAAAGCCCCGCCGACAATACCGCCAACAAGGATAAGCAGGAATCCTCTGAGTCCTGCAAAATAACCAAAAACAGTGGTCATGGTGGCCATCCACAAAATAGCTTGACCTGTCAGAAAGATGTATTTCCATTTAGTAATGCGGGCAAAAATGATATTAAAAATAAAGATGGCTAAAAAGGTCAGAGCAATATCACTGCCAAGACCCAAATCATTCATGGCCTGGCCATTGATTGCCTCAATCGAAGGAACAATACCCTGGGTATGAAAGCCAGTCTTAAAGATTTTTCCAAAATAAGTTAAACTCGTTACAATAACACTGGAACCTGCACTTAATACCTGAAAACCAAGTAAGGTTTTAAGGGTTCCGGAGATTACCTGACCGGCTGATTTTTTCTGCAAAATCAAGCCCAGCATCGCAATGAGAGCAATGGTGACAGCGGCCTGTGTCAGAATATTGTTAATAATAAAATTGATAACACTCATTGTCATCCTCCTTCTTTAAATTAGCTTGCGTTCTCTTAAAACTGGAATGAGTTTTTCCTCAATTTCCTGACTGGAAACAATATTTTTTAAATAAATGATTGCTGTTTTAGACGTGTCAATATCAAAATTAGCAAACTGTTTCTGGAAATTTTGAGCTGTAATAATGACCTCCGGCTGAACCGAAGCAGCGGTCGAAATATCCACATGATCTAGTTTTGCATCAATGTGATACTTAGTCAGGACATCCTCAGCTGCCATCTGTGCTGCAAAACTGCTGCCTAAGCCAGCACCGCAGACAAATAAAATATTGATTGGTTTTCCCATCACGACTCCTCCTTTGAATGGAATAAAATAGTTTTAACAGACTGAACATCTCTTGCCTGACAGAGCTGTTCAACCTTATTGGTCGCTCTGATAAGATTAACGAGGCTTTTCATAATATTTAAATGCGAAAAAGCGTCCACTGCTGACAGGCAAAAGATGACCTGAACCTGCTCATTAGATTCTTCGCCAAATGCAACAGGTTCTTCAAAAACGGCTAGACTCAACCCAAGCTGTTTGGCTCCGTCTTCCGGTCTGGCGTGAGCCAGTGCCAAGTGCGGACCGATAATGATGTAAGGACCATATTTCTCCACACTTTCAATCATAGCTTCACTGTAGTGTTTATTGACAATGCCATCCTTATACAAGGGGGCAGAAACAAACTTGATAGCATCGCGCCAATTGTATTTTTTATCAGTAATTAGGATATGTTCATCCTTTAAAATATCCTCAATCATTGGTTGGACCTCCCTCTTATTAATTCTCAGACCATTTCTTGCAAAAATACCTTCAATTGCTGCGTACAGCTCCTTATCAATTTCAACCTTGCTGCTTTTCTCCATGAGCTGCAGAATCTCCAGAAAAACTTTAGTATAGTCTTCTTTTTTCTGAGTCACTCTTCTAGCCTTTTGATTGGTTTGTAAAAAATGATTGATGCGCAGCTTGGTATCCTCCTGAATAATAGAATCAAGAACCAAGACCGGCTTATTATGATAAGCAATGTTTACCGTCGAAAACACTAAATCAACATCCAGCTTATCAATAATATCTATCTCTCTGGAATTAAGAATAGCAAATACTTCGATATTGAAAAATTCCTTGAGATTTTCAGCCAGAAGCTTGGCGGTAGCTGTGCCGTGATTACAGACCACAACTGCTCGGTACCAATATTTATTGTCCTGATTAATCTCGCTTAGAGTAGTTGAAAAATAAATCGTTAAAAAAGCAATTTCATCATCAATAATTTTGCAACCCAGCATTTTCTCCAGCTGACGGGCAAATGTACCTACGGCTTGATAAATACTACCGTAACTTTGCTTAATCCTTTCTGTCAGTGGATTGGTCAGCTGAATATTATTTTTGACTCTGGCAACCATACTGACTATATGGTGATACAGCCCCTGCTGTAATACGCCGTCTTTCCTGTTAAAAGGAATCTTAGTCTCCTCTTCAACAAAATTAATGAGCTGAATCGTTAGTATCTGCAGCTGGATCCAGTTAATCGGGCTGTCATTCTTTTTGATATTAAAGGACTGCAAAATCGAATGAATATACTGCTTCTCTAAAGCTGACGGGACTATTGCAAACTCCTGACAGACCGCTTTTAAATAATGGTCAACATCAGCTGTTTTAGCCGCAGCATCTTTGGAGAGATCTTCCTGACTGACCTCGACTCCGCGCTTGACTCTTAAGAGCCAGATACAGGTAAAAAGGATAAAATGTGTTCTATGAATATCATCCTCAACCGTTAAAATGGTGCGGTCAAAAATCTCATTAATTTTTAAAATGGTTTCACTGGGAATGTAGTAGCTGATAATTCGGCTTTTATGAGAGCTGACTGCCCTTCCGATTTTAGTGATTTCCGGACTGAGAAGGCTGTACAGCATGATACGAATTGCAGCTTCGCTGCCTGCTAGCAGCAGACCTCTTTTAGGATGGCTAATAATATCAAGAGGATAAAAGGCCAACTCCTGCCTGATTTGCCGCATATCCTCATCAATGGTCGACTTAGAGACCCCATAAAATGTCTCTTTGCTATGCAGGAAAACTTTACCTTTTCCTAAGGCCAAATCCAAAATTAAATCTAAAATCCGCTCCTTTCTGTCCAGATAATCTGTCTTATCTTCATTTGACAGCTCACTTTGCAGAACTTTTCCTTCTTCGTCGCTCAGGTTTAAAAAGAACCCTTGCGAACGGATGCTCTGAATAATCGGTAGATGAATTGATGCTAAGAAATCATTAATGGTTAAAATATCATTTCTAATGGTTCTGGAACTAACCTTAAATTCTTTTTGCAGACTATCTGTGCGAACGGGAAGTGTTGATACTAAAATACGGTTTAAAATACTGACAGAACGTTCTTTCATCAATTTTTTACTCCCTTCTTACTTATTAGTATAAAGTGAAAAACAGCTAATTGGTAGTAGATATTTTTGCCATTTCTTGCGGCAAAAAACTAAGCTACTGTCCCAAAAATCAGTGAATCTAAGAAAATAAAACTCCTGCAACTAAAAAGCCCGGCCTCCAAATATAGGAGGCTGGGCTTTACTATTGATATATAAACAGCCCTTCTGACAGCTGCTAAGTAAGCAGCTGTCAGGATTAGCTGTCTTTTAAACTTGGTTTGATGTCCTCTATCAAACTGGCAGTCATCCGCCGCGGTCCGCGGATATTGGTAACGCCGTGCGCTTTAAGCCGGTCAATAGGAAAGTCGCTGTCATCATATTTTTTAAGCAACTCCAGTTTCATTTGTTTTCGCTTCGCATGAGGCTGCTGAAGCCCGGACTCAAGTACCCTGCAGGCATAGCGAAGAGCCCGCGTCGGCGCCGTAATGTAAACGAAAAGGTAATCCCCTGTCTGAATACTTGCTTTTTGTGGCCATATATTGATTTTATGCGCAGCAAATTCGGCATCAATATCATAATATTTAAGATTAGCTGGAATAATCCAAAAATCAGGACCAGCCGGATTTCCCAGACTGTTGCCGCTGACCAAAGCTCTGCTATTGTCCAGCAAAGAAAAAAGGATGTCATCAGAAACCTTCTCATCTAAAACAAGAGAAATCCAAGATTTCTTATTCATATGGTAGGAAGGATAGATTCCAGGAATAGACAGTAATTGAGATAGATCAGCAGGATTCACCTTGAGATTAATAACCTCTACTTCCTGTTCCAACGCTTCTTTTTCCCAGTCTTCCTTTCCCAAATCTAACTTAGCGCGTGCAATGGTCATAATCAGCGCATACCATTTGTGATTAGCTGGATGCCGATAGGAAGAAAAAGCCGGATACTTGGCAAAGGGGTGGTCATAAAGATCACCGTATTGGTCCGAAATATATTGAGCCAAACGATTGGTTTGATTTTTGATAAAGGGCAGAGTTTCAAAACAGCCACCTGCAATCCGACTTAAAATTTCTGCATAAGCCTGTCTGACCTGACCGACAAAGCTGCCTGTTTGATGCTCTGCCCGCAAGGCCAGATAATCATCACCAATATCAGTATCAATCACACGGCCGGATACCTTCCCAGATTTAGAAATTTCAATGTATGCCTCAAAATCACCGTTCATGAAGCTTTCTTTGTAGACATATTCTTCGCCTTCCTTTGAAAAACCATAAGGAAGAAGTGTTTCAAATTTCACTCGTTTCTTCTTAAAAAAATCAGATTCAAGAGACATGGAGACTCCTTTCTTATTAGCCCTATTATAGCAAAAAATCAAGCAGCCAACACCGCTTGATATCTAATTTAAATTAAAACATAATCTTCAATAATGTTGGAAGCACCATTATCATTATTAGAAGCCGTTTCAATATCTGCTTCATCCTTAACAGCCTGCGGTGCATTTGCCATGGCAACCCCCAAACCTGCCAGCTTTAGCATGGGAATATCATTATAGTTATCACCAATAGCCATCGTATGAGATAAGGAAATACCGTAATATTTTGCAATTTCAAGCAGAGCATTTTCTTTTGACACCGACTGAGAAGTAATCTCCAAGTAGTTGTCTTTTGAAAGGTAGAAAGAGGCATCTTCAAAATCTACATGTTTAAGGTAAGTAAAGAACTCTTGAATATCATGAGCTTCAGCAATTAAAAGAAGTTTATGAATGGGAATAGAATCATCTCTTAGCAGAGCATCTAAATTTCGAATAGCAGGACTCTCTTTGGTAATAGCAGCCTCAATCTGCACCCATTGATCCATCTGCTCTACAATCCAGTTACTGCCAGAATAAAGATTGATAGAAATATGCGGAAACTGCTTTCTAATTAAAGCCACTATTTTTTTAACATCAGTTTTACTGAGGATGTGTTCAATGAGGATTCGATAATCATCTTTCTTCCCTTCAACAATCAAAGCACCATTGTAACAAGCAATAGGACTGTCTCCCAAGTCAAGTTCTTCAGCAATAGGAAACATGCCATGAGGAGACCTAGCTGAAGCCAGGACAAAAGGAATGTTCCTTACCTTTAAAGCAGCCACAGTTCCACTCAAATCAGAATCAAGCTGGTGCTTGTCGTCTAAAATAGTCCCATCAATATCACTTAAAATCAGTTTAATTGCCTCTACCATCACAAAACCTCTTTAAAAAATAATGTCAACTTTATCAGACAAAACAGCACCTATCTTTTTACCTGGCTTTTTATCCGTAATAAAGTAATCAAAGTCATCAATATTGGCTAAAACGTAATTGGATTGCTTTTTAAATTTATCCTCTTCTGCCAACAGCACCTTAACCTTGGCATTAGCCAGCACCAACTTCTTTAAATAAGTATCGGCTTCATCCTCAAAAGAAACTTGTCCATCCTTAAGACCAGCAGCCCCAATAATAGCCACATCAAAATGAATATCTTTCAGCAAATCCACTTCATTTAAGGCATAATAAAAACGATTTTTACGATGGAATCTGCCCCCCAAAAGATGAAAATCAACGCTTTCATGCTGAGCCAAGACCAAAGCATTATCTAAAGAATGCGAATAAACCGTAATGTCCTTATCAATAAGCTGAGCCAGCTTGAGAACAGATGTTGAAACATCAAAGAAATATAACTGTCCCTCGGCAATCAATTGATAAGCCTTTTGCGCAATGTCATTTTTTTCTTTCATCAAATTATTAAGGCGTTCTTCAAAAGACAAAATGGTTTGGGACTTCTGCAAAGGTAAAATACCGCCGTGCGTCCGCGAAACCTGTTTCCTCTCTGTCAAAAGAGCGAAATCACGGCGAACCGTATCGCGTGAGACAGCCAATAATTTCATGGCTTCCTTTGAAGACAGCTGCCCTTGTTTGTCAAGCATTTCCAAAATTTTTTGCAATCTCTGTTCCTGATACATAGCTTTCCTTTCTCCTTCAACTAATTATAGCAAATTTTTTAAGTATTTAAAAGCATTTTTAAGTTTTTATCTGTAAAACAACTGATAAAGACAGAAAGATTGCATGTTAGATTTCACAATTTATAATACAATATGCCATCGTGGTACTTACAATTTATAACCTTTATATGCCAAAAACCTGCGTTTAGATGTTGGCTTTTTGATTTGATAAACGTAAAATATAGTGCAAGAAAATAAAAACACACAAAAAAATGTCACATGTGACATTTTTTTGTGCTGACCAACCGAACAGCCCGTTGTTTCATCGTATCAAATAGACATATGCAGAGGAGGCAAGACTTTTTATCCTCAGATCTTTGATTACTCGCTATTACAGATAGTACAGTGATTAATTTTTTAGGGCTTTCTTTTTTCAAACTTTATTCTCAATTTAGGTAGGTGCTTTTGTATAGCAACTAGATTAAAGTACTTACCTTTTAAACGACATGGTAACGTTTCAAGAGTTTTTCAATATCGGTACCTTCTGTCTTACGAAGGGCTTGTTTCAGGATAAATTTTTCGACAAAGTTCAGCTTCATATCAGTGATAGCCTTGCCATCACGCAGTGCAACTGTCGCATGAAGCAAGTCGCGCACATCATAGGTGCTGCCCCAAACTTCTGGGACACCACGGTCAATGTCTAATAAGGTGTAAACAGCTTCCATACCTGTCCGAATAGAGTATTCTGTAGTAAAAATGGTATCACGCTGTGTTTCGGCAAATTGGCCTAAAAAGGCAAAGTTAAGAGCGCCATCAGGTACGACATTTGGGCGATCTCCCTTTTCACGTGGCATAAAGAATGCTGTTATGTAAGGCATCATACAAGGAACAGTTTTGGCACTGTGACGCGATAAATTGTCAATGTCTGCTACTGGTACGCCCATATGATAAAGCCACTCGGCACAAATTTCCTGACCAGTGCAATCGCGCATTGGTTTTTTGATATAGTCGCCTTCCTTATCAGAAAATAGCCCATAAACCCAGACCACTAATTCATTTTTAGCTTGATTTCTGAACTGTGGTTGGCGGTTAACCGTCCAGCTCATCAGCCAACTTGAATCCTTAACGGTAACAATTCCACCTGTAACAACCTTACCTGAAAATGGATCTCGCTTGCAAATTTTTTGAATATAAGCTGGTATCTTATCATCAATCGTCGTTACTGTGGCACTCATCCAGTTAGATTGCTCGGGATCATAGCAGAATTTGTCTGGATGACCAAAGCTAGCATCTTGAGCTGCAATCTTCCGCCACATGTCCCAGCCGCCGCCTGAACGAATCTCCTTATTAAAGCTGGCCGGCTTATCTTGGCTGCCGTAACTTGAATTTTCAACACAGCCGCCATTGGTGATGAAAACCAAATCATTTTCAGTCAGGCCAATGCTGTCTTCTTGCCCATCACGAATAACTTCAATCTTTTTAGCGGCTTTCTTGTCTTTTTGACAGTCAAAGAGGACATTAACCACCTTGGTATTGTAATGGAAAACAACGCCAAAAGATTCCAGATACTTGACCATCGGCAAGATCATAGATTCGTATTGATTGTAGCGGGTAAAGCGCAGAGCTGTGAAATCAGGCAAACCACTGATATGGTGGATAAAGCGTTTGATATAAAGTTTCATCTCCAGAGCAGAATGCCAATTTTCAAAAGCAAACATGGTTCGCCAATAAAGCCAGAAATTGGAATCAAAAACTTCATCATCAAAGACTTCATTGATCCGTTTGTTGTAAAGATCTTCATCGGGTGTAAAGAAAAGTTTCATAATTTCCATAGCTGCCTTGTCAGACAAGCCAAACTTCTTATCTGTATGAGCATCTTGACCTTGTTTTTCAGTAGCACGGCAGAGAGAGTAGTTAGGGTCTGCTTTATTGAGCCAATAATATTCATCCAAGACACTGACACCATCCGTTTCAATGGAAGGAATAGAGCGGAAAAGATCCCACATGCATTCAAAATGATTGTCCATCTCACGGCCGCCCCGCATGACATAACCAATATCACTGTATTGATAACCATCACAGGCACCGCCAGGAATCGGATCCTTTTCTAAGATATGGACTTGCTTACCAGGCATTTGCCCATCACGGACAAGGAAGCAAGCAGCTGAAAGAGCAGCTAGGCCAGAGCCAATAATATAGGCCGATTTGTGATCAACACCAGCTGGCTTTTGAGGACGAGCAAAAGCTTCATAATTACCACTAGAATAATACATCTTGATACCTCTCATCTTTTTTACTTATCTCTATTGTAAAAGCCTCCCTGCCTAAGAACAATAAACAAAAAAGCTTAAATGATAATTTTTTTATCATTTAAGCATATTTGATAAAAAGCAGAGCTATCTCCCTTTAGTATCATAATGTTGCAGAGCAGCCACAATATTACCATGCACTAAGATGGCCAGACGATTGACCAAGTCTTGAGGGTCTTCTCTCATGTCCTTTTTAATCCAATCCAACATGAGCCCGACTAGGGCATACTTGTAAAAGTCTGCTATAAAGTCCTTATCTTCAGTGCTGACGCGTAAACCAACTGCCTTTTCCTCAACCACATCAATCATGAGCTGATAGGTCAACTGATAGAGATAGGTTTCAATCTGCTCCCGACTCACCGAGTGATAAACATTGAGGATAAAAGGCTTATTTTCCCTGACTGCTTTAAAAATATCCAGCAGCCCTTCCTCCCAGCTATCATAATGCCGATTTTCACCAAGAGCCTTTTGCGCATCTTCCTCACAAGACCACTCCACCAAATCATAAATATCCTTGAAGTGATAATAAAAAGTCATCCGACTAATCCCACAGTCGTCGGTAATATCCTGAATGGTGATCTTGGGTAAAGGCTTTTGCAGCAACAGGTTCTTCAGAGACGCTTCCAAAGCTTTTTTCGTTATTTGTGCCATAGTTTCCTCATTTCAATGCTTTTATTATACCAAAAAGCAAAGCAAACCACCCGATTAAATAGCAGAGCAGATAAAATTGAGAAGATAAACCTTCCTCTTGAATCCTTGCACCCTACATACTCAGCCCTACTAACAAAAATAACCAATACAGACAGGCATTACTGCACAATGCAAATTTTGAGCGTTGCCTCAAATGAGCGCAAACAGAGATCAGACCCAGTACTCACACAAAAAACTGGCTCTATAATTTCTGTAATGGGTAAAATCACCGCAGAGATTATAGAGCTTTTTGAATGTATACAAAAAAACCATATGACCTATAATGAAAAGCGTTCAAACAAAGGTCTGAAACAAAAAGTCTCAAACCTTCATTTTTTATGGTGAAATAGCTTAACGTGACAGCTTGTTAGATACTCTTGCTTATTTTGAAAAGATAAATGTCAGACAGCATAAGCTATTATTGCAGTCCTTTTTAGGACTTTCTATTGGCGATAGTAATACTCTTCTGCCGGGTAGTTCCCAGCATTTTGTGTCACTAAAATACGAGGTTTGCTTGTATCTGATTGATCTCCTCGAGGATTCTTAAAGCCAATCTTAAATAAAGCCAAGGCTGCACCTGTATTTCCTGATCTTAAGCTGGCATATGGGACCTCACTCTTATTTCCAGAGTCTTTAACCCCTTGTAAAGTCATTGTGCCGTTTACTTTACCATCAGAAGTAATTTCTAATGTCTCGCCTTTGCCGTTTTTCCAAATACCAGCCAAGGATTGAAAATTACCGCTATTAATTTCATCAATATTTAAATCTTTTTGACTAGTATCATTTGTTTTTTCTTGGAAGGACTTCCAATCGAGTCGTGAAATATCAACTGCTGATCGGCCATCTTTAAAGGTTGGGATTTCATCACCCGCAGACATGTCAAAGTCTTGTTCTTTAAGGATATCATAGCCTGAATTATCTGCTTTCAGTTGATAAAGATAAGCTGTACCAGCTCCCGTACCAGACGACCATTGAGCAAAATATACTGTACCGTCATCATAAATATCAGTACTTTCGCGATCACCTCCAGCAGAAGCAACATAAGAACGCGACAAATAGGTGGAAACACCATTCTTAAGATAATAAATCGCCAGCAGAGCAGGCTTGCCATTACTGTCCATATGGCCTGTCAACAGCTCCCTGCTACCATTTTTATCTATATCGTAAAAGCTATACAGTGTCGCATGACCCTCTGTAGTATCAGCAGCCACTTTTTCCAAAGTGGAAGCATAGAGCTCCTCATCAGACACTTCCGCTTCAGTAACCTCCTTAGAGGAACTGCTTGAAGTGGTTTGCTCTTTTGTCTCTTTTTCAGTCTGCTCTGCCTCCGTTTGACTAAAAGCCTCTTGCGGATCTGTGTTATTACTACGACAAGCTGACAAAAGAAAAACAGTCAGCAGACTCAAAACAAGTTTTACTAATTTCTTTTTCATTAAAAACTCCCTGTTCTTTATAAAAATAGTATACTCTTACCTTCCTTTGAATAACTCCTTAAAAATTAGATAGATAAGAAATTGAAATAATAGAAGAAATCAAACTCTTCAGTCGTTTATTTTTATTTTAATTTCAGACGACTTTAACTACCTCTATTATACTACAGACATAGCTAAATTAGTCAGAAATTCTTGTTGATTTTTGGCTTGCAGCAGTGGAAATTCTTTAAATTATCGTAATCTAAATGTTGACAAAAGTGTCTTTCCGTAGCTCTTGATAATTATAAATTAAATAGTCGGAAAGCTGATCATCCACACTTCCTACATCGCGGGAATTGTATAAATTCTGCAAATTATACAGTAAACTTAAACGTCTGTTTCCCATTATTTTCTCATCGACATTGGATGAATCCTAATTATACCAAAAAACAAGCTCAACCATATGGCTGGACTTGTTTAGGAGATTATGAAAAAGAAAAGTTTTGGGGTTCCTATTGCTAGGATAGGTATAGTGTATCTATCCTAGCTTAAAACGAACTGAAAGATTTCTTAAAGAAAGCTTAACTTCAGTCTTTCTCTTTAAATTTATAAACAGCTGAGTGCATAGCCACAGGAACATTCATAATGATAAAATTTTCATCATCAACCTGAGCAATAATGCGATAGGAACCTACACAAAAACGGACATAACCTGAAAGATTTCCTGTTAGGTATTTCCCTGGCGCTTTGGGAAAGTCAACATTTACCAAATATTTATCAATCTACTTGGCAATCACCTTCTGCGTTCCTCTATCCAACTTATCCATAGCCTTAAAAAAGTTGAAGCATAGCGAACTTGATATTTAGCCATAGCGCTTCATCATCTCATCGTGAGAATAAGTTTCCTGATCGCCATCTAGCCACTCCTGCATCGCCAAATCAGCTTCTTGAATATCATAAAGATCTTCCAATTTTTCTGCCAAAACCTGCGCAATAAATTTGGACTTGCTGATGTTGTAAGAACTCGTCCACAAAGTCAGCTTTTCATTTAACTCATCCGACAAACGAACTGAAGTTGGTACAACCATGAGATTATTCCTTTTAAAATTTTTACCTTATAGTTATATTTTACTACATCCTGAGATAGAAGACATGTTAGAGAGGAGAGTTTAATTTTATTTGTTCAGAGAAAATGTTAAAAACACTATTCAAATACCTTGCTATTCTCGGTACTAGTATTTTAACTCTTGTCCGAGAGGAAATTCTGAATAATTGAATGGAATCTTAATTTTATTTCCAAATAAATTAATTTTTTTAAATTTGATTTTGGGTTGCAAATTTAAACCTCTAAATTTATCGTTGAAAATCATTTCTAATCGTTTTGAACACTTATCTTTTTTTAATAGTTGAGCATAGTGCTGAATTAACATAATAGAGTTATCTGAAAAATAATCTATTGAATAGTTAGTTAAAGAAAAAAAGATTATTTTATTTGGTTTGTAACCCTTGTATTTATTATCAAAATACTTTTCAAAAACATTATCAACTGTCAAAGATTCACTAGCAACTATATTTTGCTTATTAGCCTTTGTTAACAGATTCGATAGATTTCTAATCTCATTTACTGTATCCACTGGTAATTTATACTTTAATTCAATAACATGGACTGCATTTGCCACTTTATCATATACTATTAAATCTTCACCTGGACTACCATTTTTATCCGTATCAAAATCGTATATATTCAATTTCTGAGATTCCAGCTCATTAATTTGGTGGAATTCTAATTTCTTTTGTTCATTCTGATAAAGCGAAGGATTCTTTTGATTTAATAATCGTAGTATATTCTTATCCAATCTTTGTGAGCTAAATAGGCTTAATGACAAAATCAAATTACCTTTTATTGGGATAAAATACGATAGGATTGGATCACTATTTATATCTTCAAAATCATATGTCAAAAAATCAATAATATATCCTATTGTTTCTTGACCTAATTCAGGAACCAAGTGAGATAACTTTGCAATCCATTCTTTTTTCTTAAATTTTAGATATCCAATCTCACCAGCAATCATAACAGTTTTTGCATACTCATCTTGCATAAGAATATCTATACCTTTACAGAATATTTTATATTTCTCTAAAGTAAAATTACCAAGATTAATATCAACTGTTAAATCAAACATATTATCTGTTATATCTTGAAGATTTCTAACACCTTCTATTGCATTCTGCTGTTCCTTCATATGCCAATAACCATTATAAATTTCATTTATTCTACATACATCACTCTTATACTCAAAACGAATCTTTTGATTATTAACAACAACATTTACAACTTTATTTTTAAAAAGTTGAATATATTTTTTAAACTCTAAATAATCATATATCTGTTGAATTAATAAAACCAGCTCATTAACTTCTATCTTTACATTATTTACCTGCGACTCTTCCTTTAAATTACGAAATATAAACGGTAATGAAGTTTGGATAATATTCACCAATTTTTCATTTTCTCTGAAGAAATCATCCTTTTGAAAGTTTGAAAATAATTTTCCACCAGAAATTCTAACCGATGTTTCAAGTCTAGAAATTAGAAACATTATCGCTTCTTCCCTATTAATTTTAAAAAAATTATGTTTTAATATTTCTTCTTTTATACGATTCGCTTTAACTTCCAGTTGCTTTAAGATTGTATTACTCAAAGTTTTACCCCACAAAGATTTCCTTTTATTATACCAAAAAACTAAGTCCAGCCTTACGACTAGACTTGGTTAGGAGGTTTACAATAGTCATAGACCTTTGATATATATCATAGATGCAACAACTACTAAGATAAGTTAAAAATAAGCTGAACTGCTCTTATTCAAAGTTAATTTCTGAGCCATTCAACAACTTCAATAATTTCGCTATCAAAATCTTCTACTTTTGAATTTCTAATTATATCGTCAATCGAACAAGATTTTTGAAAATCTTTTTGATACCAACACCTTAACATTTTTAAAACAGCTTTACCACCAACGATAGATAATTTATTATCTAATGATTTCCACGATCCATCACGGATTTTTCTAGCCTCCATATTAGCCTTAGATATATCCCACTTTGGATTAATACTCTGAAGTTTACTAGCCAATGAATCAGCAATTTCATCCCTAAAGTTTTCATCAATTTTTTTATTAAGAGTTGATAAGAATTCATTCTTATCTTTCATACCTGAGATAGAAAATAAGACATTTGGAATAAGAAAATAGTTTTCAATCTCTTTCTTTTTCCAAAACCTTAAATCTAAACTGGCATTGGTCGCGTCAATTAACTTCTTATCTAAATATTCTTGTGGAAAATAATCTCTATCCAAAATACAGATTGCTTTTATATCTCCATTTGTTTCATTTTTAAATAATTTAGAAAGTCCAAATGCTTGCGGAAGATTACTTGCTCCTTTTAATTCTACGAATGGAAGTGTAAGTAATGAATCATTATTATCAGGATAAAATTTTTCATAGATTTTATTTAAAAGCTTCAAATCATTAGAATTCTCAACAAAAATACACTTTTTAGCATTTGCAATTCTCAATAAGGTTATATTTTGAGAACTTCCCAAATCTTCCAATGCATTTTGAACTGAAATGACATCGGAAGAAAATTTCATCCATTTTCTCGTCTTATCAATCATCACAACATTTTCTGGATTGACCTCTGAAAGAATTTCTACCGAATGAGAAGCAATAATAACTTGTTTAAAACGTTGTTTTACAATTTTTACCAAGCTCCTCTGCAAATCAGGATGCATATATACATCTGGTTCATCCAATATTATCGTATCAGATCCTAATGATTTACAAATAAACCAAATAATTTGAAGCCACATTTGTAATCCACTCCCCATAAAACCAATCTCAGAAGTAAATCTATCTGCTTCTACCATCAATTGAATCGGAGGTATTGTATCATCATTAAATCCGATGGAGGGTTCGATTAATTCATTTATTTTTAAACCGTTCCATGTTTTCTCGGCTAATTGACAAAATTCATCATAAATATTCTTGTTTAATTTTTTTTCAAATAGTATTTCATTCCTAAAATGACGACTAGATAAATAAGTATCTCTACCATTTACTATAGTACTATCCGCTAAGCCTTTCTCTTCCTCTTTTATTAAACCTATTTGTGGTAATATTTCAACTTTAGGAAAATCACTTGATAAAAATTTTTCTTTAGATTTTATATTTTTACCTGACTTTTCATAGTAACAAGCATACGCTTCATTCTCTGAAATATAAATTTCAATCCGCAAATCATTATCAAAATATGCGATAATTCGTGAAATATAATCTTCTCTATAAAAATGGGAGACTGTTCGTAAATCAATTTTTAATGTATCCAATTTTAATTTTTTGGATTTTTTATTTCGCTGATGGAAAAAGAGCGGCAAATCTACATAATTATGCCTTGAACCGTATCTAATCGCAAGTGCTATCAAGCGCAAACCTTCAATCATTGTAGATTTCCCTGCATTATTTTTTCCTACAGCAATTGTAACATCTTTAAATTCAACCGTAGAATCTTCGAAACATTTATAGTTTATAAACTGAATTTTTTGTAACATATTAGTACCTATTTCATTAAAAATTTCTTCCTAATTATACCACAAAACCCAACCTTCCTAGGCTGGGCATTTTGTTTATCTTACCTTACTTAACCAACCTCTCCATCTCTTTAATCCGCTCCACTGTGGCATCGTATTTGGCTTGGTAGTCGGCTTGTTTGTCGCGCTCTTTTTGGACGATTTCGGGTTTGGCATTGGCGATGAATTTTTCGTTGCTGAGTTTGCGGGCCACCAGGTCCAGTTCTTTTTGCCATTTGGCGAGTTCTTTGTTGAGGCGGGCCAGTTCTTCTTCCACGTTAAGCAGGTCTGCCAGTGGCAGGAAGATTTCGGCACCTGTGATGACGCTTGACATGGCCAGTTCTGGGGCGGCGATAGCAGAGCTGATTTCCAGATGTTCTGGATTGGTGAAGCGTTTGATGTAGTTGACATTGCTGTTAAAGAAGTTTTCAAGCTCGCTGTCGCTTGTTTTGACAAGGATAGTGATTGGTTTGCTTGGGGCTACGTTGACTTCTGCACGCGCATTACGTACAGCACGGATCAGGTCTTTGAGGCTTTCCACGCCAGAATGCGCAGCGGCATTTTCAAAAGCAGGATTAACCGTCGGATAGTCCGCTGTCACGATAGTACCTTCAGAGATTTGGCCGAAGATTTCTTCCGTCACAAACGGCATGATAGGGTGGAGGAGACGCAGGATTTTGTCCAAAGTGTAGAGGAGGACAGAGCGCGTGATGACTTTTTCGTCTTCATTGTCGCTGTAAAGCACTTCCTTGGTCAACTCCACATACCAGTCAGCAAATTCATCCCAGATGAAGTTGTAGAGGATATGACCAGCCACGCCAAACTCGAACTTGTCGAAGTTTTCAGTGACCTTGGCAATGGTTTCATTGAGATTGTGGAGAATCCAGCGATCCGTCACATTGCCAGCTGTACCTGCTGCGACCTTGTCAACATTTGCAGTCGCTTGGTCAAGGCTAAGATCTTCATTGTTCATGAGGATATAGCGGGAAATGTTCCAAATCTTGTTGATGAAATTCCAGGCAGCGTCCATCTTTTCGTAAGAGAAACGCACGTCTTGACCCGGCGCAGAGCCATTTGAGAGGAACCAGCGCAGAGCGTCAGCACCGTATTTATCGACAACATCCATGGGGTCGATTCCATTACCGAGCGATTTAGACATCTTGCGGCCTTGCTCGTCACGAATAAGGCCGTGAATCAGAACATTCTTGAAAGGACGGCGGCCAGTGAATTCTAGGGATTGGAAAATCATGCGGGACACCCAGAAGAAGATGATGTCGTAACCGGTCACAAGGGTTGAGGTTGGGAAGTAACATTTGAAATCTTCTGAGTCCGTGTCCGGCCAGCCCATGGTTGAGAATGGCCAGAGGGCAGAGCTGAACCAAGTATCAAGCACATCTTCGTCCTGTTTCCAGCCGTCGCCCTCTGGTGCCTCTTCACCGACATACATGTCACCATCGGCATTGTACCAAGCAGGAATTTGATGACCCCACCAGAGCTGACGGGAGATAACCCAGTCGTGAACATTTTCCATCCATTGGAGGAAGGTATCGTTGAAACGCGGCGGGTAAAAGTCCACTTTGTCATCTGTGTCTTGGTTGGCAATGGCATTTTTAGCCAACTCATCCATCTTAACGAACCATTGAGTTGACAGGCGAGGTTCAACCATGACTCCGGTACGTTCTGAGTGACCGACTGAATGGGTCATTTTTTCGATTCTCACAAGAGCGCCGATTTCCTCTAATTTGGCAACCGTTGCCTTGCGTGCCTCAAAACGATCCATACCTGCAAATTCACCAGCCAGCTCGTTCATGGTTCCGTCGTCATTCATGACATTGACTTGAGGCAGATTGTGGCGTTGACCTACAAGGAAATCGTTCGGATCATGGGCAGGCGTGATTTTAACGACCCCCGTTCCAAATTCTGGATCAGCGTGTTCGTCGCCCACGATTGGGATTGGTTTGTTGACGATTGGCAGGATAACATTTTTGCCAATCAGATCCTTGTAGCGCTCATCGTTTGGATTGACAGCGACAGCCGTATCTCCAAACATGGTCTCTGGACGAGTGGTCGCAACTTCCAAAGCGCGCGAGCCATCTTCCAGCATATAATTCATGTGATAGAAGGCACCTTCCACATCCTTGTGGATGACTTCGATGTCAGACAAAGCTGTGCGGGCC
Source organism: Streptococcus ratti FA-1 = DSM 20564 (assembly GCF_000286075.1). Classification (GTDB taxonomy): domain Bacteria; phylum Bacillota; class Bacilli; order Lactobacillales; family Streptococcaceae; genus Streptococcus; species Streptococcus ratti. Next base: position 9,824 of record NZ_AJTZ01000002.1, on the reverse strand, counting down.
TTAGGGTCCCAGTTGATGATAAATTCGCCGCGGTAGATCCAGCCCTTTTTATAGAGTTCCACGAAAACCTTGCGAACCGCTTTGGACAGGCCTTCATCAAGGGTGAAACGTTCCCGCGAATAATCAACGGAAATTCCCATCTTGCCCCACTGTTCCTTGATGGTTGCCGCATATTCATCCTTCCATTCCCAGACCTTATCGAGGAATTTTTCACGGCCGAGGTCATAGCGGGAAATCCCGTCTTCAGCCAAGCGGGCTTCAACCTTAGCCTGCGTCGCAATCCCCGCATGATCCATACCGGGCAGCCAGAGGGTATCAAAGCCCTGCATGCGCTTTTGACGGATAATAATATCCTGCAAAGTCGTGTCCCAAGCATGACCAAGGTGCAGTTTTCCTGTCACATTTGGCGGCGGAATCACGATGGAATATGGGTGCGCCTTCTTGTCTCCTGACGGCTTGAAAACATCCTCATCAAGCCATTTCTGATAACGCCCAGCTTCAACCTCAGCTGGATTGTATTTTGGTGATAATTGTTTTGACATTAGTTTTGCTCCTTTGTTTATTCGACAGTATATAATTCTTCATAGGAAACACAATCATTACTTGGTACTGTTGATAGAACTAGTTCTTCTGTTTTCCCAAATTTTAAATAGGCAAAATCGTTACTGCACCATTCTACGTCCCATTTTACAATCAAATCATCTTCAATTGGAATCATTCTTATTTTTAGCTTATTCATTCTGCTTTCTAGCTCAGCTCCTTCAACACAAGTAGACAACGGGCTATCTGGTTCAGAAAATAAAAACCAATTTCCTTGTAAAACATTACAGTGCTGACAATAGTTAGCAAAAGTGTGTTTCCCAAGTGTTTTAGAATACATCATTTTGACAAAATAATGTTCTTTTAAATAATTCAATAATTTAGGAGGTATATCAGATTCTTTCTCAGTCCAAGCCAAGTGCACTTCTTCTCCTACACCCACAGAATCTTCAACAATTTCAATTTCTGCATTATAGAGATCCCCAAAGATATGAATATATTCACCTATTCCTAGTCCTACGACTAAAGTAGATTGCTTACATTTCCAGCATTCTTGATGTCCCTCAATAATATATAGATAATCTGTTGCAATAATAACATCATCGCTTCTTTTCAATAGCCATTTTGAAAATCTAACATAGTCTTCTCTTTCACACTGAGTGTACCATTTTTTCATTTGTGGATGCCATTTAGCACCTAGCTGTTTTGCCTCATCTTTTTCAGAATAAGGAACGTCTAGAAATAGCCTTATTGATAAATCATCTTTATCATATCTGAGTTGATTGACTGGTTTAATTTTTTTCCGAAAGAACTTACTCAAAAAACTCATCTCCTCTCCTTTCTACTGCATCGCTTTTACTGCTATTATCTCTTAGATGAACAGTTTATGTGATTTTCTCCCCCAACTGTTCGATTTTTCCGAACAGTTCACTTCATGCAAATTTTGCACGAGTTCCTACCTCTCCCCCTCCCACTCGGCGTAAAACTGCTGGAGGTAGGTTTGCATGAACCGGTGGCGGCCTTGGGCTAGGCGTTTGCCCTCAGCGGTGTTCATGAGATCTTTGAGTTTGAGGAGTTTTTCGTAGAAGTGCATGATGGCGGTGTCCTCGCCTTTGCGGTAATCCTCTAGGGTTAGGTGCTCACGCGGCTTCATGCTGGGGTCATGAATCAGTCTGCCTTTATTGCCAGAATAGGCAAAAGTCCTCGCGATCCCGATAGCTCCGATAGCATCGAGTCTGTCGGCATCTTGGACGACCTTACCTTCTAAACTGAGGTCAGCGCTGTTGTGACCTCCCTTGTAGGAAATGCCTGTCATAATGCTTATAATATCTGCAATCTGCTCCTGGCTCAATCCTTGCTGGCTGAGAAAATTCCTCACTTCAGCCAGAGACTTTTTTTCATCAAAGAGCTTGCTGTCGGCCATATCGTGCAGGAGCGCAGCCATTTCACAGATAAAGAGGTTTGCTTTTTCTTCTCTTGCAATGGTTAAAGCAGTTTTAGCCACGCGCACAATATGCCACCAATCGTGGCCGCTGGCCTCAGCAGTCAGAGTTTCTTTTACAAATTGGCGCGTGTTTGTAAGAATCTGTTCCTTATCCACGTCCATGCTGAGCCTCCCATTCTGACTTCAAAAGTCCATAGCGTAAGTCTGCGCAGCGATTTCCCAAGGCATCACGACGGTCGCGAATAGCTGCTTCAAGGGTGAAACCAAGCTTTTCAGCAATGCGACAGCTAGCCTGATTATAATCAAAGCAGGCAATTTCAACCTTGTGCAAGTCAAGGAGCGTGAAGGCCAGCTCCACAAGGGCAGTTACCGCTTCGGTCATAAGCCCCTGCTTCCAATAATCCGGATGCAGGGTATAGCCGATCTCAAAGACATCGTCTGCATGACGGTGGTTAAAGTCCACAGAACCAATCACCTTATCCTCTCCTTTTAGCCTTATGCCGTAGCCAGAGGGCAGTTGCTGCTCCGCCTGACTTTTAGGCAGGACATGTTCCAAATAATAGACTTCATCCTCAACCGTCTTGACCGGCGGAAAACCTGCTGGATAGGCAACTTCGGGCAAGCTGGCATAAGCAAAGATAGCTGCTGCATCTGCTACTGTCCGCTGACACAGCACCAAGCGGTCAGTTTCCACATCTGGAAGCCTTTTGCCATCATATTGTCCTAGTACCTTCATCATGGGCTGTCCTCCTTGTTTGTTGCAAATACTATTTTACTGTCAGTGCTCTGCAATGACTTCTATCTTAATCCTATCTGGATCTTCAAAGTAGCAAGCAAAATGACTCTCTCCTCCAGCATAGGGATAGCGGTCTTCATAGAGCATCGAAATACCACACGCTTGTAAGTCATTCTTTAGTAATGTCACCTCTTCTCTTGTTCCACCATGAAAGGCAAGGTGATTGAGACCAACCCGACACCGATGATAAGACTGTTCAGCATATTTATCTTCAACTTGAACAAAAACAAGGTATTGCTCTGCTTTTTGGTAAGAAAATCCTTGATTCCACTCCTGATAGAGATGATAACCCAATTTGGGCAATAGAAAATTATAAAACTCACGACTTTTCGCAAGATTTGAAACATAGATTTCAATATGGTGCAACATAATAAAACGCCCCCGTCATAACGACAGGGACGAACTCATTTCTAAATCCGCGGTACCACCCACATTCGGGTTCTAGAAAACACTTTAGCTCGGCAATTGCTAAGCTGGTGAAATTTCTAAATCACATACCCGCTGCTCTTTATATTTCGTATAACCATCATCAGCAACCCATACTGATATCTGTGCGGGTTTCTCAGCAAGGCCGCTTCCTGTAACAGATAGTGCTCAGTATTCCTCTGAATGGTTTTATTCTAGCAAAATTTTAGCTGTAAAGCAACTAGCTTACAGCTCCCTTAAGCTTTTAGGCTAACCCCGTTTTCTTGCAGTTTTTTGACGGTTGCAGGGCCGATTCCTTTAAGAGCAAGCAAATCTTTTTCAGTCCAGTCAGCAAAACCCTCTACTGAAACAATTCCTTCATTGTACAGCGTTTCTGCCAGATTTGTCCGAATATCAGCTAATTCCGGAAGTGCAGAAAATTCCTCTAAACTTGGTTTTTTAAGCGCTTTTTGGGCATCCTTTGTCACTGTTTTGGCTGTTTCTGCAATAGTCGCGGCAGCCTCTTCAACAGCTGTTTTGGCCTTGGACAGCAGTCCTTGGCGCTTCATTTGTAATTTCAGTGCTTTTTTGCGATTCTTTTTCTTTGCCATTTTATCCTCTTCTAATCAATACTCACGTGAACCTAATAAACCATCCGGCATTTCATGAAAGCCCTTGCCGTTTTTATAGTTTTCAAATTTCCCTTGAATAAACTTATAAGCATCCAGCTTACTCTCATAACGAATGTAGGCATCTGCTGCATGCTCATCCTTGTCCTCTTGGACAACCTTCTGGCTTTCCTGCATGGCCATCTCATTGACCATCACCTGTGTATTGACCCAAGTTTCAAAATCCTTTAAAAACTCTTGTTCGTAAGACATTTTCCCTCCTGCATAAAAGCTATTACTCAATCAGTAGACATTATATCTCAAAAATAAGAGGAATTCAAGGTGGCCAAGCAAAACACAGCAAGAAATCGATAAAAATTAAAGACGCTCAAGAGCCGTTTCAATCAATTCATCGCCGGCAGACATTTTGATGACCTTGCCGTAAGTATTAGGACGTTCCAGAACCGCTGCCAAAACATGGGCTACATCAGCAATACTATTGGTTCCGGGCTTAGCAGGATTTAGAGCTATTTTACCACTGGCAGCTTCTTCTGTCAGTCTGGCTGGCTGAAGAATAGTATAATCCAGACTTGTCTGATGAACCACATAATGATCGGCAAAAAATTTAGCGATATTATAATTAGTCAGCTTATCTAAACCGGGCAAATGCCACTTATCCGGCTCTAAGGCAAAAATAGAGCTCAGAAGAATAAAACGCTTGATACCTGCCCCTTCTGCAGCCTGAGCCAATTTGACTGCTCCAAAGGCATCAACCTGCAGCAGATCCTGACCGCGGGAACCCGCTGTAAAATAAACAGCATCCATACCTTTGATACGCTCAGTCAAAACAGACAGATCATCATGAAGATCAAAAGGGACCGCTGTAATATTTTTATGTTTAATGTTCCTTTCAGGTTTCCTGGCAGCTGCATAGACAGAATGGTTTTCAGCTAAATTCTGAATTAAGTGTTGGGCAACACGTCCGGTTGCTCCTGCGACAAAAACTTTCATATTCTTTCTCCTTGGAAATTTCCTATATTATAGCTCTTTCCTTCTAAAAATAAAAGAAAAAGTGCTCGCAGGAAAGAAGAGCAGCTATTTTTCTTTCAAGCTTGCATTCTTTTATATTTTATAGTATTATATAAAAGTCGCCGCTATAGTTAAATGGTATAATAGAGCAATGGTAATGCTCCGTTCCGAGTTCGATTCTCGGTGGTGGCATGAAACTCAGCCAGCCTAAGTTTTCTTAGGCCGGTTTTTTTGATTCTTTTTGGCAATTTTTCTAATTCTAAAATTGAGATAATAATGCCTGAATATCTTTGTATTCATCTTCAATCTTCTTATTTAATGTTTGTCCAGATATTCTGGAGCAATTTTACTGTTGTTGCTCTGTCGCTTCTGATTCTAATCATTGTTGCCAGACAAGCCGGCTTTGCCATCAACATTATTAGTCTTGGTATTTGTTTTGGCGGTGTTATGGGCGTTTTCCCCTTCTATCGTGAGGGAAAACTACGGTCCAGTTAATCAAGGTGTCAATTACGGTATTGTTTTCACCGGTTATTCCTTAGCTGCCTTCTTTGCTCATCGTGTTGCTGTGCAGATGCAGGCTGCCAATCACGGTAATTTTACAAATACCTTTTATGTCGCCATCGTTCTTGCCTTAATTGGTTTAGCATTTGATTTTCTTTATATGGCCCTCAAAAAGAAAAAAGCTGCTTAGTACTAAGCAAACAAAAAAAGCTTTCCTTAATGTACATGCTCTTTTAGTCAGATATTTGCTATCTTACTTTTTGAGCCAGTAATGAAAGGAAAGCTTTTTGCTTAGACAGCCGCATACAATTTCAAAATCTTCTCACCAATACGTTTGACGTCATCGGTTAGACCGCGCAGTTCGAAATCATCCAGCATAGGAAAACCAAAAGCTTGAGAATACTGCTTAGCTGTCAGACAGTATTGATTATTAAAATTCTTATTGCCGGAGCCGACAACACCATAACAATAGCGATAATTATCAGCAAAAGCAATAAAATCCCGCAGCGGTGTTGTCAGTATTTCCACATCACCGCTGTCCAGACCATTTCCTCCCTCAAGATAGGTCGGCAGAAAAGCTACAAAATAATCTGTCATGGCAAAAAAATCTTCTTGATCTTTAACCAAATCTTTAATATTAACAGTATTAACAGGCATATCGGTCTTTGACTGCAAGTAAGTTTTTAATCGATTAACAAAACTCTGAGTATTGCCGCTTAGACTAATATAAACTAAATTAATTGATGATGCCATCTTTTCTCCTTTACGATAAATCTTTCTGACGTTTGATTAGTTTCACTACCGCCTCGGTCCTTGCTGTGTGCGGAAACATATCAACGGATTGAATGTAGACAACGTCGTAGCTCCTAGTCAGCTTGACTAGGTCTCTGGCCAGTGTTGATACATTGCAAGACACATAAACCATTTTTTCGGGCTGATATCGATTAATAACTTCTAAAAGTTTGTTATCCAGCCCTGTCCGCGGCGGATCAACAATCAATGCTGTTGCCCGATAGCCTTCTTTATACCATTTAGGGATAATATCTTCTGCTTTGCCTGTTTCATAATGTGTCTTATCAAATCCCATATGTCTGGCATTTTCTTTAGCATCAGCAATGGCCTCAGGAATAATATCCATGCCTCTTACTGATTTCACTTTTTCTGCGAAAGCAAAACCGATGGTGCCAACCCCGCAATAGGCATCAATCAGCTCATCATTTTCATGGGCATCAAGGGCTTTGAGCGCCTGGCTGTAAAGAACCTGTGTTTGTGTGGGATTGAGCTGATAAAAGGCGCGCGGTGACAGAGAAAAAGAATAACCCAAAACTTCTTCAGCTATAGTATCTGTCCCCCAAAGAATTTCTGTTCTGTCTCCATAAATACTGCTGGACTTACTTGCGTTAAAATTAACCGCAACGGTCTTAATCTCTGAAAAATCTGCGGTCAGCTCATTGATAACTGGGGCCAGATTGACCGCTTTGCTCGTTACAAAAATCAGCTGCACCTGCTTTGTCGCCTGTGCCTTTCGAACCATAATGGTCCTAATGCCGGCACTTCGGCGTTCATCATAGATAGGAATGCTGTACTTATCCAACAGCTGGCAGGCATAATTGACAATTTTTTGCGTCAGCTCATCCTGCACCAAGCAGTCTTTGATATCAACTAAACGGTGGCTTCCCTCCTGAAAGAGACCAGCCTTAGTCACACCGCCAATCCTGCGCGTTTGAAACTGCAGTTTTGCTCGGTAATACTTGGGTTCATTCATTCCAATCGTCGGCCGGATATCATAGGCTTCATAACCCTGCGGTTTAAATTTTTTCAAAGCCTGCCTGAGCAAATCTTCTTTAAACTCCAATTGTTTATCATAGCGTAAATGCATGATCTGACAGCCGCCGCATTCCTCATAGATTGGACATTGAGGTTTGATGCGAAATTTCGACTTTTTATTGATGACAAGCAGCCGGCCTTGCGCAAAATTAGCTTTGACACGGGTTATCTGACAAAAAATATCTTCACCCTTTAAGGCACCTGGAACAAAAACCAGAGTTCTCTTATAAAAGCCAATCCCTTCGCCGTTAATTCCCATTCTCTTGATCTTCAAGGGAATCTTTTGTTTCACACGTAAATTCATACTACTATTTTATCATTTTCTGCTATAATAAAGGCATGAAAATTACCAAAATTGAAAAGAAAAAAAGACTCTATCTGATTGAAATTGATGAAGGGGATAAACTCTATGTTACAGAAGATACCATTGTCCGTTTCATGCTGAGCAAAGATAAGGAAATCACATCGAAAGATCTGGAACAAATCAAAGCTTTTGCCCAGTTTTCTTACGGTAAAAATCTGGCTCTTTATTATCTGTCTTTTAAACAGCGCACAGAAAAAGAAATCAGGGACTACCTGACAAAATATGATCTTGATAGAGATATTATTTCAAAAGTCATTAAAACACTTAAAGATGAAAAATGGATTAATGACCTGCAATATATAGAAATCGTCATTCAGCAAAATCTTCATTCTGGTGATAAGGGACCTTATGTGCTGAAACAAAAGCTCCTGCAAAAAGGAATCGATCGGAAACTTATTGATTCTGCTTTGGAAAACACGGATTTTTCAACTGTTTGCAGAAAAACTGCTGAAAAAGTCGCGAAAAGATACCAAGGAAAACTTCCTCAAAGAGCATTGAGAGACAAGCTCAGCCAGACATTAACAAATAAGGGATTTTCTTATCAAGAAGTTAAAGCAGCGATCGCGGAGTTCCAGTTGGAAGACTTTTCTGAAAATGAAGAAGAACTAATTTACAAAGAGCTGGATAAACATTACCGCAAGTACAGTAAAAAATATGATGGCTACGAACTAAGACAGCGCCTGACACAAGCCTTAGCTCGCAAGGGTTTTGACTTTGATACCATAAAAAGTGCCCTGCGCGAGTATTTGTAGACTTTCTTACAGAAAAGTGTGCTTTTTTTGCAAAATTATGATAAACTGTAAAAGACAAACTTTATTGTAGGAAGTTGGTAAGGCAATGAAATTACCTAAAGAAGGCGACTTTATTACAATTCAAAGTTATAAGCATGATGGTAGTTTGCACCGAACTTGGCGCGACACTATGGTACTAAAAACAACAGAAAATGCCGTTATTGGTGTTAATGACCACACCCTTGTTACTGAAAGCGATGGCAGACGCTGGGTAACCCGTGAACCGGCTATTGTTTATTTTCATAAAAAATTTTGGTTTAATATCATTGCAATGATCCGAGATAACGGCGTTTCTTACTATTGCAACCTGGCCAGTCCCCATGTATTGGATCAGGAGGCGTTAAAGTATATCGATTACGATTTAGATGTTAAAGTTTTTGCCGATGGCGAAAAAAAACTTCTGGACGTTGATGAATATGAGACACACAAACAAAAAATGGGCTATTCTGCTGACATCGACTATATTTTAAAGGAAAATGTTAAAATTTTAGTTGATTGGATTAACAATGGTAAGGGACCTTTTTCACAATCCTATATCAATATTTGGTACAAACGTTATCTTGAACTTAAGAATCGTTAAGGTTGTCAAAAAAGCACTAAGCACTGCAAGGTGCTTTCTTTTTATAGAACCAAAAAGGAGGCTTCATATTATGGCATTTGCAAATACAAAAGGGCGGTATGCAAGCTTTGGAGTTGTTACCAGCCTGCCGCCAGAATTAATTGATGTTTTCTGGGAAATTCTTGATAATAATCTAAAGGATGTCTTCATACTAGATGATATATTAACTTTTCGGTTGCTCAATAATCACGGCCAGCTGAGCTTCAGATATTATGATAAATACAGTCAGACAGCTATTGTGTCTGATTATGCAGCTAAATATGACCCTTTTTATCCGGAAATCGTCCAAATAGTTGACAATAACGGCAGAGAAACGATTCTTCTGCCGCATGAGCTAGACACTAATCTCTAAGAGAACAGACATTTAATGAGGAAAAAATTGATAAACAAAGACAAAAATGAGAAAAAGTACGGCTAACTGTACATTGCTCATTCTGCCATCCTAACCCAGATAATGAAGAAGATCTATCTGCGGCACCTATAACTGAACTTTTAACTGTATTCTTTAAATACCTTTGACGCAAAATAATTGGCTCTGTAATTTCTGTAGTGGGCAGAATTCCCACCAGAAGTTACAGGGCTTTTTGAATACACAAAAAGCCTCATAAGACTTATAATGAAAAGCAACCAACAAACTCATCAAGGCTATCAAGCGCCAAGGGTTTGCCATCGTAATTTCCCTAACTTCAAGAAACGCATTTTCTTAATCTTGAACATCAAGAAGGAGAGACCAATCGTGTTCTCTTCAGGGCATAGCTTTTCATCATCCACTACAGTTGACAAGGAGCAAAAAAAATGATCGTGAACCCTTGCAGCATGAGTTTACGATCATTTAACCTATTCAAAATGATAATAAAAAAATTTGGCTGTATTAAAAAAGAATCTAATCAATAGATTCAC
>NZ_AJTZ01000001.1 GCF_000286075.1 Streptococcus ratti FA-1 = DSM 20564 | reverse complement strand
GCCCTTTGAAAACTGAACAAGACGAACCAAGTGCGGGTTGGGAGACCAACCTGTCAAGAAAAAGATCTGTCAGTGACAGGAATGAGTAAGATTAAATGAGAGTTTGATCCTGGCTCAGGACGAACGCTGGCGGCGTGCCTAATACATGCAAGTGGAACGCAAGGGAACACACCGTGCTTGCACATCGTGTTTTCTTGAGTCGCGAACGGGTGAGTAACGCGTAGGTAACCTGCCTATTAGCGGGGGATAACTATTGGAAACGATAGCTAATACCGCATAAGAGAGTTTAACACATGTTAGACGCTTGAAAGATGCAAGAGCATCACTAGTAGATGGACCTGCGTTGTATTAGCTAGTAGGTAGGGTAAAGGCCTACCTAGGCGACGATACATAGCCGACCTGAGAGGGTGACCGGCCACACTGGGACTGAGACACGGCCCAGACTCCTACGGGAGGCAGCAGTAGGGAATCTTCGGCAATGGGGGGAACCCTGACCGAGCAACGCCGCGTGAGTGAAGAAGGTTTTCGGATCGTAAAGCTCTGTTGTCAGAGACGAACGTGTGTGAGAGTGGAAAGTTCACACAGTGACGGTAACTGACCAGAAAGGGACGGCTAACTACGTGCCAGCAGCCGCGGTAATACGTAGGTCCCGAGCGTTGTCCGGATTTATTGGGCGTAAAGCGAGCGCAGGCGGTTTTGTAAGTCTGAAGTCAAAGGCAGTGGCTTAACCATTGTGTGCTTTGGAAACTGCAGGACTTGAGTGCAGAAGGGGAGAGTGGAATTCCATGTGTAGCGGTGAAATGCGTAGATATATGGAGGAACACCGGTGGCGAAAGCGGCTCTCTGGTCTGTAACTGACGCTGAGGCTCGAAAGCGTGGGTAGCGAACAGGATTAGATACCCTGGTAGTCCACGCCGTAAACGCTGAGTGCTAGGTGTTAGGCCCTTTCCGGGGCTTAGTGCCGGAGCTAACGCATTAAGCACTCCGCCTGGGGAGTACGACCGCAAGGTTGAAACTCAAAGGAATTGACGGGGGCCCGCACAAGCGGTGGAGCATGTGGTTTAATTCGAAGCAACGCGAAGAACCTTACCAGGTCTTGACATCCCGATGCCCGCTCTAGAGATAGAGTTTTACTTTTGTACATCGGTGACAGGTGGTGCATGGTTGTCGTCAGCTCGTGTCGTGAGATGTTGGGTTAAGTCCCGCAACGAGCGCAACCCTTATTGTTAGTTGCCATCATTGAGTTGGGCACTCTAGCGAGACTGCCGGTAATAAACCGGAGGAAGGTGGGGATGACGTCAAATCATCATGCCCCTTATGACCTGGGCTACACACGTGCTACAATGGTCGGTACAACGAGTCGCGAGCCGGTGACGGCAAGCTAATCTCTGAAAGCCGATCTCAGTTCGGATTGGAGGCTGCAACTCGCCTCCATGAAGTCGGAATCGCTAGTAATCGCGGATCAGCACGCCGCGGTGAATACGTTCCCGGGCCTTGTACACACCGCCCGTCACACCACGAGAGTTTGTAACACCCGAAGTCGGTGAGGTAACCGTTAAGGAGCCAGCCGCCTAAGGTGGGATGGATGATTGGGGTGAAGTCGTAACAAGGTAGCCGTATCGGAAGGTGCGGCTGGATCACCTCCTTTCTAAGGAAAAGTAAGTAACGGAGGGCGTCTAAAAGCGACTTGATTTTAGGAAAGCAAGGCAGTATGCTTGCATACCAGATGGTTTATCTAAATCACAAGCTTTTAGCCCGAGTACAATTTGACTCAGTATCTGTACTTACACGGAAGCACTTGGACGTCTTGTTTAGTTTTGAGAGGGACGTGGGGCCTTAGCTCAGCTGGGAGAGCGCCTGCTTTGCACGCAGGAGGTCAGCGGTTCGATCCCGCTAGGCTCCATTATCTAGGATACAAAGAGATGTTCGGAAGAGGACAATTTTGTATTCTAGTGACTAAGATAGTGTTCACGTAATTGAACACGACCTCATTTCTTAGGAAAAAAGATAAATCTCCTCGTGTGCCAGCACACAGCGTCGATTTCCTATTTTTCTACAGAAATGCCCAACAAGTTGGGACGGTCTTAGTATCTTAGAGATCGTTCATTGACAATTGAATAGCGCAACAAAAGAAACCGAAACGCTGTAGATCATATTGAAAGAGTTTTTTAATAAGGTTAAGTAAGTAAGGGCGCACGGTGGATGCCTAGGCACTAGGAGCCGATGAAGGACGTGACGAACGACGAAATGCTTTGGGGAGCTGTAAGTAAGCCCTGATCCAGAGATGTCCGAATGGGGGAACCCGGCATGTGATGCATGTCACTCATTACTGTTAAGGTAATGAAGAGGAAGACGCAGTGAACTGAAACATCTAAGTAGCTGCAGGAAGAGAAAGCAAGAGCGATAGCCTGAGTAGCGGCGAGCGAAAGGGCTCAAGGGCAAACCGAAGTGTTTACACTTCGGGGTTGTAGGACTGCGCTGTGGGAGGAACAGATTATAGAAGAATTACCTGGAAAGGTAAGCCAAAGAGAGTAAGAGCCTCGTAATTGAAATAGTCTTTCCCCCTAGCAGTATCCTGAGTACGGCGGGACACGCGAAATCCCGTCGGAATCTGGGAGGCCCATCTCCCAACCCTAAATACTCCCTAGTGACCGATAGTGAACCAGTACCGTGAGGGAAAGGTGAAAAGTACCCCGGAAGGGGAGTGAAAGAGAACCTGAAACCGTGTGCCTACAAGAAGTTCGAGCCCGTTCATGGGTGAGAGCGTGCCTTTTGTAGAATGAACCGGCGAGTTACGTTTATGTGCGAGGTTAAGTTGAAGAGACGGAGCCGTAGGGAAACCGAGTCTGAAAAGGGCGGCATAGTACGTGGACGTAGACCCGAAACCATGTGACCTACCCATGAGCAGGGTGAAGGTGCGGTAAAGCGCACTGGAGGCCCGAACCAGGGCACGTTGAAAAGTGCTTGGATGACTTGTGGGTAGCGGAGAAATTCCAAACGAACTTGGAGATAGCTGGTTCTCTCCGAAATAGCTTTAGGGCTAGCGTCGATTGAGAGAGCGTTGGAGGTAGAGCACTGTTTGATTGAGGGGTCCATCCCGGATTACCAATATCAGATAAACTCCGAATGCCAACGTGTTATAATCGGCAGTCAGACTGCGAGTGCTAAGATCCGTAGTCGAAAGGGAAACAGCCCAGACCACCAGCTAAGGTCCCCAAATAATTGTTAAGTGGAAAAGGATGTGGGGTTGCACAGACAACTAGGATGTTAGCTTAGAAGCAGCTATTCATTCAAAGAGTGCGTAATAGCTCACTAGTCGAGTGACCCTGCGCCGAAAATGTACCGGGGCTAAAACAATTTACCGAAGCTGTGGATACCTTTTATAGGTATGGTAGGAGAGCGTTCTATGTGCGCTGAAGGTGTACCGCAAGGAGCATTGGAGCGCATAGAAGTGAGAATGCCGGTATGAGTAGCGAAAGACAGGTGAGAATCCTGTCCACCGTAAGACTAAGGATTCCAGGGGAAGGCTCGTCCGCCCTGGGTTAGTCGGGACCTAAGGAGAGACCGAACGGTGTATCCGATGGGCAACAGGTTGATATTCCTGTACTAGAGTATAGAGTGAAGGAGGGACGCAGACGGCTAGCTCAACCAGACGATTGGAAGTGTCTGGCCAAGCAGTGAGGCGTGGACTGAGTCAAATGCTTAGTCCTGTAACGTTGAGCTGTGAAGGGGAGCGAAGTTTAGTAGCGAAGTGAGTGATGTCACGCTGCCGAGAAAAGCTTCTAGCGCAAATGTATACTCTACCCGTACCGCAAACCGACACAGGTAGTCGAGGCGAGTAGCCTCAGGTGAACGAGCGAACTCTCGTTAAGGAACTCGGCAAAATGGCCCCGTAACTTCGGGAGAAGGGGCGCTGACTAAGGTCAGCCGCAGTGAAAAGGCCCAAGCAACTGTTTATCAAAAACACAGCTCTCTGCTAAATCGTAAGATGACGTATAGGGGGTGACGCCTGCCCGGTGCTGGAAGGTTAAGAGGAGCGCTTAGACTTAGGTCGAAGGTGTGAATTGAAGCCCCAGTAAACGGCGGCCGTAACTATAACGGTCCTAAGGTAGCGAAATTCCTTGTCGGGTAAGTTCCGACCCGCACGAAAGGCGTAATGATTTGGGCACTGTCTCAACGAGAGACTCGGTGAAATTTTAGTACCTGTGAAGATGCAGGTTACCCGCGACAGGACGGAAAGACCCCATGGAGCTTTACTGCAGTTTGATATTGCGTATCTGTAACACATGTACAGGATAGGTAGGAGCCAAAGAAGATGGGACGCCAGTTTCATCGGAGGCGTTGTTGGGATACTACCCTTGTGTTATGGCTACTCTAACCCGAATAGGTGATCCCTATTGGAGACAGTGTCTGACGGGCAGTTTGACTGGGGCGGTCGCCTCCTAAAAGGTAACGGAGGCGCCCAAAGGTTCCCTCAGATTGGTTGGAAATCAATCGCAGAGTGTAAAGGTATAAGGGAGCTTGACTGCGAGAGCAACACCTCGAGCAGGGACGAAAGTCGGGCTTAGTGATCCGGTGGTTCCGCATGGAAGGGCCATCGCTCAACGGATAAAAGCTACCCTGGGGATAACAGGCTTATCTCCCCCAAGAGTTCACATCGACGGGGAGGTTTGGCACCTCGATGTCGGCTCGTCGCATCCTGGGGCTGTAGTCGGTCCCAAGGGTTGGGCTGTTCGCCCATTAAAGCGGCACGCGAGCTGGGTTCAGAACGTCGTGAGACAGTTCGGTCCCTATCCGTCGCGGGCGTAGGAAATTTGAGAGGCTCTGCTCCTAGTACGAGAGGACCAGAGTGGACTTACCGCTGGTGTACCAGTTGTTCTGCCAAGAGCATCGCTGGGTAGCTATGTAGGGAAGGGATAAACGCTGAAAGCATCTAAGTGTGAAGCCCGCCTCAAGATGAGATTTCCCCTAACGCAGTTAGTAAGAGCCCTGAGAGAAGATCAGGTTGATAGGTTGGGAGTAGAAGCGTGGTGACACGTGAAGCGGACCAATACTAATCGCTCGAGGACTTAACCCAAAGAAGAAGAGCAGCGGTTTTGAGCGCTATTCAATTTTGAGTGAATGCTCATTCAAGTTAAGTGATGATAGCCTAGGAGATACACCTGTTTCCATGCCGAACACAGCAGTTAAGCCCTAGCACGCCTGAAGTAGTTGGGGGTTGCCCCCTGTGAGATAGGGTAGTCGCTTAGC